>CADBRN010000047.1 GCA_902797025.1 uncultured Lachnospiraceae bacterium
CAGACAAGGAAAAGGATGATTTACTTAACTTTCTGGATTCATTAGAATAGCGTGAGTTTATTAATGTAAAGTCGGTCAGGGCACAATGCCGACAAGCTTTGTGTTGTGAAGCTCAAATCCTTTCCGGGCGGCGAGGACGGCGATGATCTCATTGATGACGGCGGCAGCGGCAATGGTGCCCTTTACGAGTGCCGCAAGCTCCGGCCTGGAGCCGGCCAGTACGCCGCATATAATTCCGGTAAAGACCAGAGAGACTCCGGAGTGGGGCAGAAGGGTAAGCCCCAGGTATTTCTGAACGGTTTTTGGCATGTGGGTTGCCCGTGCCCCGGCTCTTGCGCCAAAGTATTTTCCGAGACATCTGGAGACAATGTACACCACAGTGAAGAATCCTGCTCCGATAATCAGATGAAAGTCAAGCGGAGCGCCGAGATCCACAATGGAGGCCAGAAGGCTGATTCCAAGGATGGGATGAAACCATTCTGTAACTGCCTGAAGCTGCACAGGCGAGATCATGTTGGAGAATACAGCGGAGAAGGAAACACCCATCAACATGTAGTTCAGGGTAATGTTGGTGAAGACAAACCGATTAAAAAAAAGTCCGATGCCGGCAGTTATCGTAATTCCGAAAATGAGGATAAGCAGCGTGTTTGCCTTTCCGGTTCTTTTACGGAGAAGCAGGCCTGCAGGAAGTCCTGTCAGGACACCGATTCCGATTGGCAGAAGAATCATTACCGGTATCATATACAGGGGCACTGCTCCGCCGGATACACGGCTTGCTATGAAAGAATTTACGGTGAAGAATACTGCGATCCCGACAATGTCGTCGAGAACAGCCATGGGGAGAAGGGTGTCCGTTACGGGTCCCCTGGTGTGAAATTCCTGAACGATGGACAGAGCGGGTGCCGGTGCGGTCGCGAGTGCGATGCCGCCGAAGGCGGGAGCCAGCCAGATTGGATTGTGTGTGGCATACAGAGCGATGGAAAAGACGATTGTGACCACAAGAAAGGTTCCCAGAGACTGTGAAAGAGTAGTCAGAATCAGAGCTTTTCCATAGCTCCTGAGCTGCGATAGGATCAATTCGGTGCCGAGCATCAGACCGAAGGCACACTGCATCCATGTAATTGTGATCCGATACCATCCGGAGGACAGTGTCGGGGCGGTCAGGATGCCGAGACCGTATGGTCCCAGAAACATTCCTGCAATCAGCCATCCGAGAATCGCAGGCATCTTTGCCTTTGTGATCAGCCTTCCTGAAACCCATGCGAGGAGCAGGACGGCGGCCCAGCGGAGAATTTGAAACAGATTACTCATTTGTATTTACTTCCTTTCGAGAATGCCATAGAGGAAGATATCGACCATTCGGCGGCTTTCCTCCTCATGATGTTCGATGTCCGGATTGTTCTCTGTCTGAGCTGCGATCTTTGCGTTGAGGAAGTCCTGGAGGCAGTGAAAGGAGCGGAGAATTTCATCTTCCGACAGATCACTGCGAAGCGGCTTCTGCTCAAGGATGCGATGAAGATAGAGATCATTCAGATCATCATAGTTTTTACGAATCTTCTGAATTTCCGTTCGGAGAGGATCCGTCGGGAAGAGCATCACATGGCAGAAAATGCGGGCGTATGCCGGATGATGCTCAAAAAAGATCTGCCGGGTCTGAAAGTACAGATCCGGAAGATCCGATCCTGTACGGCTGCCGATGTTTCTTTTCAAATCATCGGTCAGAGCCTGAAAGCATTCTTCCAGACAGGCCAGATAGAGACGGTTCTTGGATTCAAAATAATGGTAGATGATTCCCTTGGAAATGCCCCCGTTCTGGCAGATGGTATTGATCGATGCAGCTTCCGGTCCGTGCTCTGAGAATTCCTCGATTGCGCTGTCCAGTATTTTCCGCCTTGTGATCTGGTTTTTTTCTTCCCGGTTCATGAACTTCCTCCGATTCTGATCTTCGATTGTGGATTGGATTTGTGGCTGGTATACAGAATTTGCAGTCAGGACCGCCGATCCGGAAGTCGGTTTATCGAGAGCCGCCGGGATGTATCGATTTTTTGTACATGATTTACTTCGAGTAATGCCATATCGAACTCCTTTTGCAAGTAGGGTTTTCAATTCGCTGCGTCGTTAAAATTGACCGACGGGTCGATTTATATAATATAATAAAACGACCACATGGTCAATAGATGATCCGGGGCAGAAGATCGGACGAAAAGGTGTATTGCCCAGCGCCGTGCATCGTGATACGATCATGACAGATTGGAGAAAAGGCGGGGATCATATGGGTTATTGCGCGTGGGCCGGAATCAACGAGGCCAACCGGGTCTATCACGATACGGAATGGGGAGTCCCGGTTCATGATGACCGGAAAATGTTTGAGCATCTCACCCTGGAGTGCCTGCAATGCGGGCTTTCCTGGGATCTGATGCTGAAAAAGCGGGAGATTTTCCGGAACTGTTTTGATAACTTCAATTACGACCGGATTGCTGCTTATGATGAAAAGGATGTGGAGCGTATTCTGAATACGGAAGGCATGATCCGCTCCTCGCGCAAAGTGCAGGCGGTAATCAACAACGCACGATGTTATCGGAAGATACGGGAGGAATTCGGCAGTTTTTGCGATTACATCTGGGCATTCTCCGGCGGGAAGGTCATTCTTTACCGGGGACATGACACGGGACCGATCCCGGTCAGCAACGGCCTGTCGGATAAAATCAGCAGGGATCTGAAGAAACGCGGATTCAAATATGTCGGTGCGATCACGATCTATTCTCACCTGCAGGCATGTGGGATCATCAATGACCACGACAGGGACTGTCCATGCTATCTCAGGATCAACAGCGGACATCCGACGGTCGTAATGCCCCGGGATCATGAGGTGAAGTAGAGGCAAAGGAATGGAGTCAAAGTTCAGGAGATCCGGGATCCGCTGATGCAGAAAATCCGTTATCCGGATAAGCTGATTGATGAGCTGTCCGGGGGCAGGGCAATGGAAAAAATCATGCGGTGACAGGATGTTACAGAAAAGAGGCGGTGGAACAGTGATGCTTACGGAATATGGAAATGTGAATGCTCCGATTGTGTTGATACAGATGATCGACGACCATGATCTGGAGGGGATGGAATCCGAGGTGGCGGCGATACGGGATCAGACGGGGGCGGATTTCCGTCTGATCGCCTCCAGGGTCCGGGACTGGAACAGGGAACTGTCTCCCTGGACTGCGCCTGCTGTATTCGGAAAAGAGAATTTCGGGAACGGCGCGCCGGATACTCTGACTGCGGTGCTGAAATACTGCACGGACCGGGAGAAAACCTACATCATCGGAGGATATTCCCTGGCGGGTCTGTTCGCGCTGTGGGCTGCATACCAGACAGACGTATTCAGCGGCGTTGCCGCGGCTTCTCCGTCCATGTGGTTTCCCGGCTTTGTAGATTATATGAGGGAGAATGCGATGCATACGGACCACGTTTATCTCAGCCTCGGAGATAAAGAGGAAAAGGTCAGAAATCCTGTAATGGCAGCGGTGGGAGAGCGGATCAGAGAAGCGTATGATCTGCTGGAGGAGAGAAAAATCGACGTCCGCCTGGAATGGAATCAGGGAAATCATTTCAAAGATGCAGATTTGAGAACGGCGAAGGCGTTTGCCTCTGTGATGAATTCAGCCATGGACAAATTCCGGCAGATATAGTACTCTTTTAGACAGACTGGTTCGAGAACCTCCCAGTATAAAAAACTAGGCAGATGTAATAGATTTTTACAGCGCAGGGGATGATACGGCGTCATCTCTTGCGCGTTGCGCCTCTTTTTTTGGAATTTCAGGGAGATTCTGGAAAGCGAGGTGTATTTTTTTGCAGAAAAAAGTAGTCATTGACTGTGATCCCGGAATCGATGATTCTCTGGCCCTGATGCTGGCTGTCAATAGTCCGGAACTGGACATCGCCGGTATTACGATCGCAGCCGGAAATGCTCCGGTGGATATGGGGTATCAGAATGCACGGAAGGTTCTGTCCTTCATGAACCGGACGGATATTCCGGTTTACAAGGGCGCCGCAAAGCCGCTTCGGAAAAAGTATGTCAATGCCCTGGATACCCATGGCGCAGACGGTCTTGGGGAAAGCTTTCTTCCGGACGTTTCGCCGGATCATTCCACCGGGGAATCGGCACTTTCCTTTTATCAAAGGATTCTGACGGGCGATGATTGCTCGGTCATCGCTCTGGGTCCCCTGACGAATCTGGCTGAGCTGATTGTGCATTCTCCAGAGAAATTTCAGAATATCAGGGAACTGGTTTCCATGGGCGGGAATTTCCGGAGTCATGGAAATTGTTCCCCGGTTGCGGAATACAACTATTGGGAGGATCCGGATGCCGCGCATCTGGTTTATCAGACCTTGTACGACATGAATAAAATGATACGCATGGTCGGCCTGGACGTCACCCGGAAAATTGTTCTCACGCCGACGATTCTGTCCTACATGAAACGGGTGAATCCGAAGGTCGGGGGTTTCGTCGAGAAAATCACAAAATTTTACTTTGATTTTCACTGGGAATGGGAGCATATTATCGGCTGTGTCATCAACGATCCGCTGGCGGTCATGTCTGTGATCGACCCGGAGATTCTGCAGGGCTTCCCGGCCTATACTGACATCGCGACGGAAGGAATTGCCGAAGGGCAGAGCGTCGTGGATTCCATGAATTTCTATCGCAGACACGCGAATGCGGAGATTTGCACCGGGGTAAATACGGACCGTTTCTGGAAACCGTTTCTTACAAGATTACTTGGAGTGGAGGTCGAAGATGAGATCTGGAAATAAGGTTAGAAAACTCTGCTTTATTGCGGCAGCGATTTGCATGAACTACGTCGGAGGCCAGATTGCTCTGGCTTTACGCCTTCCGATTTATCTGGACAGCATCGGAACCATCCTGATTTCTTATCTGTATGGACCGGTCACAGGATTAGTGACTCCTCTGGCGTCCGGCCTGTTGATGTGCGTGACCGGAGATATTTATTCTCTGTATTTTGCGCCGGTCGGCATGATTCTCGGAATGGTATCCGGCCTTGTCTTTAAAAAGTATACGAGGCTCAATCACCGGATCTTCCTGGTCGCTCTGATGATTACCGTGCCGTCTACGATTGTAAGCTCGGTCATCAATGCCATCCTTTTCCACGGGGTGACATCCTCGGGATCCTCCATCCTGGTTCAGCTCTTATCGCACACACCCCTTGGAATGACGGGTTCGATCTTCACGGTTCAGATCCTGACCGATTATCTGGACCGGCTGATTTCCGCGGGACTGGTTCTCAATCTCTGCCGGATTCCCCTGTTTCGGAATATCAGGATGGAGGCAGCGTGAGTGATCGGATACCGCTTGACAGGATGAATGTAATATCATACATTACAGAAAAGAACGGGAAACTGCGGGGAAGGGAAAATGACCGCGGCGGCTGCGACGCCCGGTTACGGAGGAGTACAGGAAAATGAGAGAATACAGAGATCCGGAAAACAATCGACCTGCAAACTGTCCTTTCGGAAAAAATGATACGAGCTGCATGGACCGGATCCGCCTTTTCCGCGGCCTTCCCGAACAATCGAGGCGGGAACTGATGGCAGGGGTCATTCACAAAAGCTACCCCGCAGGAAAGGTTCTGATCGAGGAGGAGACTGCCGTCCGCTATATTCTGGTCATCCGGAAGGGACGCGTCAAGATCTGCCGTACAGACGCCGGCGGGGAGGAACACATTCTTGATATACTGCACGACGGTCAGGCGATCTGGCATGATCTGTTTCTGAAGGAACCGGTTTATCACTATACCGCCGTATGTCTGACGCCGGTCGATGCCTGTCTTTTCAGCAGGAAAGAGTTCATGCGCATGATCACGCAGGAACCGGAGATGGCGCTGGGGCTGATCGCCATGCTTTCCACGGAGCTGACGGAGGAAAAGGAGAAGGTATTGCTTCTGTCGATCCGCGATCCGGATACGAGGCTGGCGGGATTTCTGCTGGACCGCGATGAAAAATGTCTGGACGGCTGTATCAGCATGAAGCTCGCGGACATCGCGGCGAGTATCAGCCTGCGGCAGGAGACCGTGAGCAGGAGTCTCACGAGGCTTCAGAAGGCCGGTTATATCAGACGGGTCGGAAGAGGCAGGCTAAAGGTCGCAGATCGGCAGGGACTGCTCGCGTTTTTCCGCAGGGAGGATCCGGAATAAAAAAATGGGGCAGATCCTCATAACTTGATTTTAATCAATGAACGAATCGGAGCGCCGTGTTATCTTTGTCTCGTAAGAGAGAAAGAAACACGGCGCTTCTGTATGGCCGGGAAAGGAGTGACATGGCATCGGCGAGAGTTCATTCGATTGAAACATTCGGCGCGGTGGACGGGCCGGGCATCCGGTTTGTGGTATTCCTGAAAGGATGCAATCTGCGCTGCAGATTCTGTCACAATGCGGACACCTGGGATCCGGAGAGCAGCGACATCCGGACGGCGGACGAGCTTCTCTCCCGGGCGCTCCGCTACCGGAATTACTGGGGCAGCGAGGGAGGCATCACGGTGAGCGGCGGGGAGCCGCTTTTGCAGATCGATTTTCTGACCGAGTTCTTCCGGAAAGCGAAGGAAGCGGGAGTTTCCACCTGCATCGACACGGCGGGAGAGCCCTTCACGAGAGAGGAGCCATGGTTTTCAAAGTTCCTTGAACTGATGAAAGTCACGGATCTTCTCCTCGTGGATATCAAGCAGATTGACCGGGCAAAGCACATCGCACTCACCGGAAAACCGAATGACAACATTCTGGATATGCTCCGATGTCTTTCGGATCTGAAAAAGCCCGTCTGGATCCGGCAGGTGCTGCTTCCGGGCTGGACGGATGACGAAGAGGATCTGCGGCGCGAGGCATCCTTCATCCGAACCCTTCAAAACGTGGAGAAGGTGGAGGTGCTTCCCTATCACACGATGGGGGCATATAAATGGGAAAAACTCGGCATCCCTTATCCTCTGGAAGGAGTCAGGCCGCCGGACGCGGAGGCTGTGGCCCGGGCGGAGAAAATCCTCGCCCGGAGCCGGGCAGCAGACAGCTGAAACGACGGAGCAAAGAAAGATGGCAGAAGGCAGTCAATCGCGTTTTTTAAGAAAGGAGCCGGTTATGGCACAGGAAGCATGGAGAGGTTTTGACGGTACACATTGGAGAACGGACGTCAATGTCCGCGATTTCATCCAGAACAATTATAAGCAGTACGACGGGGATGAGAGTTTTCTCGAGGGTCCCACAGAAGCCACAGACGTTCTCTGGGGAAAGCTCCAGAACCTGCAGAAGGAAGAGCGGGATCACGACGGAGTACTTGAATGCGAGACGGAGGTGGTGTCCGGCCTGACCGCTTACGGACCGGGGTACATCGATGAGAAGACGAAGGATCTCGAACAGATCGTCGGCCTTCAGACAGACAAGCCGCTCAAGCGCGCGTTCATGCCCTACGGCGGAATCAAGATGGCGGAGGAGGCTGCCTCCACATACGGCTATACGGTCAATCCGAAATACCACAAGATTTTCACCGAATATCACAAGACCCACAACCAGGCGGTGTTTGATGCTTATACCGATGAGATGCGTGTCGCGCGCCACTGCCATATCGTGACAGGTCTTCCGGACACGTACGGACGCGGACGGATCGTCGGCGATTACCGCAGAGTCGCGCTCTACGGTGTCGATTACCTGATCGAAAAGAAGAAAGAGGATCTGAAGAACTGCGGAAACGGGACGATGACGGATGATGTGATCCGCCAGAGAGAGGAACTCGCCGATCAGATCCGCGCGCTGAAGGGTATGAAGGAGATGGCGGAGATCTACGGATCAGACATCTCGAAGCCGGCGGAGACGGCGAAGGAGGCCGTCCAGTGGCTGTATTTCGGATATCTCGCGGCGATCAAGACCCAGAACGGAGCAGCGATGAGTGTCGGACGCGTTTCGACCTTCCTCGATATTTACATCGAGAGAGATCTTGAGGAGGGACGCATCACCGAGCAGGAGGCGCAGGAGCTGATCGACCATTTCGTCATGAAACTCCGGATGGTCAAGTTTGCGCGGATCCCGTCCTACAATCAGCTCTTCTCGGGAGATCCCGTGTGGGCGACTCTGGAGGTCGCAGGACTGGGACAGGACGGCCGCCATATGGTGACGAAGAATGATTACCGTTTCCTGCATACGCTGGAGAACATGGGACCGGCTCCCGAGCCGAACCTGACCGTACTGTATTCCAGGCGTCTTCCGGAAAACTTCAGAACGTATGCGGCGCGTATCTCCGTCCGCACGAGTTCGATCCAGTATGAGAACGACGATGTGATGCGTCCGATCTGGGGCGATGATTACTCCATCTGCTGCTGTGTATCGGCTACCGAGACCGGAAAAGAGATGCAGTTCTTCGGCGCGAGAGCAAACCTGGCAAAGGCTCTGCTGTACGCGATCAACGGCGGGGTGGATGAGAAATTCACGGACAAGAACGGGAAGCATCTCCAGGTGGCGCCGCCTTACGCGCCGATCACTTCGGAGTATCTCGATTATGACGAGGTGATGGAAAAATACGACCGGATGCTTGACTGGCTGGCAGGCCTTTATGTCAATATCCTGAACCTGATTCAGTATATGCATGACAAATACTATTATGAGGCGGCCGAGATGGCGCTGATCGACACCGATGTGAGAAGAACCTTTGCGACCGGTATCGCCGGCTTCTCCCACGTGATCGATTCGCTGTCCGCCATCAAGTACGCGAAGGTCAAGACCGTCCGTGACAGCAGCGGTCTCGTCGTGGATTACGAAGTGGAAGGCGACTTCCCGAAATATGGAAATGACGACGACCGCGCGGATGCGATCGGCGTGGAGCTTCTGAAGAGCTTCATGACGAAGATCCGCAAGAATCATACGTACCGGAACTCCGAGCCGACGACATCGCTCCTGACGATCACATCCAATGTCGTTTACGGAAAAGCGACGGGAGCGACACCGGACGGAAGAGCGGCTTATACGCCTTTCGCACCGGGTGCGTCACCGAGCTACGGAGCGGAGCAGAACGGCCTGCTGGCTTCCCTCAACTCCGTCGCGAAGATTCCGTACGAGTGGTCTCTGGACGGAATTTCCAACACGCAGACGATGAATCCCTCCGCCCTCGGTCACGATGAGGATGAGCGTTCGAAGACCCTTGTACAGGTGATGGACGGCTATTTTGAGAACGGTGCGCATCATCTGAATGTCAACGTTTTCGGAAGAGATAAGCTCGTCGATGCGATGGAGCATCCGGAGAAACCGGAGTACGCGAACTTTACGATCCGCGTCTCGGGTTATGCGGTCAAATTCATCAGCCTCACGAAAGAGCAGCAGCTCGACGTGATCGCGAGAACGTGCCACGAGGTGCTCTGATCCCGCAGGCGGCAGAGCACAGCCGGTCATGATCGAATCATGATCCGGTACAATTGAACACAACCACATGCAAATCATCGGGCCTCTCCGTCGGAATCGGCTATATTCCGGCGGAGATGCCTTTTTCGGTACGAGAGGGGATTGCGGTTTCATTTCGGCGCAGGTTATGCGTTGACAGCATCTGTATCGTGTTGTATCATCTTATAAACTACTAAGTAGATAGGAAATATAAGTAATAGACACAAAACCCGGGTCTGGAGGACGTTTCATATGAGATCGATGATCAGGAGAGTTCCGGTTCCTCTTTCAGGAGTGATGCTCAGCTTTGCCGCTTTCGGGAATTTTATCCGAAATGATTCGCAGGGAGCATGGGCGGTCATGGAGTGGATCGCAGGCGCACTTATGGCGCTTTTGATTTTGAAGGGAATCTGTTATCCGGAAGAGGTGCGCCGGGATTTGAGAAATCCGGCGGTCGCCGCGACATCCGGGACGTTTACCATGGGAATGATGTTTTTCGCGGTCAGTCTGAAGAGTGTCGGTATCCCTCTCGGAACCGGATTCTGGTGGGCGGGTTTGCTGCTCCACGTGGCGCTGTTGATTCACTTTACGGTCCGATTCGTTTTTCATTTTCATCTGAAAGAGGTTTACACAAGCTGGTTTCTGGTATATGTTGGGATCGTTGCCGCCGCGGCGACAGGTCCTGCGTTCGGAATGCAGCGTCTGGGAAGATGGCTCGTCGTGTACGGACTGGCTTCCACGGCTTTTCTGATGGTTCTGATGGCGGTGCGGTACCGCCGCATCCCGGCGGAGAAGCAGATGCAGCCTCTCGGGGCGATATGTGCGGCGCCGTTCAGTCTGTGTCTTGTCGGCCTGAATCAGTCCGTTCCGGTGAAGAATGCGGCCGTTCTTCTGACCGTGTTCTGCCTCGCGTCTGTTTTTTACGTGCTGGGGCTCGCGCAGGTGCTGCGGTTTATAGGAGGACGATTCTACCCGTCGTTTTCGGGCTTTACCTTCCCGTTTATCAATACGGCGATCGGAACCGCCCTTACGCGGAATACCCTTGGGAAAGCCGGTGTATCCGGCACATTATTGAGCCTGCTTTCTTCGCTCGCGGAAGCTGAGATTATCATCGCAGGCATCCTGCTGACAATCGTATTTCTGCGCTATGCGATGTTCCTTTTTGGAGCGGAACACATGAAGTTTGACTTGAAAGAAAAAGAGGAGGAACCAGACAACTATGATCGAGCACATTCACACTCACCGCAATCTGATCGGCTTTGATGAAAACGGAATTCCCGTCGTGATTCATAAGGCGTCGGCGCATGATCCGGAACAGATTGACGCGGAGTACCGCGCGGTTGAGGAGGGGGAAAACTCAGGAACAGGCTGCGGCGGTCACAGCCATTCCGATCATGTACACGATGATCGCGCACACGGCGATCAGGATCCGGCCGGGGAAGAGGATGAGGATGCGTTTATCCGTGATTATATGAATGCGGTGACAGCGTACCGCAAAACATTCCCGTCCAAACAGGATCAGATCGACAAGACGGCGGACCCTGCGGTCCGCGAGATGCTGATCCGTTCGGAACAGCTGGGAATTGACACCACTTTTGACCGTTTTGAGCAGCAGCAGCCGCAGTGTAATTTCGGTCTTGCGGGGATCTGCTGCAAGATCTGCAACATGGGACCGTGCCGGATCACTCAGAAGGGAAAGAAGGGTGTCTGCGGCGCGGATGCGGATTTGATCGTGGCGAGAAACCTTCTTCGGGCGGCGGCTGCCGGAGCTGCGCAGCACGGCATGCACGCGAGAGAACTGATGCTCGAATTGATGTGGGCAGCGGAAGGAAAGCTGGACGCGCCGCTTCTGGGAGAACAGAAGATCCTTGTGATGGCGAAGAACTTCGGAATTCCGACAGAGGGACGTGAGGTGAAGGAGGTCGCTTATGATCTGGCGAAGGCGCTGCTGGATGATCTCTCCAGCCCGGATCCGTCTCATGTGTACAAGACCGCCGAGGTCTGTGCTCCGCCGGACCGCGTGAAGCTCTGGAAGGATCTGGATCTGATGCCGATCAGCGCCTACCATGAGGTGTTTGAGGCATATCATAAGACGGCGGTGGGTACGGATGGCGACTGGAAAAGCATCATGGAGCATTTCCTCCGCTGCGGCCTTGCGTTCTGCTTCACCGGCGTCGCGGGAGCGTCGATTGCCACGGATTCTCTGTTCGGAGTCGGTGACCGCGTGACCTCAAAGGTGAATATCGGCGCGCTGAAAAAGGGATATGTCAACATTGCGGTTCATGGTCATCTGCCGCTTCTCGTGAAGGAAATCGTGAAGTGCGGGCAGACGGAGGAAATGATCCGTCTGGCGAAGGAGAAGGGCGCGAAGGGAATCCGTTTCTACGGAATTTGCTGCAGCGGTCTCTCCGCGATGTACCGCTACGACGGCGTTATCCCGCTCTCAAATGCGGTTTCCGCGGAACTCGTGCTGATGACCGGCGCGCTCGATCTCTGGGTCGCGGATGTGCAGGATGTATTTCCGGCGATCATGGATGTCGCGAAATGCTACCGCACGACCGTCGTGACGACCAGCTCCTCTGCGCGCCTGCCGGGAGCGGAGAAAATGGAGTTCGACCGCCATCATTCAAACATCGGAGAGGCGAAGGAACTTGCGAGACGGATCGTGCTCCGCGCGATCGAGAGTTTTGAGGACCGGAAGGGAATTCCGGTTTATATTCCGCCGTATGAGGTCACTGCTGAGGTCGGATTCTCCGTCGAGTATCTCAGCCGGCGCTTCGGCGGATTCCAGCCCATCGCGCAGGCGCTGAAGGACGGCCGGATTCTCGGAATCGTGAATATGGTCGGATGTAACAACCCGAAGGTTCCGTATGAGCGCTGCATCGCCGATGTGGCGAAGGTACTGATTCAGAACAATGTGCTCGTGCTGACGAACGGATGTGCGTCTTATCCGCTGATGAAGCTGGGCTACTGTGCGAAGGACGCGAACAAACTCGCGGGAGATGAGCTGCGCAGTTTCCTGGAACCGGATCTTCCTCCGGTATGGCACGTCGGAGAGTGCATTGACAACACAAGATCGAGCGGGATCATGGCCGGCATCGCAGGAGCGCTGGGTGAGAAGCTTCCGGATATGCCGTATGCATTTACCTCGCCGGAGTGGAGCAACGAAAAGGGCATCGACGCGGCACTCGCTTTCCGTCTGATGGGCATTACCTCTTATCACTGCGTGGAGGCACAGATCTTCGGCTCGAAGAACGTGATCGAATTCCTGAAAGAGGGGACCGAAGAAACACTGGGTTCCCATATGGTGGTGAATGTTGATCCGGTGAAACTCGGGGAACAGATCGTCGCTGATATGAAGGAGAAGCGGAAAAAGCTCGGCTGGGACTGAAGTTTCGCTCAAGGCCGTTTTCTGATATAATGAAGGGTAATCTCAAGAAGAGATGGACAGTCAGGTGTCAGAAAAGGGGATTTTATGAGTGATGAGTATGGATCCGATCCGCGGCGTCTACGAAACAGTGGACGCCGCGGAGTTGATTCTGGATCATGAATTTATTGAGATCTGCCACCGGGCAGGTCTTTCTGTCGTTGCAGAAGGAGTGGAGAACGAAAGACAGCTGGAATTTCTCCGGGACAATGCGTGTGATGATGCGCAGGGATTCGAATGATAGGATCAACCGAGCGGATCGGGCTATGTACGTCGCGAAAAGCAGAGGAAAAAATCAGTATATCTGCATCGACGGATAAGAAACCGGATTTTGGAGAAATGACGCAATAAAGAGAGGATTCATGAAATGCGTGTACATGAAATATCGGCAGCAGGGGATCCGGTGACCGGACTGATCGGGATGCGCACATTCTTTTCAGCGATAGAGAAACACAGGCAGGAGAAGCGGGACATTCAGGCGGAAGGCGAGCTTGCCGTGCTGTACTTTAATCTGGTCAATTTCCGCTCGATCAATCTCCGTTATGGGATTGACGCAGGCGATGAGTTTCTCCGCCGGATGGGAAACACGATCTCCGGCTGTTTCCCGGACGGTGTGGTGGCTCAGTTCGGCGGCGACCGTTTCGCCGTTCTGACAGATACACGGCGACTTGAAGAGAGAGCTGCCGATGCGGGTAAAAAAATCCGGATGCTGTTTCCGGTCAGTATCGATTGCAGCATCGGCGCCTGCGTCTGGAGTGATCATTCGATGAGCGCGGACGCAGTCTGTACCGGAGCGAGAATCGCATCCGATGAGAACCGGAAGGGGATCCGTACCTCTCTGACTCTCTACACGAAAGAGCTTGGCGAACGGATGGAGACGGCGGGATATGTCGTCTCGCATATCGACGAGGCGATCAGCAAAGGATGGATTGTCGTCTGGTATCAGCCGGTTATCCGTGCCCTGTCAAACCGGGTCTGCGGCATGGAAGCACTGACGAGATGGAACGATCCGGTGAGAGGGCTGCTTCCGCCCCGCGATTTTATCGCTCCGCTGGAGGAGGCGCGGCAGATCTGGAAGCTGGATCTGTATGTGATCCGCCAGGTGGTCAGTCAGATTGCTGACCGGTACAGCCGCGGCGTGCCCGAGATCCCGGTGTCGATCAACCTGTCAAGACTGGATTTTGTCTGCTGTGATATTTTCGGCGAGATTGAGAAGCTGGTACAGGCATATGACGTTCCGAGACGGATGATTCATATCGAAGTGACCGAGAGTATCATGACATCAGGCGAGGATGCGGTTCTTGGCGCCCTCGGTGCGTTCCGCACGGCCGGATATGAGATCTGGATGGATGATTTCGGGAGCGGTTACTCCACGCTGAACCTGCTCAAGGATTATTCCTTCGATCTTTTGAAGCTGGACATGGTTTTTCTGAACAGTGATTCTGCCCGCGCCCGCGATATCATCGCATCGGTGATCAGTATGGACAAAAAGATCGGAATCCGCACGCTCGCGGAAGGAGTCGAGACCGCGGAACAGGTGGAATTTCTGAAAAAATCCGGCTGTGAGAAGCTGCAGGGTTACTTTTACGGAAAGCCGGAGCCGTTCGAGAAAATGTTCAGGCACTGTATCGACCGGGGGCTCGGCATCGAGAGCGCGAAGCAGAAGCTCTGTTTTGACGCCCTTGGAAGCATTGATTTTATGACGGATATTCCGATGGCGATTATCGAGGAACGGGAGAAGGTTTACCGCCTGCTGTTTCTGAACGATCCTGCCGCGCAGATGATGTACCGGGACGGTTTTATTGACGGGCGCGAACTGGAAAATACTCTGAATGACAGCCGCAATCTGGCGACAAGGGAGCTTTTCCGGGCGGGCGAGTACGCAGGACTTTCCGGAAATACAGGGGAAGTATCGACGTCGTTTCGCGGGAAGGAGAGACTGCTCCGTTACCGGATGGTCGGCAGCTACAATGAAACCAGACTGTTTGCAGTCAATATTTATGAACATATTCCGGCCGGCAGCGACCTTTCACGAAAAAGCAGGCGCTTGATGAATCTGCTGTATTTCTACCGATACATCTTCAGTATCAATCCTGAGAACGGGACGATTCAGAATATCCGCTTCACGGATGAAAATGTATCGGAAGATCATTCGGCGCCGATTCTGGACGGTAGCGGCAGATATTCTCCGATCCTTCCGGCCGTATTTCCGGCGGATCAGAAACGGTATGGCGTGTTCATAAATCCGGAGACGCTCCGATCCCGGCTTGAGATGACGCAGTACGGAATCCTGGGAGGGGAGTTTCGTACGCGTGATATCGACGGCAGGTTTGTATGGATGACGCACAGGATTCTCCTTGCACCGAACACAGATGGAAAAGAGATCTTTTACGTGATCAGCGGCGCGATCCCGGAATCCGGCGGGAACCCGTCCGCCTTTTACAGAGGCGAATCGCGCGCGAAGCTGTCCGGGGACGAATGGAAGCGGCGGACAGAGACGGATGAGAAGGCACGGCTCTTTGACGAAATGATGGAGCATCTGCCTCTTCCGTTTTTCTGGAAGGACGAGAGCGGCAGATATCTCGGTGTGAACCGGTCGATGCTCGACTATTTCGGACTGACCTCTGCAGATAAAATTATCGGAAAAACGGACGAAGAGATGGCCTGGCACACGAACAGCGAGGCATGGCAGCGCGGGGAAGACCGGATTCTGGAATCCGGAGAGGTCCGGGTCAACGCGCAGGGGAGATGCATCGCGAACGGATTATCCCGTGAAGTCTATGTCACAAGATGGCCGACCTGCCGGGAAGACGGGATTTCCGGACTGATGGGGTATTTTTTTGACGAGACATTGATCCCGCACAAAATGAGGGGTACATCGGATATTCCTGAGAAAGGTGTCGCGCCCGACTTTAAGACGGCGGCACAGCTGCTGGATGATCTCATTGATTATGAGAATGATTACCGGCTGAATCGAAAGAGCTTCGGCATCGTTTTTGTCCGGATTCCGGAGTTGATCCGGATTTCAGACAATTATGGCCATGGGGTGATGTACGCGGTCGCCTGTGCCTGTGATGATGTCATCGAACGGGCGGTCGGTCATACCGGGACGGCGGCGCACGTCGGCATCGGTCAGTTTATCATCGCGGCACCCTGCTCTTCTTCGGACGTTCTGAAGAGAATGGCGCTGAAGATCTGCGAGGGGATCGACCGGATCCATGAGGTGGAAGGCGTTCCGTGTTCGCTGTACGCGAAGGTCAGCGTTCTGTACGAGAAGGAGGCGGCTGCGCTTCACAGAAAACTGATTTCACTGATCGAATCTGCCGGAGATATCGGATATGGGACGGTCGGGAGCGCGTCCCCGGAAAATGGCAGGGCTGAAGTAGAAGAGGCAAACCGCATCCTGCGTTCAGTCATGGATGAGATGCCGGTCGGCTGCTACGTCCTGCAGCCGGATCACACGGTTTTGTACTGGAACCGCGAGGCGGAGAAACTGCTCGGGTTTTCCGCTTCGGAGATGTTGGGAAAACGATGTGTGGATATGCCCCTCGGCTGCTCGTTTATCAGCGGACAATCGATCCCGGATCACCACTGTCCCGCGCT
The DNA here is from genome assembly GCA_902797025.1 of uncultured Lachnospiraceae bacterium. Lineage (GTDB taxonomy): Bacteria > Bacillota > Clostridia > Lachnospirales > Lachnospiraceae > CADBRN01. The sequence continues at coordinate 16,447 of CADBRN010000047.1, forward strand.
TATGGCCTATGTTACCGGAAGACCGCAGTCACTGCAGATGTTCATGCAGCACAGGGACGGCGGCAGCATTCTGATCCGCAATACGCTGGTGCCGATGAAAGATCCGGATGGTACGGTAAGAGAACTTGTCTCCTTCTTTATTCCGATGACGGATCAGAATTACGACCAGGATCTGATCCGGCGCATCTACGAAAGCGCCACGAGAGATTCGCTCACGTGCCTGCCGGGAAGAAGATATATGGAAATATGTCTGGAAGAATCGTTCGAGATTTTCCGGCGGACGGGACGGCCCTTTGCCGTGCTCTTCGCGGATACGGACAATTTTCATTCGATCAACAATACGTACGGCCACGATGCGGGGGACGCGATCCTCAGAAAGCTCGGAATCGCCTTCCGGAAATACGGAAGAAAGTCGGACCGTTTCTGCAGATGGGGCGGTGATGAATTTGTAGGGCTTCTCCAGCTGCGCCGTTCGGAAGAGATAGAGGGTGCTGCAAAACGGTTCATGAAGCTGGCGGGCAGATGCGAGATAGCATCCGGCGGACACAAGATCCTCTGCAAAACGTCGATCGGCATCACGGCAGTCAGGAAAAACGACGACATGAAGTCGATCATATCCCGAGCCGACCGGTATATGTATCAGGCAAAAAGGAAGAGGGAAGAACATATCGTAACGGACTATAATACAGATGGAGTATGATTATCCGGCCAATGTTGAACGTACAATTTCTGGACGGAACGGTTTGAAAGCAGTAACATAGGGAGTGGATCCGAAGAATTTTCATTGTTATGGAGGAAGTTGAAGATGGAAACAGTCATCACAAAGAATGCGCCGGGCGCGATCGGTCCGTATTCTCAGGCATATAAGACAGGCAATCTCGTATTTGTATCCGGCCAGATTCCGGTCAGTCCGGCGGATGGTACCGTGAGGGAGGGAATTGCGGCGCAGGCGGAACAGAGCTGCAAAAATGTCGGCGCGATTCTGGAAGCGGCGGGAAGTTCGTTTGAACGCGTCGTCAAGACGACGTGCTTTCTTGCCGATATAAACGATTTTGCTGCGTTTAACGAAGTATATGCGAAATTCTTCACCTCGAAGCCGGCACGCAGCTGTGTCGCGGTGAAGGATCTCCCGAAGGGGGTTCTCTGCGAGGTCGAGGCGGTCGCAGAGTGCGGCTGAGATGACTTTTTAAGCGGATGCTCTGATTGCAGAACGCTCTGTCCGCCGACAGCTGAGACGTCGGCGGGCAGAGCGTCTGTTTTTTCTTCAGCGGGAGAGACCCGCCAGAAATTCTTCCGTCCGGGATACGATGTTTTCGGCGGTCAGTCCGTAACGTTCGAGTACCTGTTCGGCGGATCCGGATTCGCCGAATCGGTCCATGACTCCGATCCGGAGCAGAGGAACCGGATGCGTCTCACAGATAGCGGACGCGACCGCGTCCCCGAGGCCTCCGCATATGTTGTGTTCTTCTGCGGTTACGATCGCGCCGCATTCTTTCGCCGCCCGTGCGACTGCGCCGACATCGAGCGGTTTGATCGTGGCCATGTTGATCACACGGGCCGAAATCCCTTTCTGATGAAGCTGTTCGGCTGCCTTCAGCGCTTCACCGACCATGATGCCGTTCGCGATGATCGCGACATCGTTTCCTTCCCGGAGCGTTTCCGCGCGGCCGATTTTGAACGTGTAATCATCGCTGTGGATGACAGGGACCGGGAAACGGCCGAACCGGATGTAGACCGGGCCGTCCATCTCGTACGCTGCAAAGAGCATCTTTTTTGCCTCGGTGTCATCCGCCGGGCACATCACGGTCATGCCGGGGATCGTGCGCATCAGCCCGAAGTCCTCGCAGCACTGGTGCGTCGCGCCGTCCGGGCCGACGGAGAGTCCCCCGTGGGTCGCGCAGATCTTGACGTTCAGATGCGGGTATCCGATGGAGTTGCGGACCTGCTCGAAGGCGCGTCCTGCCGCGAACATCGCGAATGAGGAGACAAACGGTACGAGGCCGAGGGTGCTCATGCCGGCCGCCGCCGCCATCATATTCGCCTCGGCGATGCCGGAATCAAAGAAGCGGTCCGGATAAGCGTCGCGGAACATGCCTGTTTTTGTGGCGCCGGCGACATCCGCGTCCATCACGATGACATTTTCGTGCGCCGCGCCGAGTTCTACGAGCGCGCGCCCGTAGCTTTCACGTGTCGCTATTTTTTTTATCTCTGACATAATCAGGCCTCCTCGATCTTCTTCTCTTCCTGTTTCAGCTCTGCCATCGCCTGTTCAAATTCACTGTCGTTCGGCGCTTTTCCGTGCCAGCCGACGACATCTTCCATAAAGGAGACGCCTTTTCCCTTGATTGTTTTCAAAAGAATGCAGGTGGGACGCCCGGTCCCGATGTTTTTGTGGAACCGGTCCAGAGCCGCTTCGATCGCCTCAAAATCGTGCCCGTTTATCGTGATCACGTCGAATCCGAATGCTTCGAATTTCTTGTCGATCGGCTCCATGTTCATGACTTCGCCGGATGGTCCGTCGATCTGCAGACCATTGATGTCTGCGGCGATGCAGAGATGATCCAGACGGTAGTTCGCAGCGTAGGCAGCCGCCTCCCAGACCTCGCCTTCATCGAGTTCTCCGTCGCCGAGAAGCGCATAGATGCGGAAGCCTTTTTTCAGGAAATCAGCCCCCTTCGCCATGCCGACTGCCGCGGAGAATCCCTGTCCGAGAGATCCGGTGGAAAATTCAACGCCCGGCGTGTCGTGCATGTTCGGATGTCCCTGGAGCCGGGATCCCGGCTGCCGGAGCGTCAGAAGTTCCGTTTCCGGAAAAAATCCCTTCTGAGCCAGCGCCGCGTAGAGCGCCGGTGCGACATGGCCTTTTGAAAGTACGAAGCGGTCCCGGTCCGGATTTTCCGGATCAGAAGGATCGACGCAAAGCTCTGACTGATAAAGGTAAGTCAGATAATCGATCGCGGAAAGACTTCCGCCCGGATGGCCGGTGCCTGCCGCATGGATCGATCTTATGATCAGCTGCCGTGCGCGGACCGCCGTCAGCTTCAGATGGTTCAGTTCCTGTGGTGTCATTTTGTCTCCTTTTCCCGTCCGGCCGGCAGATTCCTCTGCTATTGCCGGGGTAAATACGATACAATTTACGGTTTTTCCATACCGTTCGGATTATATAACGCATGGAGGGGGTATTTCAAGCCCGGAGGCCTGCATAACTCTTTTTAGGGTGATTTCCGCGAAAAACGGAAAATTTCCGGCCGTGTTTCCCGGCTCGGGACCAGGGCTGAATTGTAAATTGTGCAAAAAAAATACGATACAAAAATTACTTGCTATAGACAAGAGCCCTAGTGCATAATGTATATACAGGAGTGTTCTATCCTGATCGCTTGTGGTGCAGTTTTACAATTGAGGGGGAAAATCATGCTGGATTTTATTCTTTCCATTCTGCCGATCATCTGGCTCATCATCGCGCTGTGCGTGATCAAGATGGCCGGGTGGAAGGCGTGCGGGCTTACGGTCGTCGTGAGTGCCGTCGTCGCTCTGATTCATTTTCACATGAACGCTGCCGAGATGGGGACGGCGATCCTCGAAGGCGTTCTGAACGCATTGTGGCCGATCTGTATGGTCATCATCGCAGCACTGTTCGTCTACAATCTCGTCTTAAAAACGAAGGCAATGGATTCGATCAAGGCGATGCTTTCCAGTGTTTCTTCCGATCCCATGATTATCCTTCTGATCATCGGATGGGGATTCGGAAACTTCCTTGAAGGCATGGCGGGATTCGGTACGGCTGTCGCGATTCCCGCGGGAATTCTCGTGGCTATGGGATACGATCCGCTCACGTGCGTCGTCGCGTGTCTCGTCGTAAACTCGACGCCGACCGCGTTCGGCTCCGTCGGTGTTCCGACTTCAACCGTAGCCGGCGTGACCGGACTGAACGCGCTGACGATTTCCGGAAATATTGCGATCCTTCAGCTGATCACAACGGTGCTTTCTCCGTTCCTGATGATCTTGATCGCAGGGGGTGCGAAAGCACTGAAAAAGAGCTGGAAATTCGCCGTGCTGGCAGCGCTCGCATTTGTCATTCCCGAGTTTGCAGCCGCTTATTTCATCGGGCCGGAGCTGCCGGATATCATCGGATCGGTGATCTGCATGATCGTTCTGGTCCTTGCGGGTGTAGCCGTCGAGAAAAAGAATCCGGAGAAAAAAGAACAGCATGAGCTGATGAAGGATATGACGATTCAGAAGGCCCTCGTCGCCTGGTCCCCGTTTCTTCTGATTTTTGTGATTCTGCTGCTTACATCGAGTCTCGTCCCGCCGGTTCACAATGTCATCGCATCCGTGAAGACAAAAACATCGGTCTACATCGGGGAGAATCCGGGCACCCTTTCCTTCGCCTGGCTTGACTGCCCGGGTGTCAAGATCCTGATCGCCGGCTTCATCGGCGGCCTGATTCAGAGAGCGGGGATCGGGACGATCTTCCGCACGCTCTTTGAGACGGTGAAGGGCAACGTGAAGACGATTTTCACGATCTGCTCGGTGCTCTCTGTCGCCAAGATCATGGGATACAGCGGGATGATCACCGCTCTGGCGACCGCGCTTGTCGCGGCGACCGGAAGTTTCTATCCTCTGATCTCCCCGCTGGTTGGTATGATCGGCGGCTTCGTTACCGGAAGCGGAACCTCGACCGGAATCCTGTTCGGATCGCTTCAGGCGAAGGCAGGTGCGGCGATTCATGTCAATCCGGAATGGATCGTTGGAGCAAACATGGCGGGCGGCGGCGTCGGAAAGATGATCTCCCCGCAGAATATTGCGATCGGAAGCGCTGCCAGCGGCATGTCCGGAAAGGAGAGCAAAATCCTGAGCAAAACCGTCCTCTTTGCGATTCTCTACATTGCCATCGACGGGGTTCTCTGTATGCTGCTGGCATAAACGGAGGCGTTTTTTCTCTTGCATTTTTCGAGAAAATCGTGCTATATTTTCTGATGAATTCATTAACCGGCAAAAGCCGCAGTACGTTGGTAAACGTTTCATTCCCAGCGTGCTGCGGCTTTTTTTGTGAGGAGGAGTGATTTTATGGAACAGGAGAACCGCATGGGAACGGACAGAATTTCGTCTGTCCTGATTAAAATGGGGATCCCCGTCATTCTGTCGATGGTTCTGCAGGCGATGTATAACATCGTGGATTCGATGTTTGTGGCCAGAATGCCGGATCAGCCCGGCATCGAGCACGCGGGGGAACTGGCGGTGAACGCCCTGACGCTTTCCTTCCCGATTCAGATGCTGATGATTGCTTTCGGTATCGGGACAGGAGTCGGCATGGGGGCGATGCTCTCGAGACTGCTCGGCAGCGGAGAGAAGGAGAAGGCCTCAAGGACGGCGGGAAGCGGAATTTTTCTGGCAATCGTGATTTATGTTGTGTTTCTCGTATTCGCGTTTGTCGGAATCCGCCCGTATCTCCTGAGCCAGTCGAGAAATGAGACGGTTCTCGGTATGGCGCAGAGTTATCTTTTTATCTGCACTGCGCTGGGAGTTTTTTCGCTGCTCTTTGCCATCTATGAAAAAATGCTCCAGTCCACCGGAAAAACGATCTACTCGACAATCGCCCAGATCTGCGGTGCGCTGACCAATATCGTCCTGGACCCGATCATGATCTACGGGTTGTTCGGAATACCGGCCATGGGAGTTAACGGCGCCGCTTACGCGACGGTGATCGGTCAGTTTGTGTCTTTCTTGATCGCCTTTATCCTTCAGGTTTCGAAAAACAAAGAGATCCCGTCCGGATTCCGATATCTCAGGCCGGAACGGCGGATCATCAGCGGCATTTATTCCATCGGCGTCTCCGCGATCATCATGCAGGCCCTGATGAGCTTTATGACCTATGGCGTAAATATTATCTTCGGAGCGGTCTCGGCGAACGCTGTCACCGCTTACGGTATTTTCTATAAAATCCAGCAGTTCGTCTACTTCGCAGGCTTCGGTCTCCGGGATTCGATCACACCGCTGATTTCCTACAATTACGGAAAAGGCTCGTACACAAGGGTGAAAGAGGGTATGAAGTGGGGAATCATCGATACGACCGTCGTGATGGTGGTCGGAATCGTGATCCTCCAGGCTTTCGCGCATCCGCTGGCCAGATTTTTCGGACTGACTGCGGAGACGGAACGACTTTGCGTTCTCTCTATGCGGATCATTTCCACCGGCTTCATTTTTGCCGGAATTAACATCGCGTCACAGGGCATCTTTCAGGCGCTTCTTTCCGGCAACAGCTCGCTGATCGTCTCATTTCTGCGTTTGCTGGTTATACCGCTTCCGCTGGCGTATGCGTTCACCCGTCTTTCCAACGCGGCGGATGTCATGTGGTGGGCGTTTCCGATCGGAGAGGCAGCAGCCTGTGTCGCCGCGGTTTTCCTTATGAGGAGAATCTACCGCCTGCGGGTCGTTCCGATGCAGGAGTGGGGCAGACCGAATCGGTCAGTATGAGACGAAGAAGACAAGCATGGAGCTTGTTCCATCTGAGCATCCGCAGTAGTCATGGGGACAGTCCGACTCGAAACGGAAACAGCAGCTTTCTTTGATGCGATACTCTTTCGCTTCGATCGAGACCGAAACTTCGCCCGAGGTCACACTGATGTACTCGCGTGTCCGCTCCCCGTGGCTTCCGCTGTGGTAGACGCCTCCGGGGGCGAGGTCGATCCGGTAAATTTCGATGATCTGGTTGTCTTCATATGGGAAGCAGTTCCAGACGCGGTAGGATCCGGGTTCGGATTTGATCGGCGCGGTCTGCTCCACGTCCACCAGAATGGTGTCCATCGGAGGCGGGCTGATCAGCTGATCGAAGCTGATGCGCAGTCCGGAGGCGATTTTGCCCAGCGTCCCGATCGACGGGTTTGCGGCGCCGCGTTCGATCTGCGCCAGCATGCTTTTGCTGACGCCGGTCTGTTCGGACGTAACGTCCAGACTCCATCCGTGAGATTTACGGCAGCGGTTCAGATTGACAGCGATGTTGTGTGCAAGATAATCCACGTCTGTTCTCCTTGTAATGTGCGATATATCGTACAATTCATAAGCGTATTGTATCAGAATCTTTTGCGGAATAGAAGACAGATGAGAAAAAAATTAAAGATTATCCGCATTCCTATTGACATGACTGCGGAATTTGTGTTATATAATAAACATCACAAAGCACAGAGGATGTGCAATTTAGTATACAATCAAACAGCAAGGGTACGGACAAAGGCGTCTTTTATGCATCGATATGCGTAGGAGGCGTTTTTTTATTTCCGGTACCGGTTCAGGAATCTGATCCGCCGGCAGACGATCAGGAAGGAAAGGAGTTTCATCATGAGATTAAAAGATACGGGGCTGACCGCACAGGACATCAAGGACAAAGTTAGCAAATATATGATCGAAACCTACGAGCGTTTCGATTTTCTGGCAGAAACCGGAAAAGGAATGTACATCTATGACGAGAACGGGACACCGTATCTTGACTTCTACGCGGGCATCGCGGTAAACGCGGCGGGAAACTGCAATCCGCGCGTCGTGGCGGCGGTGCAGGATCAGGCAGCGGATCTGATGCAGACCTTCAACTATCCGTACACGATCCCGCAGGCGCTGCTCGCGGAAAAGATCTGCACGACGATCGGAATGGATAAAATCTTTTATCAGAACTCCGGAACCGAGGCCAACGAGGCGATGATCAAGATGGCAAGAAAATACGGCGTTGAGAAGTACGGACCGGATAAATACTGGATCGTGACCGCGAAGGAGAGTTTCCACGGCCGCACCTTCGGCGCGATGTCCGCGACCGGTCAGCCGGATAATGCCTGCCAGATCGGATTCGGACCGATGACCCAGGGTTTCCGCTACGCGGACTTCAATGATCTGCAGTCCTTCAAGGATGCGTGCGACGAGAATACGATCGCGATCATGGTCGAGCCGGTACAGGGCGAAGGCGGAGTACACCCGGCTACCCGGGAATTTATGACCGGGCTGCGTGAGTTCTGCGATGAGAAACATATCCTGCTGCTCCTCGATGAGGTACAGTCCGGATGGGGAAGAACGGGCGCGGTGATGAGTTACATGAATTACGGAATCAAGCCGGACATCGTATCGATGGCGAAGGCACTCGGCGGCGGCATGCCGATCGGAGCGATCTGCGCGACGAGCGAAGTGGCGAAGGCGTTTACGATGGGATCTCACGGAACCACCTTCGGCGGCCACCCGGTCTGCTGCGCGGCTGCACTTGCCGAGGTCAACGAGATTCTCGACAAGGATCTTCCGGGCAACGCGAAGGAGGTCGGCGCGTACTTTATGCAAAAGCTCAGAGAGACGGTTCCGCACGTAAAAGAAGTCCGCGGACAGGGTCTCTTCGTCGGAATGGAGTACGACGGAACGATCGACGCGGTGGAAGTCAAGCATGCGGCGATGCGCCGGCATCTTCTGATCACCGCCATCGGCAAGAATGTAAACCGCATGATTCCGCCGCTCATTGTCACGAAGGAGCAGTGTGATGAGGCGGCGCAGATCCTGAAGGAATCCGTCGAGGAGGTTGCAGGAGTATGAACAGAGACCACCTGATCATCACGATCGGCTGTGAATACGGAGCCGGAGGTCCGCAGATCGGGAAAATGCTTTCCGAAAAGCTCGGAATTGAGTATTATGACCGCGATCTGGTGGACAAGGTCGTTGATCAGCTGGGCGTCGAGCGCGGTCTTGTGGAAGAGGCGGATAAAAAGAAAAGCGTCACGTACAGCTTTGAGACTTCTCTGGGGCCGCGTTACGCGAACCTGACGAACCGTGTGATCTATACACAGTCCGAGGTGATTCACAAGATGGCGGAGAAATCCTCCTGTGTGATCATCGGACGGAGCGCGAACTACATTCTGCGTGATCGGGATGATGTTCTGAACATCTTTATCTACGCGCCGAAGGAAGTGCGTGTGAAATCGATCATGGAACAGGAGCACGTGAAAGAGGATAAGGCGGAAGAAATCATCCGTTATAACGATGAGATGAATCATTCCCGTCATAAGTACATCACAGGGACATACCGCGGGGACCGCGAGGGGCGTCATATCATGATCGACAGCAGTATGCTCGGCTGGGACGGAACCGCCAGATATCTGCTGGTTCTGCTCGAGATGCTGAACGAGTGACTGAAAGAATTGAAACAGAATTACAGGAATAACGGGACAACGGCGTCTGCGGATTCTTACAGGAGAATCCGCGGGCGCCTTTTCTAATCTTCCGATCCGCCTTCCGGAAAGGAACGTTCCGTTGCGTTCGGGATGACGGATGAGAAATGACTCCGCCCAGATAGAATATGGAGGAATCACATGGAAAAGAAAAAATCGGAATTTGAAAAAGTATTCAGCGCGTGGGATATTCTGGTTCTGGCGTTCGGCGCCATGATCGGATGGGGCTGGGTCGTATCCACCGGCGACTGGATCGAACGCGGCGGAGTGATCGGGGCCATGCTCGGATTTATTCTGGGCGGCGTGATGATTTTCTTTATCGGACTGACCTATGCCGAACTGACGCCTGCTATGCCGGAGTGCGGCGGCGAGCATGTATTCAGCTTCCGGGCGCTCGGCCCGACCGGATCCTTTATCTGTACCTGGGCGATCATTCTGGGATATGTCGGCGTCGTCTGTTTCGAAGCGTGCGCACTTCCGACGATCATCACGTATCTCTATCCGAAATTTCTGAAGGGATATCTTTACACGATCGCGGGATTTGACGTATATGCGTCCTGGCTCACCGTCGCGGTGGTCATGGCGATCGTGATCACCCTGATCAACATCCGCGGCGCCAAGACAGCCGCGATTCTTCAGACGATTCTGACGTGCATCATCGGCGGCGCGGGAATCCTGCTTATCGTTGCTTCTGTCGTTTCGGGCGATGCCGGAAATCTTTCCGGCCAGGCATTTGTGGGGAGTGGAAGCGGCAGTGTCATGGTCAATATTCTCCGGGTGGCTATGATGAGCCCGTTTTTCTTTATCGGATTTGACGTGATACCGCAGGCGGCGGAGGAGATCAATGTTCCGCTGAAAAAGATCGCGAAAATGCTTCTGCTGTCGATTATTCTCGCCGTTTCGTTTTACGCGCTGATCATCTTTTCGGTCGGTCTCGTCATGAATTCGGGTGAGATCGCCGCGGCAGCTTCTTCAGGGTCCGGTCTTGTCACGGCAGATGCGATGGCGAAGGCATTTAATACAAGCGTGATGGCGAAGGTTCTGATCGTGGGCGGACTCTGCGGAATCATCACAAGCTGGAATTCCTTCCTGATCGGAGGAAGCCGCGCGATGTACTCTATGGCGATCTCCTACATGATTCCTCCGTTCTTCGGAAAACTGCACAAGAAACATAAAACACCGGTCAATGCGCTTCTGGTGATCGGATTTCTCAGCTGCCTCGCTCCCTTCCTCGGAAAAAAGATGCTGCTGTGGGTCTGCGACGCGGGAAACCTCGCCTGCTGTCTGGCGTACTGCATGGTCGCGATTTCTTTCGTCGTACTCCGGAAGAAGGAGCCGACGATGCCGCGTCCGTATAAGGTGAAACATTATAAACTCGTCGGAGGAATCGCGATCGCGATGTCCGGATTCATGGTACTCATGTACATCATTCCGGGGAGCGGAGCGTCTCTGGCGCCGGTCGAGTGGGGAATCGTAGGCGGATGGGCTGCCATCGGCGCCGCGTTCTACGGCTTCTGCAAAGCAAAATATGGTGAAAAGTTTGCGACACATGTCGGTGTCACGAACGAGGAACTGGAGCCGGATTATGCGAAAGAGCGTGAGGCTGCCGCGGAAATCGCTGCGGCGGAAGCAGGTGCGGCTGCCCCTGCTGCCGTGAAACCGGTGCCGGCCGGCGCCGCGTCTGCGGCAACCCTGGAAGATGCGGAGGTCACCGCCGCACTCGACCGGATCTCCTCGAAGACGAAGGTAATTTCGCGTCCGGAGATGAATTTCGCTTATTTCCTTCCGGTCAATATTGTATTCGGCGCCGGTAAGGTAAAACTGGCGGGAGAACTCGCAAAACCCTACGGAAAGAAAGCGTTGATTGTCACCGGTCATTCCAGCGCGAAAAAGTCCGGCCTGTACGATAAAGTCAACGACAGCCTGAAAAAGGCGGGACTGGAAACGGAGCTGTTTGATCAGGTCAGCCAGAATCCGCTGACGACAACGGCGGTCGAAGGCGCGGAAATCGCAAAGAAAGAAGGATGCGACGTGATCGTCGCCATCGGAGGCGGCTCCATCATGGATGCGGCCAAGGGGATTGCGTTTATGGCGGTCAATGACGGGGATATCAACGATTATCTGTACAACCGGAAGCAGAGCGATGACGCGCTCCCGCTGATCCTGATTCCGACGACCTGCGGAACCGGTTCCGAGGGCAACGGATTTGCGGTGCTCACGAATCCGGATACCGGCGACAAAAAGTCCCTCCGCTGTCCGGCGATCGTGGCGAAGGCTTCCATCGTCGATCCGGAGTGCATGATGACGATGCCGAAGAAAATTCTCGCCTCCGTCGGCTTCGATGCGCTGTGTCACTGCATCGAGGCATATACCGCGAACAACGCGCAGCCTTTTACTGATGCACTGGCGCTCTACGCGATCCCGCTGATTCTGGAAAATCTTCCGGATCTGTATCACGGAAAAGAGAGTATGGAGGCCTGGTCAAAAATGAGTATCGCCAGCACCATCGGCGGCATGGTGATCAACACGGCAGGAGTCACTCTGGCCCATGCGATGGAACATCCGGTCAGCGGCCTGAAGAATGTTGTACACGGCAAAGGGCTCGCGGCGATCACACCGGTCGCGGTCGAGGCGACCTGGATGGGGAACCGGTATAAATTCGGGAAACTTGCGCGTATGATGGGCGGATACACCGCCGAGGACTGCGCGGATAAAATCCGCAGCTTCCTTGCTGATATTAATCTGGAGTGCGGACTTGCAGATCTCGGAGTTGAAGAGAAAGATATTCCGTGGCTTGCGAAAAACGTCTTTAAAGTATCGCCGGCGAACATTAAGAACACACCGGTGAAGCTGACGGAAGAAGATATCGCGGCGCTTTACAGGAAAGCGATGTACGTGCCGCTTCGTGAAGAGAAGGCATCCTGATAAATAAGAAAGGAAAAGGCACGGTCACCGGGAAGGGGCCTGCACCCTCTGCGGACAGGGCAGAGGATGCAGGCCCCTTTTTGATTTGCGCGGTACCGTTTGTGTGCGGTTCCGTTTTATTGTCTTACAGAATCTCGACGAGTTCGATCTGGAAGTTCAGCTCTTTTCCCGCCATCTCGTGATTGGCATCGAGAGTGATCTGCTCATCGTCCCGCGCGGTGACACGGACCGGGATGACCTGCCCGTTGTCTGCCTGAAGGTGTACACGCTGGCCCACCTTCAGTTCTTCCGATCCGGGAAGATCGGAGATGGCAAAGGAGAATACGGCGTTCGGATTTGGCATGCCGTACGCGTCTTCCGGCATGAGATGGACGTTCACGATCTCGCCCGCATCCATGTCCGCGACGGCCTGATCGAAACCGCGGATCATCTGTCCCGCGCCGCAGACGAATTCAAGCGGCTCGCCGCGGTCATAGGAAGAGTCGAAAATGGAACCGTCGTTGAAGGTGCCCCGGTAATGAACCCTCACGGTTTTGCCGGCGTTTTTTCCCTCGATCGGGTCGACCGGGGCAGAGTGGCAGCCACCGCATCCTCCGCCGCAGCCACCGCATCCTCCGCCGCATGATTCTTCTTCATTGTGGCCGTGGCTGCAGTTCGCCTCGCCGCCGGTCAGATCACCTGCGAGATACGCGGCTACCGCTGCGTCAACATCGCCGGACGCGCCTGTGACCACCTGAATGCCCAGCTCTTCCAGCGCGCTCTTCGCGCCGTCCCCGAGCCCGCCGCAGATCACGAGATCGACATGACGGTCCGCAAGGTGATCCGCGAGGGCCTCATGACTCGTTCCACTGGTCGGGATCACATCGCCGGGTGTGATAAAGCCGTCCTCCAGCTCATAATATTTGAACGCTTCGGTGCGTCCGAAATGCTGAAATACCTCTCCGTTATCGTATGGTACTGCTATTTTCATTCGAATTTCCTCCGGTTTTTGTGTAAACAAAGAACATGATACCATGTCTGTGTCAAAAAAGATACCGGTTTTATATGCGCCCTCCGATTGAAAAAACGCCGGTCAGGATTTACAATAAAACAGACGTTTTGCTCCGGATTCCGGGCAGAAAAAGGGAGGTACGGACATTGGAAAAGCTTACGATCGATGAGGCAAAGAAACTGAATGATTCCGCAGTGACGGAGGAGCATTTGAGACTCCATGCCCTCAATGTCGCCGCCTGTATGGGAGCGATGGCCGATCATTTCGGCGAAGATAAAGAACACTGGGAGGCGGTCGGCATCCTGCACGATTTTGATTATGAAAAATATCCGGAAGAGCATCTGGCGCACACGGAGGAACCGCTTCGGGCGGCCGGGGTTCCGGAAGAGGATATCCGGGCGATCATGAGCCACGGTTATTCGATCTGCACAGATGTGAAGCCGGAAACCGATATGGAAAAGTCGCTGTTCACCGTCGATGAGCTCAGTGGAATTATCCAGGCGGCGGCGCGCATGCGTCCGAACGGCATCGGGGACATGGAAATCAAGTCGTTCATGAAAAAGTGGAAGAGTAAGGGATTTGCTGCGAAGTGCAACCGGCCTCTGATTCTTCAGGGCTGTGAGATGCTCGGAATGGATATCCGTGAGGTTTCGGAGATCTGTATCCGGGGAATGAAGGAGCACGCGGAGGAACTTCACCTGACGGCGGAGGCGCTTCACGGACAGGAATAAGGACGGAAATTGAGGGAGATATGAGATGGACCATTCGATGAATATGACGCAGGGCGATCCGGCGAAACTGATTTTCCGACTGGCGCTTCCGTTTATGCTGACGAACATCGGACAGCAGCTGTACGGGATCGTGGACGCCATTATCGTCGGCCGGGGCGTCGGGGTCGCGGCCTTCGCCGCCCTGGGAGCCTGCGACTGGCTCGTGTGGGCGATTCTCTGGGCGGTGCAGGGAATTACCCAGGGGTTTTCAACGATGATTGCGAGAAAATTCGGCGCGGGCGATGAGGACGGGCTTCGGCACGCCGTATGTATGTGCACATGGCTGTCGCTGATTTTCGGATCCGCGGTCACAGCGGTATTCGTGATTTTGGCGCGCCCCCTGCTTATGGCGCTGGGAACGCCGTCTTCGGTAATCGGGGATGCGGCGCTGTATCTGACGATGATTTACGGCGGGACGCTGATCATCACCGGGTACAATATGGCTGCGGCCATTCTCAGAGCGATCGGTGACGGAAGGACGCCCCTGATCGCGATGGGCATCGCCGGCGGAGTGAATGTCGTGCTGGATCTGCTCTTCGTCATGGCGCTCCATCTCGGAATTTTCGGCGCTGCTGCTGCGACGCTGCTCGCGCAGATGTTCGCTTTCCTCTTTTGCCTTGCCTCCTTCCGGAGATACACAATCTTCCGCTTCAGGAAGACGGACTGGAAATGGGACGGCGCGATGGCGCGGGAGCTCTGGCGGCTCGGGATTCCGATGGCGCTCGAGAGCACGATCGTCGTGCTCGGCGGGATCTTCGCCCAGGCGGTCATCAATTCCTACGGCGAGGTGTTTGTCGCGGGCTGCACGGCGGCGAATAAACTGCACGGAACCCTCGACTGTTCCGCCGTTGCGATCGGATTCGCTTCTTCCACGTTCATCGGTCAGAATTACGGCGCGAAACGGCTCGACCGGGTGCATGAGGGCATCCGGAAGGCGACGTGGATCGCGCTCGGAGTGGGAGCGGCGATTACTGCGCTCATCCTGATTTTCGAGCGGCCGGTGGTGAACCTGTTTCTGGACCGGAGCGTGGAAAATGCGGCGGAAGCCCTCGATGTGGCCTGCGGATATATCACGGTGATGGCACTAATGTTGGTCGGCGCTTATCTCATGAACCTGTACCGCTACTCCCTTCAGGGACTCGGGAACACGACAGCGCCGATGCTCTCAGGCTTTTTCGAGTTCGGCGCCAGAATTTTCGTCGCTTATGTCTTTCCGGTTTTTCTGGGAAGTTCCGGGCTGTTCTTTATGGACGGAAGCGCATGGTGGGCAGCGGGAATTTTTCAGATCCTCTGTTTTTACAGGACCCTGAAAAAAATCGACCGGAGCGGAACACTCTGAAAAGAGGCGGTTCACGGATTCTGAGGCTGTTGCCCGATCAGTGACGGGTTCCTTCCCTGTGGCTCTGATACCAGTCAGTCGTGTTTACGCCTTCGGGCGCGAACAGGGCTGATTTTATTTTGCGGATTTCCCCGGCGATCAGAGCGTTCTGACCGAAAATGTGTACATATCCTTCCAGTGACTGAGCTTTTTCCCGGAGACTCGCGGCTTTATCCCAGATCAGGATCGCTGCGCGGCCCTTGCCGTTTTTCGCTTCCTGAATCAGATTTTCCGCGGCGGAGTTTCCGTCAAAGCAGACGACGATCGAGGGGCGCCGCTCGAAAATTTCGTAGTTAAAACTTTTGTAGATTCCCATTCCTTCGCTCTCCGTGGAGACGCGGACAGAGACCGGTTCCCCCCGGATTCTGCGGAGCTCCGCCGCCGTGAGCCGCGAGGGGACGATACTGAAGATACGGAAATTCTTCGGATTGTGTTCAATCAGGTATTTTTCATATCCGCTCATGCGGTGGCCGACGACGAAGAATGCTTCCTCCGGCGAGAGCGTTTTCATCAGAGATTCCATCTGACGGATTCCTTCGCCGGTGACGCGGGTCGTCCGTTTTGCCGTGTTAAAGCTTCCTCCGGCGACGACGACCGGCATTGCGTCCCACGGAAGTTCCCGGATCTGCGGCGCAAGCTCCGTGTTCGCGTCGTCTTTCAGGGAACGGCTCAGACGGATGGAACGGGAGGAACCCGTTTCCATCTCGGCCAGAAGGTAGTCCGTGATCGTCCTCCCGGCGAGAATTTTCCGGAAAGCGTAGGATTTTTTCCGGAAGGATTCCAGGGAGGCGGCGATTACTTTTTCTTCCGCCTGTTTCATCGCACAGAGTTCGTCCTCTGTGAGATCAAGGAGCTTCTCGAGGGAAAGCTGTTCGTCAATCGGGTTTGTTCCATACAGCGCAGCGCCGTCGGTACCCTGTACACAAAGAATTCCCGCGCGCAGATATTCGTGCAGCGGATGATTCTCCAGTGCGTTCAGATTGTTCAGCCGGACATTTGAGGTCAGCTGGAATTCCAGAACCGTTCCGGATTCACGGATTTCCGCGAGAAGTTTCTTCCCCTTTGCGGTTTTCAGACCGGTTGTATACAGACCGTGACCAATCCGCATCCGGGGCATCTTCTGTCCGGGCGCAAGCGCTTTCTTTACGCACAGAATACTGTCCGCGACATTTTCACGGAGGCTGTCATTTTCGCCCGCGTGGATCCGTATCACAAAATCGGGATGGTCCGCGGCGATCCGTACGACCTCGCGGATGACGGGCTGCAGATCGCCGATGCTGTTGATCTCTTCGCCGACGAAATCGGATCCGGCGACGTACGGGTCGAGGGCGACGGCTCTGAGGACGGAGAGATTCTGCTCAAGATAATTCTCCGGTGTCTTCTGATCCTTGACGATCGTCAGCGGAATGCGGCGCATGGCCGCGAGAAAGCGGATCATGACGCCTGTTTCCCGAAAGATGGCCGGCATGACTTCGTGCACCTCGGTCAGCATATGGAGCGATTCGTATTTCTTCACGAGGGTCGTATCCGAAATTTCCGCGTAGCAGATGCCCTGACCGCGGTACTGCCGCGCGATCCAGAGGAGCTTGTCCTGAAAAATCGAGTTCTGCCAGTAGTCCGGATTTTTCCGGTCCTCCAGCATCCGGAGAAGCGCGGATTTTACATCTGCGTCCGGTATTTTTTCGACATTGGTGAGTTCGATTTTTTTCTCGGATTCCGTTCCCTTGCAGAATACGTATCGGTAAAGATAAACCTTCTCCAGGTTGGTGAAGACGGCCTGCCCGTCCTTCAGGACCGAGAGGGAGATGCGGATCTTCACGATGTTCTCGTCCGCATTCGGAATGTTCCGGAGGATCAGATCCGCAAAATTGATGAAGGTATTGTCATTGATTTTGCGCGCGAGATATTTTCCCGCGAGTCCGGAGTCTGCAAACTGACGCGCGACTTTCTCGCGCTGCGAAAGGATCTCCCGTTCCTGCCGCTTCGAGAGAACGAGGCCGAGCTTCCGCACATAGTAGAGCGGATAGCGGATCTGGTGTGCGATGCCAAGAGCGATCAGGACATCCGGCGAGAGATTGCCGTTCATATGCGTATGGAGATCGCTCCGGAACTTATATTTGCGCAGGATGTACGTCTTGAAGATGGTCTTTTCTTCACCGTATCGGTAATCTTTCGTCTGGCTCATCAGCGTCTTCGCGATCGCGGGGACGGAGGCCTTCTGTTCGATCGTGCCGTCCGGACGGATATTTGCGACTTTCGTGTTTCCGAGACGAAGGATGTAAAGATCCCGGTTTTCACCGTCGATATAAGAAGGAACTTCGCCCCGGATAACCTGAAGTCCTTTTTTGTTCATCGAAAGGGGAAGACGGCATACCGAGGCAAAATTGCGGATCAGATTTCCGGTGTGATGATTCGGAGTTTCCAGCTCGTAAAAGAGACGATCGGTGTCATCCCGGTACAGGTTTACAACCATATCTTTTTCATTGTCGAGATAAAAACGTCCGAAATATTTCATCAGCCAATCCTCCGATGCGGGTTATTTATTCTGCGATTACAGCCTCAGTATAACAGAATGACTGTACAAAAACTACAGCACCTGATAGAGCGCGCAGAAATGCCGGATCCCGAACCTGCTTCCGATTTCGGAATCCGTCATTTATCCGACACCGAAATCGGTGTTATTCATGAGAATATCAACCCGGTCATTGTCCCGGTATACGGGGAGAATCTCAGAGCGGAATGTGCGGATTACTTCCGGGTCCGGGTGTATCTCCGTCCCGTTTTCATTCATGATATTGACACAGACCCGCTCGAAATATTTGAGACCGGTTTCGATGTCGCGGATCATCCCCGCCTTCGTCTGACCGGCGATGCCGAAGAGAAGGCAGCACTCGTCGAACGGCTCCGCTATTTTTGCGGGATCCGTCTCTTTGATACCCTTATTCAGGACATTCTCACGGAATTCCGCGTCGAATGTCTCGACGCCGGTCTTGATCTTCAGTGTGACGCCCAGGCCGCGGAAGCGGCTGCGGGCCTTTGGAATCGCTCCGCGGTTGATCCAGTGGCATTCGAAATGCAGTTCCCTGATGTGTTTCGCACAGCAGACCGAGGCGATCTCGTCCATCGTCCGATCATCGAGGTCTGAAAAGCTTCCGGAGTTGATGACTTCGAGACAGCCGGTTTCTCCCGTAACCTGCGCCAGCACCTCCCGGTTTACCAGAAAATCGGCTTCTTCGTCCGGGGAGCCGTCCAGATAGTAGTCACAGAAAGCACAGCGGCGCCATTGGCACCCCCGTCCTTTCAAAAGCACAATTTCCCGAGGATTCTTTTCGCGGATCACCGAGTATCGCTGCAATCGTTCCATTGTCATCCGTTTTTCCTCCACGCGGCGAGCTCCGCGAGGAGCCATCGCTCGAATTCATCCATTCCTTCGCCGGTCTTTGCGGAGAGCGGGAAGATCCGGATCTCCGGATTCAGATTGCGCGCGCGGAGCACGGCCTTATCCAGGTCAAAGGTGAAGTAGGGCATCGCGTCTGTCTTGGTAATGACGAGCGCGTCGCTTGTCTGAAACATGAGCGGATACTTTAAGGGCTTGTCATCCCCTTCGGGGACGCTCAGAATCATCACATTTTTTGCCGCGCCGGTATCAAATTCGGCGGGACAGATCAGGTTTCCGACGTTTTCGAGAAACGCGAGGCCGACTCCGTCGAGATCCATCGCCGCGAGGCCTCTGGCGGTCATCCCCGCATCCATATGACACATACCGTCGGTGTGAACCTGCACACTCATGGCACCGAGGGACTCGATCCGGCGCGCGTCGGTATCCGACGCGATATCCGCTTCCAGAACGGCGGTACGTACCTGTCCCTGAAGGTCCCGGATGACCCGGGAGATCAGCGTTGTCTTGCCGCTTCCCGGGGAACTCATCAGATTCAGAAGAAGAACGCCGCGTTTCTTCAATTCCGCACGGAGTGCGTCCGCGTCCCGGTCGTTTGATTCGGTCACGGACGCGTGCAATTCAATTATCTGCATCAGATGGCGCCTCCTTCCGTTTCGCGGCTGCTCCGGCTTTTTTCTGTGCGGATCTGCCGGATCTTTTCCGCAAGGAAAGCAGTCCATGCATCGAATCCCGTTCCGCTTTTCGCGGACAGAGGAAAGATTTTCATATCCGGATTCAGATCACGCACATACGCTTCACAGCGTTCCAATGAAAAATCGAAAATCGCTGCGGTGTCCGTCTTGTTGATCAGCAGACAGTCTGAAACCTGAAACATCAGCGGATACTTCAGGGGTTTGTCATCTCCCTCCGGGACACTTAAAATCATCACATTCAGATCGGCTCCCACATCAAATTCCGCAGGGCAGACGAGATTTCCGATGTTTTCAAGAAATACGACGTCCGGACAGGGCTCTCCGAGTCCCCGGAGCGCCTCCAGCGTCATGGTGGAATCCATGTGGCAGGATCCTCCGGTGTGGAGCTGGACGGCTGCCAGTCCCGCCTCCGCCATGGCCTGTGCATCGACGTCCGAATCCACATCCGCCTCGATCACACCGATCCGGAATTCGTCTTTCAGGATCCCGGCGGTGCGAAGCAGGGTCGTCGTCTTGCCCGCGCCAGGGGAGGACATCACATTGATAAGAACGGTACCGTGTTCCAGGAGAAAGGCCCGGACATTTTTCGCGATCCGGTCATTCTCTTCTTCAATCGCGGCCTTCGTTTCGATCACATCAATCATTTTTCCTGCATTCCTTTAATACGATTTTTCGTTTCCTGCACCTATCCCGAATTTTACTCCCATTTTTCGGACTGCGTCAATCTCTGTATCAGGAATGCACGGCCCGCTTTTGACAGATTGCCGGCCGTGCGTTTACACCGGAATCGTATTATGATAATATGGCGTGGTCGGTTGGCGTCCGCGTATCGGACGGAACACACTCAGGTTTGAAAGGGCTCATCTGTTATGAGAAATAGTAAGAAACGGACAAAAGAAGAGAAGAGGGAGAGAAGGCAGAAGCACAGGAAAGTGCGCCGCGTCGTCTGGTTCTGTATTCTTGCGTTTTTTGTCTGTGCAATTGCGGTCGGTGTGCACCGTTTTTACCCGGTCTATCGGGAATATAAGGCATCCATGTATGATATTATTTCAAATATGGACGAAGGAACCTTCCGCCGTGCGACGAATACGGTCATTTACGATAAAGATGATGCGCAGATCGCGAAGATCGGTTACGAAAAATATACGTATGTGCCGATCACCGAAATATCGGATTATATTCAGAACGGTTACATCGCGCAGGAAGATAAGAATTTCAAGACACACCACGGCGTCGACTGGGGTGCGGTTTTTCGCGCAGGTTTCCAATATATACGCCATGGCGGAAAAATCACCCAGGGGGGAAGTACGATCACCCAGCAGGTCATCAAGAACAATCTTCTCACGAGTGAACGGACGTTTTCCAGAAAAATGATGGAGATGATGATCGCCCGGCAGCTGGAGAAGGAATATACAAAGGCGCAGATCATGGAGTTCTACACGAATTCCATCTACTTCGGAGAAGGATGTTACGGAGTGGAAGGCGCGTCTCAGTATTATTTCGGGAAATCCGCGGCCGGCGTCGATCTTGCGGAGGCGGCCATGCTCGTCGGCACGAGCAATCTGCCGAATAAGTACAATCCGGTCGCAGACTATGAGGCCTGCATGAAGAAAAAATCGGATGTGCTCGATCATATGCTCCAGCAGGGTTACATCACAAAGGAGGAGCATGATCAGGCGGATGCGGAGCGCCCGGAGATCGTGAAGAAGACGGACAACGGGACGCCGGAGAGTTCGCTTTCCACATACGCGATTCACTGTGCGGTCCTGAAGATGATGGAACACGACGGGTTCCAGTTTCAGTATACGTTTGCAGGCGACGATGAGTACCAGAGCTACCTTGGGTCTTATCAGGAAGCGTATTCCGATGCGGAGAATACGATCCGGTCGGGCGGATATGAGATCCATACGTCGCTGGACCAGGGACTCTGCCAGCAGCTGCAGAATTCGGTCAACAATACGCTTGCCGGAGAGACTTCCGTGACGGATGACGGAAGATACGATCTTCAGGCCGGAGCGGTCAGTATCGACAATAATACGGGTATGGTCGTGGCGGTCGTGGGCAGCCGGAATGACGGAGATTCCTACAATCGTTCCTATCAGGCGGTCAGGCAGTCCGGATCGGCGATCAAACCGCTTCTCGATTACGGCCCTGCCGTGAACGAGGGCTTTGAGACACCGGGCTCGACGGTGACGGACCAGGCGGTGGATATCAACGGCTATAAGCCGAAGAACGCGTATTCCGGCTACCGGGGCAATATGCCGCTCCGGGAGGGGCTTGCCCGGTCGGTCAATACGATTGCGGTTCAGCTCTTTCAGGAGACCGGTGCACAGAGCGCGCTGTCGTATCTGGGCAATCTGAAATTCAGCACGCTTTCTTTTGCGGATCAGAACAACGCTGCGGTTTCCCTCGGCGGTTTCACGAACGGTGTGACTGTGGAGGATATGGCGAGAGGTTACGCGACGATCGAGAACGGCGGACAGATGCGCGATTCAACCTGTATCCGGTCCCTCGTCTCGGAGAAAAACGGAGAGATCTACAACCACGATCAGGCAGAGACAAAACAGGTATTTCTGAATGACACGGCATTCATGCTCGAGGATATGATGCAGGGAGTATTCCGTGAGGAGTACGGGACCGCGCATAAATATGAGAACGAAAGTCAGATCTACGCGGGAAAGACCGGTACGACGAATGACAAGAAGGACGCGTGGTTCGCGGGATTTTCCGCTTATTATACAACCGTCGTCTGGACCGGATGCGACACGCCGAAATCAAATGATAACCTCGTCGGCAGCGGATATCCTGCATCGATCTGGACCGATTATATGAATTCGGTCCATGCCGGGCTTGAGAAGAAGGATTTTACGATGCCGGACACCATCAGCCTCTCAAACGGAAGCAGTGAGAAGGCACCGGATTATCAGAAGAGCGGCGACATTTACGCGTCCCGTCCATCCGGCTTTGATTATGTCTCCGGACAGCTGAAGGAGAAGGCGGAACAGGCAGCGGCACAGAAGCGGATCGAGAAGGAGAAGGCGGCTGCGGAAAAGGCCGTTTCTGATTTTGAGTCCTTCCAGATCACAGATGTCGAAGACGCGGAAAATCTTGAAACGAATTATCAGAATGTCATGACCGCGATCGGAGCGATCGAGGATGAGACGCAGCGATCCGACTATTACAACCGTGCCGCGAAAAAATACGATCTCCTGTCGGGCGATGTGGAGACAAACTGGAAAGAGGCAATCGCGGAAGAAAAACAGAAGGAGCAGGACGAGCAGTATATAAGAAATCAGAAAGCTGCGGATGCCTCGGCAAAGCAGGCGGTCAAGAAGGTTGAGGAGACCCGGGAAGATACGGTAAGAGCGTATATTGACGCCCTCAATCAGGCGACGGTCAGTACGCAGGCGGTGAAGAATCTGGAGACCGCGGCGGACGCCGCGCTTGAGAAGTGCAGGGAGTATGCGGCGTATGACGAACTGAAATCCCAGCTGGATGCGGCGAAGGCGCACGCAGACGCACTTCCGACATCCGATCAGATCCAGGCGATGCAGCAGAGTGCGTCCCAGGATCAGAGCGCTGCTCAGGCGCAGATCGCGCAGGCGGGATAATTCCACAGAAGAAGCGAAACGGGGATGCTGATCTGTACAGCGTCCCCGTATTTTCGACAAAAAGAGAACCGCTGCCGTCGATGCACTGCACCGATGCAGCGGTTCAAATCCGCAGTTGATATGGGAATCGAACCCATGTTTCCGCCGTGAGAGGGCGGCGTCTTAACCCCTTGACCAATCAACCGTGTACTACCTTACCATACTGTGTTGAAAAACGCAACTACTTTTTTCTCTTTCCAAAAAAAGAACGGGAAGGTATGATAAGGATCGGATCATCATCTCAGATTGGAGGAAATCAATGAGAGAATTGCTCGATTTATTCACCGCCTGGTTCAGAATGGGACTTTTCACCTTCGGAGGGGGATATGCAATGCTTCCGATGATACAAAGAGAGGTCATCGAAAAGCATCACTGGGCGACGGAAGAGGAAGTGATGGATTACTATGCGATCGGCCAGTGTACGCCGGGCGTGATCGCGGTAAATACGGCGACCTTCATCGGATACAGGATTCACGGCGTCGCGGGCGGCATCATAGCGACGCTGGGCGTCGTCTCGCCGTCGCTGATCATCATAACGCTGATCTCCGCGCTGATCTCAAATTTCTCGGATCTTCCTGTCGTCAGGCATGCCCTCGCGGGGATCAGCGTCGCGGTGTGTGTTCTGATGTTTGTGTCCATTGAAAAGCTGATCAAAAGGGGACTGAAGGATGTTCCGGGATGGATCATCTTCGCAGCCGCCTTTGTGCTCGCTTATTTCACGAAGATTTCTACCGTACTTCTGGTGATCGGCGCGGGCGCCGCGGGATATCTTATCATGCAGGCCGGAAAATGCAGAGAAAAAAAGGAGAAGAGCGGGAGATGAAAACATTACTGCTGATGTGTCTTGAGTTTTTTAAAACCGGTCTTTTCGCTGTCGGAGGCGGTCTGGCGACGATTCCGTTTCTGAAAGATCTGTCTGCACGGTATGGCTGGTATTCCATGAAGGAACTGACGACAATGATCGCGGTCAGTGAATCGACGCCCGGGCCGATGGGAATCAATATGGCGACATACGTGGGAAATCATATGTTCGGGGTCCCGGGAGGAATCGCAGCGACGCTCTCGCTCGTCGCGCCGTCTGTGATCGTCATCATTATCGTCGCTCATATGCTGGATAAATTCAAGGATTCCGCAGTTGTCAAAGGTGTTTTTTCAGGCCTCCGTCCGGCGGTTGTCGGATTTATCCTGGCGGCGGTGGTCGATATTTATATCTCTTCGCTGTTCAATACCGGCCGGTTTCTGTCGACCGGAAGTTTACTGAAGCTGTTTAACTGGACCGCGATCGTGCTGTTTGCCGTGCTGCTTATTGTGTTTAAGAAATTTCCGAAGATCCATCCGATTTTCATCATCGTCGCGGCAGCTGCGGCGGGGATTGTTTTGAAATTGTGACTAATATCACGATATTTACAAAAGTTTCAGAATAATATAGTTGACCGTGCGCTTTTCTCCGTGGTAATCTAAGAACATAACATAAACTGTCAGAAACGGAGGACAAAACGATGGGAACAAATAAATATGCTGGCACGAAGACCGAGAAAAATCTGATGGAAGCGTTTGCGGGAGAATCGCAGGCGAGAAATAAATACACTTATTTTGCTTCCGTTGCGAAGAAGGCGGGTTACGAGCAGATCGCAGCGCTGTTTCTCAAGACCGCGGACAATGAGAAGGAACATGCAAAACTCTGGTTCCGCGCTCTGAACGGAATCGGATCGACCGAAGAGAACCTCGAATCCGCTGCGGAAGGCGAGAATTACGAATGGACCGATATGTACGACCGCATGGCGAAGGATGCCGATGAAGAGGGATTCCATGATCTTGCGGAGCAGTTCCGCAAAGTAGCGGCAATCGAAAAAACACACGAGGAGCGCTACAGAAAACTTCTCAAGAACGTGAAGGATCTGGAAGTCTTCAAGAAGAGCGGCGTCGTGATCTGGGAGTGCAGAAACTGCGGCCATATCGTGATCGGAACCGAGGCTCCGGAAGTATGTCCGGTATGCTATCATCCGCAGAGCTTCTTCGAGGTGAAAGCGGAAAACTACTGAATTTGAATAAAATCTGAATGAAATTTGACGCAGCACACAACCGGATGACATGAGAACGATGTCCGATGTGTGCTGCGTTTTCGTATCCGGAGCCATTTATCGGTTACCGGTCATTCTTTGTTGCCGCGGCAACAGACAAATCGCTTTTTATGTGAAAAAATCAGGACAGGATGAAAAGAACGTGCCGCGGGAGGAAAAACAGATGAATGCAGAAGAAGTTGTGGAAAAGCTGAAGACGGATGAGAGAAACCGGTCCTATACGGAACGCGGGGTGATGCCGGTGTTCCAGGCCGGTCCCGGCGCAAAAGTTCTGATAATCGGGCAGGCTCCGGGGAAAAAGGTGGAGGAGAGCGGAATTCCCTTCAATGACAAATCGGGGGAGAAGCTGATACGCTGGATGGGGATCGACCGGGAAACATTTTATTCCGAAAAAATCGCAATCGTTCCCATGGACTTTTACTATCCCGGGAAGGGAAAAACCGGGGATCTTCCTCCGAGAAAATTCATCGCGCGGGAATATCACCCGCAGATTCTCCGGATGATGCCGGATATCCGGCTCACCATCCTGATCGGCAGATATTCCATGGATTATTATCTCAAAGGGAAGATGAAAAAAAACCTGACGGAAACGGTTGCCGCTTACAGAGAGTATCTGCCGGAATACTTTCCGATCGTTCATCCGAGTCCTTTGAATTTCCGTTGGGAGGCAAAAAATCCCTGGTTTGAGGAGCAGGTGGTGCCGGTTCTTCAGAAGACGGTACAGGATATCTTGGCGTGAATTGAGCGGGAAAAACCGGCGATACATCAGAGCTCAGAGCTTTGATATACTGCCGGTTTCGGAGAGATCCCGGAGGATTTCGTCGATGGACCGGCCGAGTTTTGCATCGATGGATGCGGTCACGGCGCCTTCGACAAGAGGGCAGTCCGCCATGACGACGCGGCGTCCGGCTTCTTCTGTCTCGATCACCATACGCGCTGTCATAACGGCGCTTCCCATGTCCATCAAAATGATTACGCCGTCATCCGAGTATACGAGATCGACCGCATCCCGGATGCGCCCGTAGCTCGTGCCGTACGTCCCGTCCTCAAGTCCGCCGGCGGCGGCGATTGGGATGCCGTCCGCCATCATTTTCGTGAGATCGATCACACCCTCGGCGAGCGCCCGGCTGTGCGAGACGATTACGATTCCTACCATATGCCTTCCTTTCCGTCACAGATGTCTTCTGCGTGGTTCCTTTCTGCTGCAAATATTTTTTCTGTATGCGTCATCTCCGCAGCGCGTCTGCGATCGTTTCCATCATGAGTGCAAAAGAACTGGCGCCGGGATCCCGGTGTCCGAGTCCCCGTTCGCCCACGTAGCTGGCACGGCCCTTCGTCGCGATCATGTCCTTCGTACTCTCTGCGCCTGCTTCAGCCGCGGCGCTGCCGGCGCACAGGATTTCCGCCGCGGATCTTCCGCTGCTTTCTGCCTGCTTCATCGCCGCCAGAGCGGGGATCATCGCGTCAAGCATCGTCGCCTCTCCTGCACATGCATGGCCGAGCTGTTCGACGGCATGGACGGAGGTGTCAAGACATGCGATGAAATCACCGGAAGTGAGTTCCTGTTTTCCGGCCATCGCCGTGCCGGATTTCATGAAGGCCGATCCGTACAGAGGGCCGGATGCGCCGCCTACCTTGCTGATCAGCGTCATCCCGACGGTTTTCAGAATCGTTCCGATGTCTTTTCCTTCGAGTTCCGGCAGCTTTTCCTGCACCGCACAAAAGCCCCGCGCCATGTTTATTCCGTGATCGGAATCGCCGATCGGCTGATCGAGTGCCGTCAGTTCGTCTTTTTTCTCCTCAATTTTTGAGGCGACCGCCCCGATGATGTCGATTACCTTCTTGCTGTCCGCCATTTTATTCACCTCCGAATTCCTTCCAGGCAGGCGTGTCCGCTCTCGCATCGAGCAGCTCTTTCAGTTCATCATCTAGGCGGAGAAGAGAGATCGAAAATCCCGCCATGTCGATGGAAGTCATATAGTTTCCGACCAGGCTGCGGTACACGCGGATGCCTTTTGCCTTCAGCACGTCCTGGACATGATTGTTGATGATATAGAGTTCCATGAGCGGTGTCGCGCCGGAACCATTGATCAGTACGGCGACTTCCCTGCCGTCACAGTCGAGAGATCTGAAAATCCCATCGAGAAGAATGTCTGCGGTTTCGTCCGCGGTTTTCAGCTTTTCGCGGTGTGTTCCCGGCTCGCCGTGAATCCCGATGCCGATTTCCATTTCGTCATCTTTGAGCGTAAAGCCGGGCGTGCCGGCGGCAGGAACGGTACACGGAAGAATCGCCGCCCCCATCGACCGGACATTGTCGGCCGTCTTCTGTGCGACGGCCTGAACCTCTTCGAGCGGCGCACCGAGTTCTGCCTTCGCTCCGGCGCATTTATGGACGAAAATCGTGCCCGCCACACCGCGGCGTCCGACGGTGAAAGAACTGTTTTCCACGGCGACATCATCGTTCGTCACGACGTGAACGGTCCGGATGCCTTCTGCATTCGCCATCTCTTCAGCGAGTTCGAAATTCATGATGTCTCCGGTATAATTTTTGACGATCAGCAGCACGCCGGCATCGGCTGCAACGGAGTGGATCGCCTCAAGGACGACATCCGGAGTCGGTGAAGTGAAAACAGCTCCGGATGCCGCCGCATCGAGCATACCTTCCCCGACAAATCCCGCGTGCGCGGGTTCGTGGCCGCTTCCGCCTCCGGATACGAGCGCGACCTTCCCGCGTTTTCGCTGTTTTCTGCAGAGAATCGCACCATAATCGAGCTTCTCGAGCTTGTCGGGATATGCCTTTGCGATTCCGCGGGTCATCTCTTCCACGACATCGTCTGCGTTGTTTATAAATTTTTTCATAACGAGAACTCCAGACTGTCTTCTTTTTTCGGAACCGGACCGTTATACTATAGTTATATCCGGTCACCCGTATTTTGTGAAAGCGAAAATGAAGAAAAAGATAAAAAATTCACTCTATATCATTATACCAGCTTACAACGAGGCTGAGAATATCGAAAAGACAGTAAGGGACTGGTATCCGGTCGTCTCGTCGCACAATGAGAGCGGCTTCAGCCGGGTTGTCGTGGTAGACGATGGAAGCACGGATGAGACGGGCGCGATTCTCACACGGCTGGAGAGGGAGCTTGAGCTGCTCGTTCCACTGAAAAAGGAAAACGGCGGTCACGGTTCCGCAGTTCTTTCGGGATACCGTTTTGCGGTCCGTGCCGGTGCGGACTGGATATTTCAGACGGATTCGGACGGCCAGACCGATCCTTCCGGATTTGAAAAATTCTGGAGACACAGAGGGGGTTATGATGCGCTGTTCGGGAGCCGGACAGATCGGCGTGACGGACGGCTGCGGGTACTCACCGAGAAAGTGCTCTGCGCGGTTCTGTTTCTTGTCTTCGGTGTCGCTCTGCCTGACGCGAATGCGCCGTTTCGCCTCATGAGCAGGGAGTATCTTGTGCGTTATCTGAAAAAAATACCTGAGAATTATCCTCTCCCGAATGTGATGCTGACCGTTTTCGGCGCATGGTATCACGACCGGATCGGGTTTATACGGATTCCGTTCGGAAAAAGGCAGGGCGGAACGAATTCGATCCATTTCCGGAAAATTCTAAGGATCGGGATCCGCGCGCTGGCAGATTTTGCTGCGTTCCGCCGCATTCTCATGCGTGAAGCCGATACGAACTGAAACGGTCCGCACTGCCGGCTCAGGATTCATTCACAAGTTTTCCGGTCATATGATCAATCGTCAGCTCCAGTATCTGCAGCCTTCCGGTTTCCGCGTATTTTTTTACGTCTTTTTCGACGAGATCCTCCGGCAGGTATTTCATGCCGAGAGCACGGGTTTCGCGGATGACGGTTTCGCGGTCATCGATGAAACGGATCTTCCCGAAGATCACGACGCTGTTGATGTTGAGACCGACTTTTCCTTCCTTCAGATATCCCTTGTCATAGACACAGAAGGAGACGCGGTTGTCTTTTTTCAGCGCGTCGATTTTGTGCCCCTCCTTCGCGCAGTGAAAGTAAATCTTTCGGCCGTCGTAGATAAAATTGATCGGGATCGCGTACGGGTATCCGTCCTCTCCGTACATGGAAAGGACGCCGCGCGGCTCCTCTCGTAAAATCGTTTCGCATTCTTCTTCGGTAATCTGCTGACGGAAACGCCGCATGGTTCTGAACATCGTTTTCTCCTCTGAATGATTGTGCCTGATTTAATTTCGCGTGCGCGGTACCGCGTAAGGAACCCGGAACCGGCCGGTTAAACCGCGGTCTTTTCATGATGAAATACAAAACTATCTTACTGCGGGAAGCGGCGGAAGAAAAGGGAAATATTAGAATGTTCCGGGAGCATTTCTGCACGGACGATTGTCAGCCCGGCCGCATCCGGCGCGGGTGTGAACATATTTAATAAAAAACAGCCGGAACATTTGATGAATATGTCTATTGCGTGCACGTGTACGCAATAGTAGAATAAGCTCATCAGATGACGAACTGCTCGATGTACGAACAGAGTGAATCGGGGAAACAGGCGGTAAGGT
Source organism: uncultured Lachnospiraceae bacterium (assembly GCA_902797025.1). GTDB lineage: Bacteria > Bacillota > Clostridia > Lachnospirales > Lachnospiraceae > CADBRN01. The sequence continues at coordinate 46,069 of CADBRN010000047.1, forward strand.
GAAAGGAGATATGTGATGCTAAAAGTTGGATTGATCGGATGCGGAATGATCGGAAAAGAGCATGCGAAGAGAATCAAGTATAAAATTCAGGGAGCGGATCTTGTCGCTGTCTGTGATGTATTTGAGAAGAGTGCGAAAGCCGCGGCAGATCTGGTGGGCGGCGACGTGAAAGTGTACACGGACGCGGATCAGATGATCAATGATCCGGATGTCGATGCGGTAGTCGTCACGACGCCGGGAAATTTCCACAAAGCGCCGATTCTTTCCGCAATCCGGGCAGGTAAGCCGGTGTTTACTGAAAAACCGCTTACTACGACGGCGGCGGACTGCAAAGAGATCGTCGATGCAGAAATGGCATCCGGAAAGCATCTCGTACAGGTTGGATTCATGCGCCGGTATGACCGCGGTTACAATCAGGTCCGCGAGATGATTCAGTCCGGCGAATTCGGAAAGCCGATGATCCTGAAATGTACGCACCGGGCAGAAAGTGTCGCGGATGATTATTCGACCGAGATGGCTGTCACCGATACCGCAATTCATGAGATTAATGTTCTGCCGTGGCTGATCGGCGATCACGAGGAGTGGGACGAAGTTCAGGTGATGTTCCCGCGTCAGACGAAAAACGCGCACGAGGGTCTTAGGGATCCGCAGCTCATGATGATGAAGACCAAAAGCGGCGTTATCTGCATGGTTGAGGTCAACGTCAACTGCGGATTCGGCTACGACATCAACTGTGAGGTCGTCTGCGAGGACGGAGTCATCAATCTTCCGTGCCCCTCTTTCCCGACGACGAGAAAGAATTTCGAAGTCGCGACCGCGATCGAGAAGAACTGGATCCTTCGTTTCATCGATTCCTACGATGTCGAGCTCCAGGACTGGGTTGATCACGTCGCGGAAGGAACGACCGGCGGATCTTCCGCATGGGACGGATATACCGCCGCGGTTACGGCCGACGCGCTCGTCAAATCGCAGACGACCGGACAGGTTGAGAAAGTGACCTGCGGAGAGACTCCGGAGTTCTATCGTTGATTGAATTAGAGTAACTATGCAATGATCGAGGGCGGAGTATTCCTGCTCCGTCCGTCCTCACCCGACACGACAATATCAATCATGCTGACAAAAAGGAGAAAAAAATGAAAATCGGATTTAACGAGGGCTGCAACCGTTTCTGTGAAAATCATTCAGTTCTGGAGGACCTTGACCTCTGTGAAAAATACGGATTTGATTACATTGACATTCAGTCGGAGTGCCTGGACCGTGAGATCGCGGCCGGAAAATACACGATCGACGATCTGGCAAAATGGTTTGCAGATCCGTCTCACAAGCTGAAAATGCTTTCCTACAACGCGCTTGTTTTCTTCAACATGAAGCAGACGCAGGAAGAAAAAGATGCGGTGATGGCGAAGCTCGATGAGATCATTGAGGTCTGCGACAAGCTGCAGTGCAAGATGATCGTCGTCGTCCCGAGCATGGATCTGAAGGTACCGGCTTCCATCGATGAGATCCGTGAAGACGCCGTCGCGGTTCTGAAGCAGATGGTTGAAAAGGTAAAACCACACGGAATTAAGCTGTCCATTGAGTTCTGCGGCGCGCCGTCCATGTCCATCAACCGGTTCGAGGATGCGTATGCGATCGTTCAGGAAATTGATTCCCCGTACGTGGGAATTACGCTGGATCAGTATCATTTCCATGCGATGGCATCTTCCTTCGATGATCTTGAGAAGGCGGACGGAAGTAAAATCTTCGTCTGGCACCTGAACGGTATGGAGAATATGCCGTGCGGAGCTGCCTACAACACGGATGAGAAGCGTCTGTGGCCGGATGAGCCGGGCGACTGCCTGGATCACAAGCGCTATGCGGATACG
>CADBRN010000048.1 GCA_902797025.1 uncultured Lachnospiraceae bacterium
GGACGACGACGGCGTATTCAACTTCGAGGGCGGATGCTATGCAAAGGTCATCAACCTCGACAAGGATTCCGAGCCGGATATCTACAATGCGATCAAGAGAGACGCACTTCTTGAGAATGTCACGATCGATGAGAACGGAAAGCTTGACTTCGCGGACAAGAGCGTAACGGAGAACACCCGTGTATCTTATCCGATCGAGCATATCGAGAAGAATGTGAAACAGGTCAATCCGGTTTCCTCCGGCCCGGCTGCGGAGAATGTGATCTTCCTGTCTGCCGATGCATTCGGGGTACTTCCGCCGGTATCGATCCTGACGCCGGAGCAGACAAAGTACTACTTCCTGTCCGGATTCACCGCAAAACTGGCGGGAACCGAGCGGGGCATCACCGAGCCGACTCCGACTTTCTCCGCATGCTTCGGTCAGGCATTCCTGGAGCTGCATCCGACGAAATACGCGGAGGAACTCGTCAAGAAGATGGAGAAGAGCGGCGCAAAGGCGTACCTCGTCAATACCGGATGGAACGGAACCGGAAAGCGTATCTCCATCAAGGATACCCGCGGAATCATCACCGCGATTCAGACGGGCGACGTGGACAAGGCACCGACGAAGAAGATTCCGTATTTCAACTTCGAAGTTCCGACGGAGCTTCCAGGCGTAGATCCGGCGATTCTGGATCCGCGCGACACCTACAAGGATGCTTCCGAGTGGGATGTGAAGGCGAAAGATCTGGCGGAACGCTTTATCAAGAACTTCAAGAAGTACGAAGGAAACGACGCGGGCAAAGATCTCGTATCGGCGGGACCGCAGCTTTGATTCAGAGCGGCGGAAGCGCGGGATTTTAATTTCAGATCCGGAGCAGTATCCTCGACGTGGAGGAGGCTGCCCCGGATTTTTTGGAAAAATGCATCGGATTGTTCGGACAAATATTCTATTGTGACATCCTGTTAGACAAAAGTATTGAGGATCATGGGAAACAGACTGGCTTGGATTTTCTGAGAACATGGAGAATAAACAAAATCCACAAGAACTGTGACAAAATTTTGGACAAAACAGAAAAAGTAAGAAACGGTTCGGGATATTCAAAAATTCATCATATTTTTATGGTATATTATGCAGTGCAGAATTGTTTACCGGACAGTGCTGTGAATGGTAATGTACCGATTTGTTAATACGCTGTCATTTTTTCAATTGTCAGCAGAACTCCTTCCGTACGCCTGACCTGTAAGCAGACATCGTTCGTGCGGCGGCGGGAATGTCCGATTGGAAGTTGTTGGGCAGGAGGATCAACATGAAAGTAAAACAAAAAGGCTTGTCGGAAAATTCTACGATGGAGATGCTTCTCCCCTCATCACTGGCCAGGGAAACCCTGTATTACGTGATCGGGTGGGGCAGGTTTTTCTGCTCAACGGAGTATTTTGTCGAGCGGAGTCGTATGACCTCGAATATTCTTGTATTTGTCGTGAGCGGGCGGATCAAACTTCGCGCATACGGCGCGAACCGGTTCGCCGGAGCGGGTCAGGTCATTATGATCGGCGCGGACGCGCCGCATACGGTCTGGTGCAGGGAAGATGCGGAACTACTCTGGATCCGGTGCAAGGGCGTGACGATGGATTCGTATATGCGATTTCTTCTCAACCGGTCGGCGAGTCCGGTGTTTGACACGGAGGATCCGGAGAAGATGCACCGGTTATTTGAAAAGGTGGCCGAGTGTGCGGGCGATGAACAGTGCAGAGAGTACGAGACGTCCCAGTATCTGACGGAGATATTTACACAGCTCGCCGCGCCGAATGTGGATGAGGAGATAAACAGCCAGGTATTGATGCGTTATATGCGGGAGCACTACAATGAGCCGCTGCTGCTTTCGGATCTGACGGAGTTCTCGGGACTGTCGCAGTCCTATCTGATCCGCGCGTTCCGCAGAGACACGGGCAGCACTCCTCACGAGTATCTGTTAAATTACCGTCTCAGGAAGGCGATGGAGATGCTCCGCGAGTCGGATGAACCAATCGAGACGATTTCCGAACGGTGCGGGTTTAACAGTACGTCACATTTTGCCCGGGCGTTTAAAAAGACGACGGATCTGACACCCAGCGAGTTCCGGAAAATGAAAATGTGACATAATTGTTAAGAGATATTAAAAAAAGCTTCTTTTCTGGTGACAATTATGATATAATTTATCCGATTCTATCAGACAATGACCAGTTAAGGGGCTTTTATGAAGAAAGGTATGATGGCAGCGGTCCTGTCCGCTACGGTTCTTTTATCATCGGCACAGGTATCTGCAGCGACGACACAGGAACAGCTGGATCAGGCGAAGCAGCAGGCGGATTCGTCAAAGAGTCAGCTTTCAACCGTAGAGCAGAGTATCGCCGACCTCGAGTCAAAGAAAAACGAGGCGGAGGAGTATCTTTCCACCTTAAATTCTCAGGTATCGGATATCAATTCTCAGATCACTTCTCTTGAACAGAAGTACTCGGATAAACAGAAAGAACTCGATCAGGTCACACTCGATCTTGAGGAGGCAAAGAAAGAAGAGGAGCAGCAGCGCAGCAGTATGGATCTCCGGATTCAGTATATGTACGAATATTCGGAGGGAAAAGGCGCGCTGCAGGAACTGTTTACCTCCGGGAGTATCATGGAATTCCTGAACCGTGCGGATAATTTCGCAAGCATCACATCGTATGACCGGAAGAAACTTGAGGAGTACGCCAGGACGTGTAAGAAGGTCGGGGATAAGGAAGAACAGGTACGGTCCGAGCAGGAACAGATCGATTCGCTCCGTGAGAAGACGGAAGACAAAAAGAGCGAGGTGCAGCAGCTCCTTGATAAGACTTCCGCGCAGGTAAACGAATTTGCGGCGGGCATCGCGGATAAGCAGAGCCAGGCGGCGCAGCTGGCGAGTCAGATTCAGCAGCAGCAGAGTCAGGTCGACGCCCTGACGAAAAAAGCGGCCGATGAGGTCGCGGCGGCGGACGCACAGGCAGCCGCGGCGAAGGCGGCGGCGCAGAAGCAGGCGCCTTCCGGCAAGAACACAGCGGATGCGGGCAGTTCGGTTCCGTCAGGCGGAAATGAAAAATCGGAGAACCGTGATCCTTCTTCCTATTATATCGGCTCCGGCGTTCTGACGAAGAGTAAAGGCGTCGTTATGGGTCCGAGCGGCAAGGAGACGTACTACAACATGGAAATGTCCGGCGTTGTGCGGATCATGCGGAATATGGGAAATAATGATCCGTACTGGGTACGTTCCGACGGCGTGAAAATGCTCGGCGACTATGTGATGGTCGCGGCAAATCTGAGTGTTCATCCGAGAGGGTCCCATGTGGACTGCAGCCTCGGAAAGGCAATTGTGTGCGACACAGGAACGTTCGCGCTTTCCAATCCGCACCAGCTCGATATCGCCGTGAACTGGTAAACGGCTAAATGATTTCAAAATAGCAAAAAGATCCTCCTGATTCCGGAAAAACGATCTGTATCGTCCGGGATCAGGAGGATCTTTTATGCAGATTTGATGTTTCGGCGGCGGATCAGATCGTTGATGAGCCGCTCAAATTCGACTTTGATCAGGGCGGCTACCGGAACGGCGAAGATCATGCCGATCAATCCGCCTGAGCGGCTTCCGATCAGCAGTGCGACGATGACGAGCACCGGATGTACGTGCGTCGTATTCGCCAGGAACTTCGGATTGATCACGTTCCCGTCGATCGTCTGGATGATGAATACCACGATGATCGAGACGATCAGCATCCGGATGTCCCCTTCGACGAGGCAGACGAGGGCGGTGGATCCGTATGCGATTACCGGACCGAGGTACGGGATCAGATTTCCGATTCCGGAGAGAATTCCGATCAGGATCGCAAAGGGGACGTGGATCAGCGCCAGAGCGACACTGACGACGACGGCCATGAAAACCGCATCCATGAGCTGACCGCGGATATAGCCGGAGAAGACACGATCCGCGTCGTTCAGGAGGATCCGTGTCCCGTCGTAGATCTTTTTGTTTGTGATCGCGCGGTACACGCGTTTCCAGTAACGCTTCAGTCCTTCGCCGTCGAGCTGGAAATAGATGGAAAAGATGATCGCGAACATGGACCCGGCCAGAAACGACGGAATTTTCGACACGTTGTTCAAAATATCGCTACCTGCCTTCTGCGCGATCGAAGTACCCCAGCCGGAGATTTTATCCGCAATCGTCGTGAGATCTTCCGAACCGATGCTCATACTGGAAAGCCATTCGGACAGGGTGGAGAAGAACGAGCGGATCGTGTCGGCCAGTCCGGTGAGAAAATTGCTGATGTCATCGAGCCGGACCGCGTGAAGTTCCTGGGTGACGGTCGAGATCATAAGCGTCAGCAGGACGAAGATCACGACAAATGCGATCACAACGGTGCAGAGCACGGCGAGCCCGCGGGTGAGCTTTGCTTTCTGATTCCATCCCGGGACTTTCTTCAGCTGACGCTGAAAGAAATTCGTCAGGGGATAAAGAAGGTACGCGATAAAGAATCCGGTAACCAGAGGCCGGAGGATCACTCCGAGCCAGTGAAGACCGCTTCCGACTGCCCCGAAAAAGGCAGGAAGATGGTCAACGATTCTGGCGAGGATAAAGATAATTACGACAGTCAGAATCGTATAAAAAGAGATCTGTGCATATTTTGAATTTGTTTCAGGGCGTAGTTTTTTCAATGATCTGATACCTGTCCGCATCTTCGCAGTCAATCTGTGTCTGACGGTATGATTATATACGATTCAGACCACGAATGAAACACGGAAAATGCACGAGATGGGGAGACGTCCGGCTGTGCAAATATTTCACAGTGTGGTACAATCAGAAAAGCAGAGATTTTCATTCTTTCAATGAGATTAGCGGAGGTATTGTCATGGTAGACATGAAGAAACTGGCGGGTGAAAAAGCGGCGGAATACGTGAAGGACGGGATGGTTCTCGGCCTCGGGACCGGTTCTACCGCATATCATATGGTAAATGCAGTCGGAGAGCTGGTGAAGAAGGGGTATCATCTCCAGGCGATTCCGACCTCGAATGCGACCGAGAAACAGGCGAGGGAGCTGGGAATACCGCTTCTGACGATCGATCAGGTCGATCATATCGATCTGGACATCGACGGCGTCGATGAGATCGATCCGGAGTTCAACGCGATCAAGGGCGGCGGCGGAGCGCTGTACCGCGAGAAGGTCGTTGCGACCCTTGCAAAAGAGGTGATCTGGATCATGGATGAGAGCAAGCTGGTTGATCACATCGGTGCGTTCCATCTGCCGATCGAAGTCGCAAAGTACGGATCAAAGCAGGCGTTTGAGAAGATGGACGCGTACGGCTGGAAGCCGGTGATGCGTGAGCGCGACGGCAGGCTGTTCGTGACCGACAACGGCAATTATATCATCGATCTGCACCTCGGCGCGGGCTTTGATATCCAGAATGTCAGAGAAAAGGTCAGCGGAATCGTAGGCGTTCTGGAGCACGGGCTGTTTCTGAACTACTGCAGCCGGATCATCGTCGGAAAATCAGACGGCGAAGTGATGATCAGGGAAAATCCGAACCCGGCGAAGTGATCATCCGGGCCGGAAGGCAGGACGGCGGAGCGTGAGAGCGCGCAGGCTTGTCCCGCCTTCTCTTTTTATCAGCGTTTATCAGAGGTGCCATGCGATGCGGCGCCGCGGAGAACGGATTCAGAAAGATTTCAGGAGCGTGTGTGATGTGCGATAAGGATAAAAAAGAAAAGAATGATACGGAAGAAGCCGGGATAAATCTCGAGAAGGTGATGCATGCGAGAAACCGCGACAACCGCTTTGCCGGGATGCTCGGGATCCGGGTCGTCGAGATGCGGCGCGGATATGCAAAAGCGGCGATGGAACTTTCGGAAGATGTAAAAAATCCGATCGGATCGGTGCACGGCGGGTGTCTGTTCACACTTGCGGATGTCGTCTGCGGCGCTGCGGCGAGTTCATACGGGATGCAGGTTACGACGCTGGACTGTTCTTTTCATTTTCTCCGGGCCGGCTTCGATGACTGCGGTGAGCTGTTCGGGACGGCGCAGGCGGTCAAACACGGGAAACGGGTGACCGTACTCGAGGCAAAGGTCAGTGACCAGACCGGTCGCGTTCTCTGTACCGGTATCTTTACTTATATGTCGATCGGAAAGAAACTTCCGTATTAATTACGAATCATTCCGTTTGCGGTCCGGATCTCCGTTTCCTTCTTCTTCCTGTCCCTTTCCGCCGCGGGCGTTTCGTGTGATGAGAAGGATCCCGTAGAGAATCACCGGAACGGCGATTGTACAGTAGATGGATGCCATCAGGAGTGCTTTTGCTTCCGGGCTCTTCATCAGCGCGAATATCATGGTCAGCGCATAGATGCCAACGAGAACCGCGATGCCGATGATGGCGAAAACGCGGCGTTTTTCCGGCTTTTTCATGGCTTTTCAGCCTCCTTTCCCACATTCATATCGTAGAGAATCTGCAGTCCGATCAGGAGCAGATTCGGTTCAAAGTGAACCTTCGTCCGGCACCAGGGGACGACGATCTTTCCGAGACCGCCTGTCAGGACGATCGGGATCGATGGAATCCGGAGTTCTTCCGCGATCCGTCCGGCCATTCCGTCGATCACGCAGGCGGTGCTGATGATGGATCCGGTCCGCATACATCCGGCTGTGTCGCTGCCGATGAGACCGGAGGCCGGACCCGCCTTCAGGAGGGGAAGTTTTGCGGTATGTTCGTGAAGTGCGAGCAGGGAGAGTTGAACACCGGGGGTGATCATCCCTCCGCGAAACGCTCCGTGCCGGTCAAGGATCGACAGTGTCGTTGCGGTTCCGAGGTCGAAGACAGCGGAAGGCGCACCGTACAGGCGTTTTGCGGCGACCATATCGGCAAGACGGTCGACGCCCAGCGATTCCTTATCATAGTGGGAGAGGTCGATGCCGGTTTCCAGGCTTGCCCGCGCGATAAGCGGCATCTTCCCCGTAAGCTGTTCGAGAACATGACGCATGGTCCTTGTCGCATTCGGAACAACGGAAGAGATGACCGAACCGGTCAGCTCACCGGTTCCGGTGAGTCTTTCAGAGAGGGTCGACTCAATCTGAGAGAGGAGAGTCCGTCCGTCCTCCGCGTACATCGTCGGGATGCGGAATGTGAACAGAAGCGTTTCTCCCGAGAAACAGCCGATCACGATGTTCGAGTTTCCAATATCAACAGCGAGAATCTTTTTCATTTGCAATCCGTTGGGTTTAGTGTAATCTGGTCGTCGGAATCATTTTTACCAGAATAACACAACGCGGGCTTCACGGAAAGAGTGATAATATGCAGATTCCATGATAAAATAGTAGGTGTATTTTGAAACAACTTGCGGAATTTCCGCGGATCAGAGGTCTTGAAAATGTTAAAAGGGAAAACGATTTTACTCGGTGTAAGCGGCGGGATCGCCGCATATAAAGCGGCGGATCTGTGTTCGAAGCTTGTGAAGCAGCATGCGGATGTGAATGTCGTGATGACGAAAAACGCGACGGAGTTTATCTCTCCGCGGGTGTTTGAGAGTCTGACCGGAAGACGGACGGTGACCGACACCTTTGACCGGAACCACGAATTTCACGTCGGGCATGTCGCGCTCGCGGATGCGGCCGATCTCGTTCTGATCGTGCCGGCCACGGCAAATGTTCTCGCGAAAGCAGCCCACGGCATCGCGGATGATATGCTTACGACGACGGTGCTCGCCTGTGACTGTCCGAAGATGGCGGCTCCGGCGATGAATACACGGATGTATGAGAATCCGGTTACACAGGATAATCTCGCCGTGCTTCGCCGTTACGGATGGAAACTGATCGAGCCGGATTCGGGTCATCTTGCCTGCGGCACGACGGGCAAGGGAAAATTGCCGGATCCGCAGGTGATTTTATCCTGGGTTCTCCGGGAACTTTCGCATGAGAAGGATATGACCGGCCTGAAACTGCTTGTGACGGCAGGTCCGACGTGCGAGCCGATCGATCCGGTCCGTTATATCACAAATCACTCGACCGGAAGGATGGGATACGCGGTCGCGCGGGCGGCTGCGTCCAGAGGGGCCGATGTGACGCTCATCTCCGGGCCGGTCTCCATCGAACGGCCGGTCGGAGTCCGGATCGTGGATGTGGTGACGGCGCGCGATATGTTTGAAGCGGTGACGTCGATGAGTGCACAGCAGGATCTGATAGTCAAGGCGGCGGCGGTGGCGGATTACCGTCCGGTAAAAGCGGCGGACGAGAAGATCAAGAAGAAATCCGGAGATTTATCGCTGGATCTCGAGCGTACGGACGATATCCTGGCCTATCTGGGAGAACACCGGACAAGGGGACAGATCATCTGCGGATTTTCGATGGAGACACGCGATCTGATCGAAAATTCCAGAAGAAAGCTGGAAAATAAACATGTGGACCTGATCGCCGCGAACAATGTGCGGGATGAGGGTGCGGGATTCGGGACGGAGACAAACCGGATTACGCTGATCACGGAGGATTCCGAGACGCATATGCCGCTCATGAGCAAATGGGATGCGGCGAATTGTCTGCTTGACCGGATGCTGGAGATGCGGAAGGCCTGATCGGATTTAAGTTCACGAAAATTTCAGATTCCCTCAATTGCAATCGCCACACATTGGTTGTACGATATGGTTCATATTGGAACGATTGTAAATATTGACGAAATGGGAGGCTGAGAATGAGACATTTCAGAGATTTTTTTGAGGGGCGGAACGGCGTTGATCAGCTGAATCTGTTCCTTCTGGGCACGGCAGTCATCCTGATACTGGCGGCCAATCTTACCCGGTTCCCGGTCCTTACGTGGATCAGCCTCGGGTTGATCATTTATTCGTATTTTCGGATGATGTCAAGAAATCTTGAAGCGAGATCCGAGGAAAACCGGCGGTACCTCGAGACGACGGACCGGATCCTCGGAGCATTCCGGACCGGGTTCGGTCACGCTTCCGACCGGGAGCACCGATATTACAGATGTCCGGGCTGCGGACAGATGGTTCGTGTTCCGCGCGGAAAGGGAAACATCGAGATTCGCTGTCCGAAGTGCGGAACGACGTTCGTCCGCAGAACCTGACAAAGGGAGGCGCGGATGTTCGGATACATCACAATCAACCGGGAAGAGCTTAAGGTAAAGGACCTCGAAACGTACAATCATTTTTACTGCGGGGTCTGCCGGGACCTGAAGAAGGACGGCGGCCAGTTTTCCCGCATGACGCTGACATATGATATGACGTTTCTTGCGATCCTGCTGACGGCGCTCTATGAAAAGAAACCGGAAAACGAGGTTCACCGGTGCGGCGTTCACGGAGGGGCGAAGCGGATCTGCAGCCGGAACGAGTATACCGCCTACGCGGCCGATATGAATATTCTCCTCGCCTACCACAATCTCATGGATGACTGGATCGATGAGAAGAACCGGAAAAGTCTCGCTGCCGCCGGAGTACTGCGCGGCGCCTACAGAAGGACGGCGGGGCGTTATCCGGAGAAGATGCGGGCGATCCGCGCCTATCTTGAAAAACTGCACGAGGCGGAGAGAAGCGGAGCAGCGGATCTTGATCTCGCGTCCGGGCTGACCGGAACGCTGATGAAAGAAATCTTTCTGTACCGGAAGGATCACTGGTCGAAAGATCTGGGCGAGGTCGGTTTTTATCTGGGAAAATACATTTATCTGCGGGATGCCTTCGAGGATGTCGCCGCAGACCGGGAGAGCGGGAATTACAATCCCTTCCTCAGAATGGCGGATCGTGAAAATTTCGATGAAACCGCGAAGGAGATCCTCCGGATGATGGCCGGATCCGCCACGCGCGCCTTTGAGCGTCTTCCCATCGTCCGATATCTGGACATTTTACGCAATATATTATATTCTGGAATCTGGGTACGCAGACCTGAGAAGAAGCGCTGCAGCACCGGAAGAGAGAAAGATCCGGAGGCAATTCGATTATGATACAGGATCCTTATGACGTGCTGGGAGTTCCGCGGAACGCAGGCATGGATGAGATAAAAAAAGCATACAGAAAACTGAGCCGGAAATATCATCCGGATGCGAATATCAATAATCCGCACAAAGCGGAGGCGGAAGAGAAGTTCAAGCAGGTTCAGAAGGCTTACGATCAGATCGTAAGAGAACGCGAGGGCGGAGCGGCCGGCGGCTCCTACGGCGGCGGATTCAGCGGAGGATATGCGTCGGGAATGGAGGATCCGGAGATGCAGGCGGCTGTGAATTTTATCAACAGCCAGCATTTTCAGGAAGCGATGAACGTACTGAATCAGATCCCGAACCGGACTGCGAACTGGTACTTTCTTCACGCCGTCGCAAACGCCGGACTCGGTAACAATGTGGCCGCCCGCAGCGACGCGGAGACAGCCTGTCAGATGGAGCCGGAGAATGAGAGATTCCGCCAGCTGTATTCGCAGCTGTCCGGCATGGGAAGCTGGTATCAGGATGCAGGCAGAGGCTACGGCTATGATAACTGCGGAGAGGAAAATACGGCGGCGAGGGCCTGCTCCTCGATCTGCGGGGCACTGCTGTGCTGCTCGCTCTGCGGTTCCGGAACGGGCTGCATCCCGTGTTTCTGCTGGATCTGACCGCAGGCGGACGGAGCTGCTGTTGTATATTTTGGAACGGCGTTTGCCGGTCAATTTGGGGACGGCATTTGCCGGCCGGGAGGATAAGACTTATGGAAAAACCGTGGGAGACGGGGTATTATCATGAACTTCAGGCAGATAAGCGGCGGAAGCTGCTTGATGAGGCAGTTGCCTCGGAAGGAATGTCGCCGGAAAATGAGCTTCGGCGCAGGCTCCTTGACGCGCGGTACGGCAAGGCGCTCGGACGCGGCAAAAAGGTTGATTACTTCATCCGCGGATGGATGACATTGAGCATGCTTGCGTCAAATACACGCAACAGGAAGCGGATGGTCCGTGACATTCAGAGCGTCATGGATGACTGGAAGTTTGATCTGGCCGGTGAGTACGGCGAGGCCGGAAAGCGGATTCTCTACCAGGAGTTCTGCAATATGGTGCTCGTCTATATCGATCTGTGCAAGAGGGATAAGACGTACGGCGCGGTGATTCTCGGGATCGGAAGGATCAGCGATGAATCGCTGATGATGAAGATCGCCCGGGATATTTACAACGTCGCCTATGACGTACCGGAGCAGGCGGGGATCAGCGCGGACCTGAAACTGTTCACAGAGGCAGCCACAGCGATGGTCTGTGAGGTATTTCCGGAGATCGAGGATGAATTTCTCGGCAAGGTGTCTATGAGAAGCTGACGGCCGCTACAGGAGACGGGACTGGTATATGGCAAAGGAACAGAAGGGGCAGGAAAACAGCGGCAAGAACAGTCCGAACCGGAGAAACCGGAAGATCCTGACGGCTGTGTTCATCTGTGCCCTCGCGGCGGTATTTGTTTTCGGACTCTTCAACCGGAGCAGGACTTCTTCCGATGAAATTCCCTACAGCCGTTTTACGCAGATGGTTTCAGAGAACCAGGTGACGGAGATCGAACTTCGCGGATCGAAGATGACGGTGACGGCAAAATCGCAGGGCGGGGTAAAGAAGTATAAAGTTACCCTCATCGGCGATGAGAATTCCCTGAAGGAACTTCTTCAGGGGCATGATATTAAATATTCGAAAAAAACACCCGGCGTCGGAGAGGATATTCTTTCGATGCTTATTTCTGTTGTTATCCCGATGGCGCTGCTGATCGGCGTCTTCGCTTTTCTGATGCGGGGCCGCGGAGGAATCCTGGGGATCGGAAAGAGCCGGGCAAGGGCATACGTCCAGAAGGACACCGGCGTCACATTCGCCGATGTTGCGGGGGAAGATGAGGCGAAGGAGTCGCTTCAGGAGGTCGTGGAATTTCTTCACAGCCCGGAGCAGTTCAGAAAGATCGGCGCCGTTCTCCCTAAGGGAGCGCTGCTTGTCGGGCCTCCGGGAACCGGAAAGACACTGCTCGCCAGAGCGGTGGCAGGCGAGGCGGGCGTCCCGTTTTTTTCACTTTCCGGATCGGAATTTGTCGAGATGTTCGTCGGTGTCGGCGCTTCGCGCGTCCGGGATCTGTTCGAGGAGGCGAAGAAAAACGCTCCGTGCATCATTTTTATCGATGAGATCGATGCGATCGGAAAGGTCCGTGACTCGGCCGGAAGCGGGGGAAATGATGAACGGGAACAGACGCTGAACCAGCTGCTGGCGGAGATGGACGGATTTGACAGTACCAGCGGTCTTCTGATCCTTGCGGCGACGAACCGTCCCGAGGTCCTGGATCCCGCGCTGCTGCGCCCCGGCCGCTTTGACCGGCGCATCATCGTCGATACCCCGGATCTGAAGGGACGTGCGGAGATTCTGAAGGTGCACGCAAAAAACGTGATGCTGGATGAAACCGTCGATTTCAGCGAGGTCGCCCGCGCGACATCGGGAGCGGTCGGTTCGGACCTTGCGAATATGATCAACGAGGCGGCGATTCTCGCTGTGCGGCGCGGCCGGACGGCGGTTTCCCAGAAGGATCTCATGGAGGCGGTCGAGGTCGTCCTTGTGGGCAAGGAAAAGAAAAACAGAATTTTGAGCGAGAAGGAAAAAAAGATCGTTTCGTACCATGAGATCGGACATGCGCTCGTCTCCGCGCTCGAAAAAGATTCTGAGCCGGTACAGAAGATCACGATCGTGCCGCGCACGATGGGAGCCCTGGGATACGTGATGCAGGTGCCGGAAGAAGAAAAATATCTGAACACGAAGAAGGAACTCGAGGCGATGACCGTCGGTCTTCTCGCGGGACGCGCGGCGGAAGAAATCGTATTCGGTACGGTGACAACCGGCGCGTCAAATGATATTGAACGTGCGACCTCCCTCTGCCGCGCGATGGTCACGCAGTACGGGATGTCGGAGCGATTCGGTCTTATGGGGCTTGCCCGGGCAGAAAATCAGTATCTGACGGAGCGCACCGTACTTGAATGCGGCGATGCGACGGCGACAGAGGTGGATCATGAGGTCATGGAGATGCTTCGGAAGGCGTACAGCCGCGCGAAGGAGATCCTGTCGGAAAACCGTGACGCCCTCGATGCTCTGGCGGATTATCTGATCCGGGAGGAAACGATCACCGGGCAGGAGTTCATGCAGCTTCTGCACAGAGTTCAGGATGAACGCACAGGAAAGGATGGAGATACCACCGGAAGCGATGGCGTTTGATATTGAGGAAGAACTGAAAAAACTCCCGGCGAAGCCCGGCGTCTATCTGATGTACGACGCGGAAGGCACGGTTATGTACGTCGGGAAAGCGGTCGTGCTGAAAAACCGCGTGCGTCAGTATTTTCAGAACAGCCGGAAGAAGCGTCTGAAGATCTACAGCATGCTGCCGAAGGTCGACCATTTCGAGTACATCGTGACGGATTCCGAGGTCGAGGCGCTTGTGCTTGAGTGCAATCTGATCAAAGAATACCGGCCGAAATACAACACAATGCTGATGGACGACAAGGCGTATCCGTTCATCAAGATCACGGTGGAGGATGAGTATCCCCGGATCCTTTTTGCGCATCATATGAGGAAGGACCGGGCGCGTTACTTCGGCCCGTATCCGAACGCGGGGGCGGTCCGGGAGACGATTGATCTGATCCGGAGGCTGTATCACCTCCGCTCCTGCAATCGAAATCTGCCCAGGGATATCGGGAAGGACCGTCCGTGCCTGTATTATCACATACACCAGTGCGAGGCGCCGTGTCAGGGATGGGTATCGAAGGAAGCGTACCGGGAACAGCTGGAAAAAGCGATCGATTTTCTGAACGGCAGGACGGAGGATGAGGTCAGAGAGCTGACGCGCAGGATGCAGAAGGCATCCGATGAGCTCAACTTTGAGCGCGCCGCATCGTACCGGGATCTCCTTTCCAGCGTGATGAAGGTCAGCGAACGGCAGAAGATCACGAACAGTGGAGGCGATGATCAGGATGTGATCGCGCTCGCGAGGGATGACGGCGATGCGATCGCACAGGTTTTTTTCATCCGCGGAGGAAAACTGATCGGACGGGATCATTTTTATCTGAAGGCGGCGGGAGGAGAATCAGACGGGGATGTGCTGCAGAGTTTTTTGAAACAGTATTATTCCGGGACGCCGTTTATCCCGAAGGAGCTGATGCTTTCGAATGAAATCGACGAATCGGATATCATTGAGGCCTGGCTGACAGAAAAGCGGGGAAAGCGTGTATATATCCGGGTGCCTCAGAAGGGAACGAAGGAAAAACTCGTCGATCTGGCGAAGAGAAACGCGGATATTCTTCTGCGGCAGGACCGCGAGCGGATCCGCCGGGAATCCGGCCGTACGATCGGCGCGGTGAAAGAGATCGGACGGTGGCTCGGTATGGAGCCGCCGGAGCGCATCGAGGCGTATGACATATCAAATATCAGCGGCTTCCAGTCGGTCGGTTCGATGGTCGTTTACGAAAAAGGACGGCCCAAAAAATCGGATTACCGGAAGTTCCGGATCAAGTCGGTCGAAGGACCGAATGATTACGCGAGTCTCGCGGAGGTTCTGACGCGCCGTTTCGAGCGGGGGATCCGGAGAGAGAACGGATTTGACCGCCTTCCGGATCTGATCATGATGGACGGAGGAAAAGGGCAGGTCGGCATCGCGCTGCAGATTCTCGATGATCTCGGTCTGGGCATCCCGGTATGCGGTATGGTCAAAGACGACCGCCACAGAACCCGTGGACTTTATTATAATAACCGGGAAGTCCCGATCGATACACATTCGGAGGGATTTCATCTGATCACACGGATTCAGGATGAGGCGCACCGTTTTGCCATCGAATATCATAAGTCGCTCCGGAGCAAAGAACAGGTTCATTCGATTCTCGACGATATACCGGACGTCGGAGCCGCGAGAAAACGCGTCCTCGTCAGTCATTTTGAGAATCTCGATGAAATACGGGACGCGGATGTGGAGACGTTGAAAGCACTGCCGTCGATGAATGAAAAGGCGGCGGAGAGTATCTGGCGGTTTTTTCACAGAAATGAGGATAAGGAGGAGGAGAATGAAGGGCAATAATGTTCCGCTGATCAAGATGCTGGAGGAGATGAAGCTGAAGAATCTCACGCCTGATATTGATCTGGAGGGAAAGGCGATCACGGTTCCGGAAATAAACCGGCCGGCGCTTCAGCTGACGGGGTATTTCGAACATTTCATGAGCAACAGACTTCAGATCGTCGGATACGTCGAATTTACGTATCTGCAGCAGCTCCCGCGCCAGAAGCGGATCCGCCAGTTTGAGGACTTCATTTCGCGAGGCGTTCCGTGCATCGTCTTTACGACGCAGCAGGTTCCGGACGATGATCTCCTTGCCCTTGCCCGGAAATATCAGGTTCCGGTATTTGCGACGGACCGTGAAACTTCTCCGTTTTCCGCGGAGATCACGAGATGGCTGAACGTACAGCTCGCGCCGATGGTCTCGATCCACGGCGTGCTCGTCGACGTATTCGGCGAGGGTGTCCTGATCATGGGCGAGAGCGGAATCGGAAAGAGTGAGGCAGCGCTGGAGCTCGTCAAGAGAGGACACCGTCTCGTCAGCGACGACGTCGTCGAGATCCGCCGCGTCAGCGATATCACACTCGTCGGATCCGCTCCGGATATCACCCGTCATTTTATCGAACTGCGCGGTATCGGTATCATCGATGTAAAGACGCTGTACGGAATCCAGAGCGTTGAGAACACGAAATCGATCGATCTGATCATCAAACTCGAGGAGTACGACAAGGATAAGGTATATGACCGTCTCGGCATGAGCGAGGAATACACGGAAATCCTGGGGAACCGGATCGTCAGCCATTCGCTTCCGATCCGTCCGGGAAGAAATCTTGCCGTTATCGTCGAGACTGCCGCGATCAACCGCAGACAGAAGAAGATGGGATATAACGCGGCACAGGAGCTGTACCGGAGAGTACAGGAAAACCTGGCGAAAAAGCGGAAAGACTGAATGAAGGACTGGCCGGACAAAAAGAGCGCCCCGGAAGAATCGATCTTTCGGAGCGCTCTTTTTGTCTTTCACATTGCGGACACCTGCGCGAAGTATGCATGAAGCTGCCCGGAGCCGCCGCGCACGCCTTCGGGGTCAATTGCCGGCGGTTCCGGCTTCCCCGTTCCCTGCGTTCGTCGTGCCGCCGCCTTCCGTGCCGGTGCCATTTCCCGTGCCGGCACCCTCTGTGCCGCCGGTTCCGTTGCCGCCGCTTCCGCCGGTGCCATTTCCCGCGCCGCCATTTCCCGTCCCGGTTCCGCCGGCGGTTCCTTCGCCGTCTTCGTTTTCGCCGGGCACGGCAGTTCCTGTCGATTTTTTGCCGCTGTTTTTCGCCGTGCCATCCGCATCATCACTGCTGACGGAGCGGTAGCCGTGCTGCGTGCATCGTTTCGTCGGGGCCGTACCCTTTGCGAAGTATTCCGTGGTCTTCGGGCAGCCCGAACCGGCGAGCAGGCCGGTAGAGGAACAGATCGTCGCCTTTTCGACCGAGGAAGGTTCGGTGAAGTCCTTGTCGGGCAGATTTTTATGGATCCGCTGCATCACGTTGTGCCAGAGCTGCTGATGGAAGGTCCGGTAGTCGGACGGCAGCTCCGTCGTGACGTCACAGCCGGCCCAGATCGCCGCGGTGTAATATGGCGTGAATCCTGCAAATACCAGGTCACGGTACGTACTTGTCGTACCGGTTTTTCCCGCGATGTGCATACCGCTGAAAGCGAAGTTCCGGCCGGTACCCATAGAAACGACGTCTTCCATCGCACTCGTCAGCAGATAAGCGGTGCTGTCCTTGAAGACCCGCGTTGTGACCGGCGTGTTCTCAAGGAGTACATTTCCGTTGTGGTCCAGAACCTTTGTGTAAAAGGTCGGCTCGGTATAGACACCGCTGTTCGCGATCGCCGCATATGCCGCCGTGAGTTCCAGATTGCTGACACCGTTCGTGATACCGCCGAGCGCAAGAGGCTGAATGACATCCCAGTCGGTGCTGTTGATCAGCTTTTTAAATCCGAGGCGTTCCAGATAATCGAAACCCTTCTGCGGTGTGATCTCAGTCAGAACTTTTACGGCTACGATGTTGTACGAGTTCTGGATCGCCTTGCGGATCGTGACGTCGCCGTGATATTGATTGTCCGCATTCTTGACCGGGCGTCCGTTCGAATAATTGTACGGCTCATCCGCGACTGTCGTCGCCAGGGTGATGTCGTTTTCGTCCAGGGCGGGACCGTAGGTGGACAGAATCTTAAAGGTCGATCCGGGCTGACGGTATGTGTCGGTCGCCCGGTTCATCGTCAGAGAGGCGGCCTTTTCTCCGCGGCCCCCGACGATGCCCTTGACCTGACCGGTGCGCTGATCCATCACGGTCATGGAAGCCTGCGGCTGGGGTATGAAGCTCGTCCGCTCCGCGACGATTTCGTCGTCCGGCTGAAGAACCGCCGCTTTATAGGAGTCAACGGCCATCTGTGCCTCCTCCTGCGTGTCAAAGAGGAGATCGAAGGAGGGATCGCTGTTTCTGAAGTAGAGCTGCAGCATTTCTCTGCTGTAATTCTGCTCCTCGCCGTTCGCGTGGCGGACGGTCAGCGCCCAGTCGAGGGCGATGGTGCTGCGTGAGGGGAAATTCGCGTCGTTTGTGAACTCATCGTCCATGATCGACTGAATTTCACTGTCCTGCGTCGAGTAAATCTTCAGGCCGCCGCTGTAGATCGCGTTATTTGCCTGAACCGCGGTATAACCCTTCTGAGCCATCAGATCGGATTTAATCTGACTGATCAGCTCATCGACAAAATAGGAGTAGACGTCGTCCGTCCGGGACGAGTCGGAATTCGCCGCGATTCGGGAGTAGACGTCATCCGCCGCCGCCTCATCGTATTCATCCTTCGTGATATAATTCTGATCGAGCATATATTTCAGAACCGTACGGGCGCGTCCGGCATTCTCGTCCGGATGTGTCTTCGGATTGTATTTGCTCGGATTCTGCGGAATCGCCGCCAGAACGGCACACTCGGAGAGCGTCAGATCCTTGCAGTTTTTGTTGAAATAGGTCAGCGCCGCAGTCTGCACGCCATAGGATCCGGCGCCGAAGTTGACGGTGTTCAGATAATTTTCAAGTATCACCGCCTTCGCATCCTGACCGTCTGCGGTGAGCGATTTTTCGAGCTCGACGGCGAGATACTGCTCCTGCAGCTTTCGTTTGATCCGCTCGGTTCTGGTCTCTTTCGTAAAATCGGTGAAGACGTTGTTTTTCAGGAGCTGCTGTGTGATCGTACTCGCGCCCTCGGTACGGCTGAAACCGCTCCGGATCGCGACGATCGCGGCACGAAGCATACCGCGCGGATCGACCCCGTTGTGCTGGTAAAAACGGGAATCCTCGATCGCGACGATTGCATGCTGCATATTCGCGGGGATTTCCGAGATCGACACGGAGACACGGTTTCCTGAGGCGGAGCTGAGTTTCTGAATCTGCGCATTGTCGGAATCATACACAAAAGTGGCATAACCGGCCGGCATGATATTGACATCGCCGATGTCCGGCGCACTGTCGATGACGCCGTGATAGGCGCCGGAAATGATGCAGATCCCTGCGGTGACGAACGCGACAAGAGCGATCAGAAAGACGCGAAGCGCGATCACCCCGGCTCTGTTCCCGGCCATGGCGCCGGTCGAATTCAGCCTGTCCCGCTCAGCTAATACTCCGGATGGCCCAAAATTCATAATTGTACCTCTGAAGATTCTGTAAACATAATGATACAGGGTGATTATAGCAGAACCGATTAGCAAAATAAAGCGGAATATGATACACTGCTTTTGAACAGGACAGAAAGGGAGAAAGAGAAAATGGAAGGAGCTTCATACAGGACGATCCGGACAGGCGGGACGTTTGAGGTGACCGAAAAAAAGTCGCGCTTCATCGGCGAGGCCGGTCATGCGGAAAACGAAGAGGAAGCGCTTGCTTTTCTTGAAACAATCCGAAAGAAACATTATGACGCGAAGCACCACTGCTTTGCGTTTATCGGAAACGGCGGTGCCCCCGTCCGTTCCTCGGACGACGGTGAACCGCAGGGAACCGCAGGCCATCCGATCCTCGGCGTTCTTCAGGGGGCGGGGCTGTGCAGTTCTATCCTCGTCGTCACGCGGTACTTCGGCGGAACCCTGCTCGGAACGGGCGGACTCGTGCGCTGCTACACCGCCGCGGCGAAGGGGGCGGTGGAAGCTTCTTCCGTGATTGAAAAAAAGAAGGGAACGCGATGCACGCTCCGCGCATCCTACACGGACTCCGGCCGGCTCACGTATCTTCTCGCAGAAAACCAGATTCCGGTGCTGGATACCTCGTACGGTGAGGATGTCGCCCTGGAGATGATTATCCCGTACCGGAAAGAGGATGCCCTGGCGAAAAAGATTGCCGAGGCGACTGCCGGACGCACGGTCCCAAAGGACGGGCGCCCTGTGTGGTACTGGGAAGAGGACGGTTCGGTTCTCTGCGAGGAGGAAGCGTGAAGGATGCCGGGACAGGCTGTACCGTCTCAGACGGTCTCAGGCTCCGGATAGTCGGCTCCCATCGTGTCGACGGTCATGGATTTGATCACTACCGGTTTCACCGGGCGGTCCATGTAATCCGTCTCGGTAAGGGCGATTGCGTCGACGACGTCCATCCCCTCGATGATTTTGCCGAAGGCGGCGTACTCGCCGTCGAGGTGCGGAGCGTCCTTATGCATGATGAAGAACTGGCTTCCCGCGCTGTCCGGCATCATCGTCCGGGCCATCGAGAGAACGCCGGCCGTGTGACGCAGCGGGTTGGAAAAGCCGTTTGAGTTGAATTCGCCGCGGATCGAATATCCCGGTCCGCCCATACCGGTACCGTCCGGATCGCCGCCCTGGATCATAAATCCCGGGATGATGCGGTGAAACGTCAGTCCGTCATAGAAATTGTGATTGACGAGGCTGATGAAATTCCGAACCGTGTTCGGCGCGGTTTCGGGATAGAGTTCGGCTTTCATGATGCTGCCGTCTTCCATCGTGATCGTTACAATCGGATTTGCCATAATCAGATCTCCTTTGTAATATGATGATATTGATGACCAGATCGGCCATTGCCATCATTATACGCATTTTCGGGGCCGCGCACAACGCCCGGCGGCCGCCGGTCGAAGCTGACAGGAAGAAGGAATGAACGAGAATGAAGAGAACAGTGGAATCTTACAGTCCCGGTGAGACGCGCGCCCTGGCGAAAAAATTGGGCGAAAGCGCAGAGGCCGGGCAGATCTATACGCTGGACGGCGATCTGGGAACCGGGAAAACCGTGTTCGCCAAGGGATTCGCGGAGGGACTCGGAATCACGGAGATCGTGAACAGCCCGACCTTTACCATTGTCCAGTCTTACGAGGGAGGCCGGCTGGCGATGCACCACTTCGATGTGTATCGGATCGCGGATCCGGAGGAAATGGACGAGATCGGATATGAAGAGTATTTTTTCGGCGATGGCGTGTGCCTGGTCGAATGGGCGGATCAGATCGCCGGCCTGATACCGGAGGATGCCGTGCGCGTCCGGATCGAAAAGGATCCGGAAAAGGGAGAGGACTACCGGATCATCACGATCGGGGAATAATGGAAAGGAGGCAGGCGCGTCCGTCCGGATGGAGCGGCGCGCCGGATTGCATGAAATTACTTGCTATCGACAGCTCCGGAATGGTCGCGTCCGTCGCGATCGTGACGGACGGAATTCTGACCGGAGAGTTTACGGTCAACCATAAGAAGACCCATTCGCAGACACTTCTGCCGATGCTGGATGAGCTGGTGCAGATGACCGGTCTTGATCTTCATGAAATCGATGCAGTCGCCGTCGCGGGAGGTCCGGGATCCTTTACCGGTCTGCGGATCGGATCCGCAACGGCGAAGGGCCTTGCTCTCGTGCTGGAAAAGCCGATCGTGAGCGTCCCGACGGTCGACGCGCTCGCCTACAATCTTTATGGCGCAGAGGGACTGATCTGTCCGATGATGGATGCGCGCCGGCAGCAGGTCTACACCGGAATCTATCATTTTGAGGGAGAAGAGATGGTGACAGACCTTGCTCAGGCGCCGATGAAAATCGATGCGATCGCGGAGCGGCTCAATGAATCCGGCAGGATGGTCACCCTGCTCGGCGACGGTATTCCGGTTTATCTGGATCGTCTGAAGGGACTGCTCACTGTGCCGTACCGGATCGCCCCGCCGCATGTGAACCGCCAGAGGGCGGCGGCGGTCGGTGCGCTCGGCGCGCTGTATTACCGTGAAGGGCGGACTCAGACTGCCGCGGAGCATACGCCGGATTATCTCCGGCTGTCACAGGCGGAGCGCGAGTACGCGGAAAAAATCGCCGCCGGGAAGGCGGAAAGCTGATATGGACGGTGTTACAATCCGGCCGATGTGCCGGGAGGATCTCGATGAAGTGGACCGGATCGAACGCACGAACTTTTCCACACCCTGGAGAATGGAAGATTTTGCCGGATATCTGACGGAGAAGAATGCGGTTTTCCTGACAGCGGAAGAGAACGGAGAAGTGGCCGGGTACATCGGCGCGATTCTTACCGACTACGAAGGTGATATCACAAACGTTTCGGTTCGGCCGGACCGGATGCACCGCGGAATCGGAACGGCGCTGGTGAGTGAGATTCTTACCCGGATTGATGCTCGGGGTGTCGGCCGGATGTTCCTGGAGGTTCGCCGAAGCAACGTCAACGCGATCCGGCTTTATTCGGAGGCGGGATTCGCAGAAGCCGGCGTCCGGAAGCATTATTACCGGCTGCCGGATGAGGACGCGGTCGTAATGATGCGGGAGCGTGCGGGCAGCGGATCGGATCGGAGTCCGGAGGAGGAAAGATGACGGAAGCAGAAATAAGACTGGAGCAGTGTTTTGAAGCCATCCGGGAGAGCATTCCATACAGACCGGAAATTGCGGTTGTTCTGGGATCCGGTCTCGGCGATTTTGCGGACCGTGCGATGAAGACGGATGCGGTGATTCCGTACGGAACAATCCCTTCATTTCCCACCTCGACCGTTGCGGGGCATAAAGGCCGTTTTGTGTTCGGAAGAGTCGGAGATGTGCGGATTGTGGCGATGCAGGGGCGCGTTCATTATTACGAAGGATATTCGATGGAGGAGGTCGTACTGCCGATCCGGCTGATGCGCCGGATGGGAGCGGAGAGTCTGATGCTCACGAACGCGGCGGGAGGATTGAATCCGGATTTTGAACCGGGCAGTCTGATGATGATCACGGATCAGATCGCTTCCTTCGTGCCGTCGCCTCTGATCGGTCCGAATCCGGAGAGTCTCGGCGTGCGTTTTCCGGATATGTCGTCGGTCTACGATAAAGAATACAGGAGGATTCTTCGAAAAACGGCGGAAGAGGAGGAAATTTCACTGAAGGAGGGAGTTTATATCCAGCTTCCCGGCCCGAACTATGAGACACCGGCCGAGGTGCGGATGTGCAGGGCGCTGGGGGCAGATGCGGTCGGAATGAGCACGGCATGTGAAGCGGTCGCGGCAAGACACTGCGGTTTCCGGATTCTCGGCGTGTCCTGTATCACAAATCCGGCCTGCGGATTGTCAGAGGTGCCGCTTTCCCATGAAGAGGTCCAAAAGAGCGCGGAACGCGCCGCATCCTCATTCGCGCGGCT
This sequence comes from uncultured Lachnospiraceae bacterium, assembly GCA_902797025.1. Taxonomy (GTDB): domain Bacteria; phylum Bacillota; class Clostridia; order Lachnospirales; family Lachnospiraceae; genus CADBRN01. Next base: position 22,648 of record CADBRN010000048.1, read on the forward strand.
GATCCGCCGCGCCATCCGGAATATTGCGTCCGAATAAAAAAGGGCAGCAAAAAAAGCTGCTAACCAGACTCGAACTGGTGACCTCATCCTTACCAAGGATGCGCACTACCACCTGTGCTATAGCAGCCTGCTGAGATGTCTCAACGAATGAAATTCTACCAGAGGTAATTCCCGGTGTCAAGCAGATTTTTTGCAAATTCTGCATAACAGGCATCAGAAAAGGAGATGGAAACTATGATCGGATTAATTGTTGTAATCGCTGTTGTTGTGATCGTTTTGATCTGGTTCGCCGCATCTTACAATTCATTTATCCGTGCGCGGAACAACGTCGAGGAAGCGTATGCCACGATGGATGTGTATCTCAAGAAGCGGTTCGATCTGATACCGAATCTGGTCGAGACCGTAAAAGGATATGCGAAGCATGAGAGGGAGACCCTGCAGAGCGTCATCGATGCACGGGCGGCTGTCGGCAGCGCGGGATCCGTGGAAGAGCGGGCGAAAAGCGAGAACGTGCTGAGCGGGACGCTGAAGAGTCTGTTCGCGGTCGCGGAGAATTACCCGGATTTGAAGGCAAACCAGAATTTCACGCAGCTCCAGGCTGAACTCCGGAATATGGAGCAGGAGATCGCAAATTCCCGCAAGTACTATAATGCAGTCGTCAAAAAATACAACAATCGCTGTCAGATGTTCCCGGGCAATATCGTTGCGGGACTGTTCGGATTCAGGCCGAAGACGATGTTTGAGGTGGAAAACAGCGGCGAGCGGAACAACGTCCATGTTGATTTCGGAGCGTGATCTGCGCTGCGAACCTCGTGTCAGGAGGAGAAGTGTGACAGAGAAAAGAAATAGAAGAAAGAGGATCCGGATCATTGGGGCGGCTGTTCTGGCGGCATTCGTATCCGGTGCGATTCCGGTATCTGCCGCTTCCGATTTCGCGGCGGCATCCGGGGTTCCGGTTTCTGAGGCAGTGACGGCGGCCGGGACGGATGCGGCGTCGTATCATGACTCGGATCCGTATGACTATATCACAGACCGGTTTGATGTGTCGGCCAGGGCGGATTCGTCCCACAGGATTCATTATACCGAGGTGATCGATGTCAACTTCGTTTCCGGACATCACGGAATCACCCGATATATACCGGAAAATCATGATATTTATAAGGTGCGGAACCTCACCTGCGAGGGGGAACCCTACCGTGTATCACACGATGGCGGAAATCTCGTGATCCGGGTCGGCGATGAGGACCGTATCCTGACCGGGAAAAAAGAGTATGTGATCCGTTATGATCTCGTCTACCGGAAGGACACCCGAACAGATAGGGATACGCTCAGCATTGATCTGCTCCCGACGGGCTGGGGGACGTCGATCCGTGAAGCCACTGCGGCGCTGACGATGCCGAAGGACGTCGATCCTGATTCCTACCGGATCTATCTCGGACTGTATGGGAAAACGGACCCTGCGGGAAACGACGATTTTACCATCAGCAGTGACGGGAAGACCGTCTCTTTTGCGAAGTCGGATCTGGAGAAGGGAGCCGGCATGACTGTAGATGCCGCACTTCCGGAAGGATACTGGGAGGACGCGCCGACGTGGCTGAAGTACAGTCAGATCCTGCGTTTCGCGGCGGTGCTGATGGCAGCGGTCAGCGTGATTCTGTATTTCATTTTCGGCCGGGATCCGGAGGTTGTCCGGACGGTTGAATTTTATCCGCCGGATCAGATGACTCCTGCGGAAGTCGGATATGTGATCGACGGATCGGTTGACGACGGCGATATGGGATCGATGATTCTGTATTTTGCGTCGAAGGGATATCTGAAGATCCGGGAATATAAAAAGAAAAAGTACGAATTGATCCGGCTTCGGCCGGTGGAAAGCAGTGAGAAACCATTTGCGGCGGCTCTGTTTCGCGGACTGTTTAAGGGAGTGCCGGCAGATAAAAACGGAGAGAACGCGGTGCGGATGGACAGGCTGCCCGAGGATCTGTATACGGCGGTGAGCGGTGCAAAATCGTCTCTGAATGATTATTTTGCGGAGCATAAGGTTTTCCGGACTGCCTCGAGCGTGCTGCGGTATATCTGTCTTCTGTTTGCGGGGATCCTTTATGGGGGAACGGTGTTCGCAAACGCGCGGAATTCATCGGGCGCGGTACTCGGCGTACTCGCCGCGGAAGTTTTCCTTCTTATCGGATTTGCATTTGTCTGTGACGGATACGACCGGAGAAGATCGTCCGGAAGGGGAAAAACGGCGGGCCGTTTTATCGCAGGAGGAGTGCTTCTGATTCTTTCGGCAGCCGTCATCCTTCTGATGATCGGAAAGCTGTCGGCAGGGTTTCTCATCGTCACGGCCGTGATTTTGATCTGCGGAATTTTCATGCCCGCCAGAACAAAGGAAGGGGCCGCGCTGTACGGGAAGGTTCTTGGATTCCGGGATTTCATCCGGGACGCGGAATACGAGAAGATGAAGGAATTGTCGGATCAGGATCCGGAATACTTTTATACAATCATGCCCTATGCGTACGTGCTGGGGATGTCGACACAGTTCGCGGAGAAATTTGCGGAGATGCATCTGAAAAATCCGGACTGGTACGAATCGGATTTCCGGGGCGGTTTCTTCTTTTCGCCGATCTGGTACGGGAGCATGATGAATTCGATGAGCCATTCGTTTGTAAGTGCGGCCGCGAGACCGATTGATTCCGGAGGGGGATCCTTCGACAGCGGTTCTTTCAGCGGGGGCGGTTTCTCCGGAGGCGGCGGAGGGGGCGGCGGAGGCGGCGCCTGGTGATGTCCTCTGTTTTTATACGATACAGATCGCGGGGCTGTACGGCATATTGCCGTACAGCCCCGCAGTTTTCATCGCGCAGCGTTGAAGGAGTTCTGCCGAACCGGATTTACAGGACGGCCAGGACGATCAGCCGGGTGAGAAAAGCACAAATCCATGCGATGACGCACTGATTGATTATGACGCCGAGGGCCCATCTGCGGCCGAGCTCGCGCCGGATCGACGCGATCGCCGCGACGCACGGGGTGTAGAGAAGGCAGAATACCAGAAGCGGAAGCACGCTCGAAAGGGGCAGCGCCGCCTGTACCTTCGCCATACCGCCGAACAGGACATTCAGCGTGGAGACGACGCTTTCCTTCGCCATGAATCCGGTGATCAGGGCCGTGGAGATACGCCAGTCGCCGAAACCGAGCGGGGCGAATATCGGCGCGATACATCCCGCGATGAGGGCGAGAATGCTCGTTCTGGAGTCGGTGACCATCTGCATGCGGATGTCAAATGTCTGAAGGAACCAGACCACCAGTGTCGCGATGAAGATGATCGTGAACGCCCGGTGCAGGAAATCCGCCGCTTTTTCCCAGAGCAGCAGCGCGACGTTTTTCGGACTCGGCATCCGGTAGTTCGGCAGTTCCATGACAAAGGGAACGGCTTCGCCTTTGAAGAGGGTATTCTTCGACAGAAGCGCCGCGAGAATCCCCACCGCGATACCGAGAAAGTACAGAGCGACCATCACGGCCGCGCCGTGTCCCGGGAAGAAGGCCGCGCAGAAAAACGAGTAGATCGGCAGTTTCGCCGAGCAGCTGATGAACGGTGTCATCAGGATCGTCATTTTCCGGTCGCGATCCGATGGAAGCGTGCGGCTTGACATGACCGCAGGGACGCTGCATCCGAATCCGATCAGCATCGGAACGATGCTCCGGCCGGAGAGACCGATTTTCCGGAGCTGCTTATCCATGACGAAGGCGATTCGCGCCATGTAGCCGGTATCTTCCAGAAGAGACAGGAAGAAAAAGAGCGTGACGACGATCGGCAGGAAACTCAGGACGGTTCCGACTCCCGTGAAGATTCCGTCGATCACCAGCGAGTGGACCGCCGCGTTGACGTGCCAGCCTGTGAAGGCGTGATCGACCGCCGTCTGAAGAGAACCGATCGCGTAGGCGAGCAGGTTCTGGAGTGCTGCGCCGATCACATTGAATGTCAGGTAGAATACCAGCGCCATGATCCCGATGAATGCGGGAATCGCGGTATATTTCCCGGTCAGGATCCGGTCGATGGCAGTGCTTCTCGCATGCTCTTTGCTCTCTCCGGGCTTCACAACCGTACGTTTTACCAGCTTTTCGATAAACGAGAAGCGCATATCCGCGATGGCTGCGGCGCGGTCAAGACCCCGTTCCTCCTCCATCTGGACGATGATATGTTCGATCATTTCTTTCTCGTTCTGCGAGAGGTGGAGTGCTTTCTCCACGTTTTTGTCGCCCTCGACGAGCTTGGTCGCCGCGAAACGAATCGGGATTCCGGCTGCGCGGACGTGATCCTCGATCAGATGCATGATGCCGTGAAGGCAGCGGTGCACCGCGCCGCCGTGATCATTTTCGTCACAGAAATCGAGACGTCCGGGCCGTTCCTGATAATGTGCCACATGGACCGCGTGCCGGATCAGTTCGTCGATTCCTTCGTTTTTTGCGGCGGAGATGGGGACGATCGGAACGCCCAGGATATCCTCCATCATATTGACACGGATTGATCCGCCGTTTCCGGTCAGCTCGTCCATCATATTGACCGCGATCACCATCGGGCAGTCCAGTTCCATCAGCTGCATGGTCAGGTAGAGATTCCGCTCGATATTCGTCGCGTCGACGATGTTGATGATTCCCTTCGGTTTCTCGTTGATGATGAACTGCCGTGTGACGATCTCCTCCGCACTGTAGGGAGACATGGAGTAGATGCCGGGAAGATCTGTGATCTCAGTCTTCGGATAGCCGCGGATCACGCCGGTTTTGCGGTCCACCGTGACGCCGGGGAAGTTGCCGACGTGCTGATTCGAGCCGGTGAGCTGATTGAACAGCGTCGTTTTGCCGCTGTTCTGGTTGCCGGCCAGAGCGAAGGTCAGCATGGTGTCCTCCGGAAGAGGATGTTCGCCGGCTTTTGTGTGATAGCGGCCGCCCTCGCCGAGTCCGGGGTGTTCATACTGGTTTTCGTGATAGTTCACAGATGCTTCAGGAGCATCCGGTTCCCCGGAACGAGCGGCGGCGGGGCTGCCTTCGATCTGCTTTGCGTCGTCGACGCGCAGCGTCAGCTCGTAGCCGTGCAGCTGAAATTCCATCGGATCCCCCATGGGGGCAAATTTGATCAGTTTAATCTGCGCACCGGGGATGACGCCCATATCAAGAAAGTGCTGTCGGAGAGCGCCTGAGCCTCCGACACTGCATATGACCGCCGATTCTCCGGGTTTTAGTTCACTTAGATTCATTCTGTTCCGGCTGCTCAGCCTGCACTCTGCAGGATGTGAGCCGTTCTCCTTTCTGCTTGTTGTTGGCTCAACGAATTTCTTCTGTTATTCAGGCTACATGACCCGGACGTGTTTTTCAATGGGTTTGAGCTGAAAATCGATAAATTATCGGAAAAATCGGAATAAAACAGAGCTTGCTAGCACTCGACATAAATGAGTGCTGATTTTTTCTTGACTTTCGGTCACTCCTGCATTACGATAATTATTAATGAAAAAATGAGAAATGGATTGAAGGAGTGATGATTATGGATATGGAACGCGGAAATCTTTCAATTAACAGTGAAAATATTTTCCCGATTATCAAGAAGTGGATGTACTCGGATCAGGACATCTTTATCCGTGAGATGGTTTCAAATGCGACGGATGCGATCACGAAGAGAAGGAAGCTCGACGCGGTCGGCGAGGCGCAGCTTCCGGACGGATACAAGCCGGAAATTCATGTCGTGACGGATGATAAGGAAAAAACGCTGACCTTTATCGATAACGGCATCGGCATGACGGCGGAGGAAGTGAAGAAGGATATTACCGAGATCGCCTTCTCCGGCGCGACGGAATTTCTCGAAAAATATAAAGACAAAGCGGATCAGGATCAGATCATCGGTCATTTCGGTCTCGGTTTTTATTCCGCTTTCATGGTAGCGGATCAGGTCGATATCGACACGCTGTCGTTCCGTGAGGGGGCGGCGCCGGTTCACTGGGAATGCGACGGCAGTACGGATTACGCGATCGGGGACGGGACCCGCGCGGAGGTCGGGACGACGGTGACGCTTCATCTGAACGAAGATGCCCTTTCGTACGCGAATGAGTATAAGGTTCGCGAGATCCTGGAGAAGTACTGCTCATTTATGCCGGTACCGATTTATCTGGAGAAGGCAAATGCGGAGCCGGAGTATGAGACGATCGATGAATCGGATCTCCGGGAGGATGATGAGATCATCGAGCATATTACGGTACCGGCGAAAACCGAAGAGCGCGAGGACGAAAACGGAAACAAGGAAGTAGTCGAGACGGAGCCGGAGAAAAAACAGGTCAAAATCAAAAAACGTCCGGTGCCGGTCAATGATACAAATCCGCTCTGGGCGAAACAGCCTTCCGAATGTACGGATGAGGAGTACAAAGAGTTTTACCGTCACGTATTTCTCGATTATAAGGAGCCGCTGTTCTGGATTCATCTGAATATGGATTATCCGTTCAATCTGAAGGGAATCCTCTATTTTCCGCGGATCAACACGGAGTACGACCGGATCGAGGGGTCGATCAAGCTGTACAATAACCAGGTTTTTGTCGCGGATAATATCAAAGAGGTGATTCCGGAATATCTGATGCTGCTCAAAGGTGTCATCGACTGCCCGGATTTCCCGCTGAACGTGTCGAGAAGCGCACTTCAGAACGATGGTTTTGTAAAGAAGATTTCGGATTACATCGCGAAGAAGGTCGCGGACAAGCTCTCCGGCATGTGCAAGACAGACCGTGAGAATTATGAAAAATACTGGGACGATCTCGCGCCCTTTATCAAATACGGATGCATCCGCGATGAGAAATTCAACAAGCGCATGAAGGATTTCGTCCTGTTCAAAAACCTCGATGACAAATATCTGACGCTGGAGGACTGCATCAAAGAAAACAAGAAGGAAGATGAGTCCGAAGCGGAAGAGGCTGAGAAGACTGCAGAGGAAAAGGCCGGAGAAGGAGAAGACAAGAACGGCGATCCGGATAAGGATGCCGCAGACGGGGACAAGGAGCCGGAGAAGACGACGATCTATTATGTCACGGATCCGGTTATGCAGAGTCAGTACATCAATATGTTCCGTTCTCAGGGCAAGGATGCGGTGATCCTGAATCATGTGATCGATAATAATTACATCACCTTCGTGGAGCGCGACAATGAGAAGGTGCGTTTCCAGAGAATCGACGCCGAAGTCGGCGAAGATATGAAGGAAGAGGGGAAGACCTTTGAGGACGAGTCGAAGGAACTGCAGGATGTCTTCCGAAAGGCGCTGGACAATGATCAGCTGAATGTGAAAGTCGAACAGCTCCGGGACGAGGAAGTCTCCGCTGTGGTCACACTTTCCGAGCAGGGACGCCGTATGGCGGAAATGATGAAGATGTACGGTATGAAACCGGAAGAACTGAACGGAATGCAGGAGATCACGCTGGTGCTGAACGCGAAGCATCCGGTGGTGAAATATGTATACGACAACCGCGGGGACGCGGACAAGGTAAAGCCCTTCTGCGAGCAGCTTTTTGATCTCGCGATGATCGCGAACGGACCGCTGATGCCGGAGCAGATGACCGACTTCGTGAAACGTACGAATGAGATGATGGTAAAACTTGCCAGATAAGAGAACGAAAACTTCCGATCCTTGCAATTAGCGCCTGCCCTTCGCGCTGTGATTGATTTGTTTCGCTTACAGCAGCCACAGCGGCCGTCTGTGGCTGCTGTAAGCGAACTGCCGGTTCACCGTCTTCAGTCGATCCCGAGATGCCGGGCAAAGGAGACGACCGCGTCGTCCCAGGCGCGCTCGAGCGTCCGTTCCTTCGTGAATGCGGTGATGGAGCATCCGCTTGTAAGAAGGAGTGATCCGTCCCGGAAGATGCAGTTGAGTGAGAGACTTTTCACATCTTTTTCGCTGAGATTTGAACCGCTGTCCCGGATGAGGGCATCGGTCTGTTCCCGCGGAAGAAGAAACACGATGCGAAAGGAGAGGGGCGGGCGTGTTCCGCGGATCAGCGCGTAAACATTGCCGCGCAGCAATTTCCAGCGGATGAGCGATCCGGAAGACGCTTCTCCGTATTCCGGCCCGGCGTCCTCCGCGCCGCCGAAAAACTCCGGGTGGAGGGTTCCGTCAATCGTAAATTCCGCGAACGTTACCAGGTGAACCTCCGCGACACAGAAATCGTCGAATGCGTCGGTCAGAAGCAGCGCGTGCATAAATTTTCTGATCTGTTTCAGCTCAAGTGCTGTCATTTCGTTTATTGAACCTCCCTGAAATCAGTGCGGATCCGGCGGGATCTATCCGCCGGCGGTTCCAATCACAGGATTATCACAGTTGAATCATAAAAAAACATGGAAATTTCAAGCGTGTTTTATTATAATGTCTTGTAGCGCTTCTTTGCAAGCCGGGCTTGCGGCGCAATAAAATCAATCACAGGGGAGCTTTACAATGAGCCAGAAAAAAGTTGACGAATATAAGGAACAGAAGAAAAACCGCCAGAAAATCATGCGGAAGGAAAAGATTGTACGCCGACTTGAGATTCTCGCGATTGTCGTTGTGCTCGGCGGCCTGATCGCATGGTTTTCAACCGCAGTCTACAGACAGACGAAGGCGGAGGCAGAGGCGAATCAGAGTTCGTCTACGATCGATATGAACCTCACAGATATTCAGAATTATCTCAGCGATCTGAGTTCCGACACGTCGAATTCCGGCGGTGAGGATACTTCCTCCTCAGCGGAGAGTACATCCGCTTCTTCCGACAGCGCCGTCGTGACGGAGAGCACAGCGTCCTCATCCCAGGCGGAATAATCATTGATACAACAGAAAAACCGACCGGTTCGGGATCCGTCAAAGATCTCCTGCCGGCCGGTTTTTTGTATTCGATCATAAAGGATTATTCACTCTTTACGACGTTGCATGCCTGCATGCCTTTTTCGCCTTCTGTCACGTCATAAGTGACGCTCTGGCCTTCCGCGAGGGACTTGAAACCGTCACCCTGAATTGCGCTCCAGTGTACGAAAATGTCTTTGCCGTCGTCTCCGGTTATAAACCCGTACCCCTTCTCCGGGTTAAACCATTTGACTGTTCCTTTGTTCATCTTTTGTTTCCTCCATAGTGAAATAAATTACAAATCAATTATATGGAGAAAGAAAATGAAAGTCAAGGAATGGATGATCAACTGAGATTTTCTGTGCAGACAATGTTGATCGATCCCTGTTCACTCTCCGGAATACTCCCGTATTCAAGGTAATTCTGGAGACAGATCAGGGGACGGTATCCCTGATCATAAATGTTTTGTGTGATGACGAAGTCGATTTCACGATTTCGCAGGAGACGCTGGGTCGATTTTGTTAAATCATGGCTGATGATGCGTAGGCGGCGGGTCAGTCCCAGTTCTCTCACCGCATCCGCGCAGCCGTTCACGCTGTGATTGGCCATATAGACCCCGCGGATATCCGGATCCTTCCGCAGAGCGTTCCGGACTTTTTCCGCCGTGAGATCATAATCGTTAAAAGTCGTGACGATCGTCATATTGTCGCGCGAGAATCCCGCTTCCTCCATGCGCGCAAGAAATCCCTCCAGCCGCAGGCGATGTCCGTCGAATTCCGGGTTGCCGACGCCGATCAGAAGCCGGTCTGTTGTGCGGAGGCATTTGGACATCAGGTCGCCTGCGACGCGGCCGCTGCTGTAGGGATTCTGGCCGACGAAGCAGAGCCGTTTCGAGTCGGGAAGATCTGAGTTCAGGGTGATCACCGGGATGCCGTTGCTGATCATCGCGTTGATTTTATCCGTGACCGCCGGGTTGTTTTTTGCGCATACCGCAAGCCCGCTGATCTTCTGCGATTCGAGCCGCTCGAGCCGTTCGATGTATTCGTAGGGAACACCGGATTCACATTTTTCCACGAGAATCTCTACATTGGAGGTGCGGAGAATATCTTGTGCGTCGCGTACACCGTGCATGACCTCGCTGAAAAAGTAACCGGTCTCCGAGGACAGCAGGACGCCGAGTTTCCGCGGGGGGCGGCTGTCGTCAGACTCCAGGCCGAGCGCCTCCGCCTGCTCCTCGTGGGGCGGAATATAGCGGAGTTCCTTCATCGCGCGGAGCACCCGCTCCCGGACCTCCGGCTTGACGTGCGGACGCTGATTCAATACCCGGTCGACCGTTCCGCGGGAGACGCCGGCCAGTTCTGCTACCATA
>CADBRN010000049.1 GCA_902797025.1 uncultured Lachnospiraceae bacterium
CAGTTTTTTCCAGTATTTTAGCTTCTTCCGGCCGTCTACAACAGCTTGTATTTTTTTCTTTTGTAAATTCAATATCTTGTTTTTGTAACGAAAACGTTCCATACCCTTTACCGGCCGGCACTTCGTCCTCAGAGTCGGGAAACTCCTGCTGCAGCAGATTTTGAATCAAGCGCAGGACGAAGTGCCGGCACGGATTTTCGATATGGAATGTTTTAGTGTTCCCTGTTTTCAGAGACTGCCGGTTCAGACGTTTCATCGGACAGCGCTTCCGATTCATCCGTTGACACGTCCATCTCTTCTTCCGGGCTGTCCCCGTCGTCACGGACCTTTGCGAGGCCGGCTACCGAAATATTGTCACCCACATTCATCAGCCGCACGCCGGAGGTACTGCGTCCAATGATCGGCACATCGGAACAGCGGAAACGAATTACAATTCCCTCCGTCGTGATCAGCATCGCTTCATTTTCTTCTTCAACGGACTTTGCGCCGACAAGACTTCCTGTCTTATCCGCAATCTTATAACAAATCAGCCCTTTTCCGCCCCTGTGCTGGCACTTGAATTCACTGATCTTTGTCCGCTTGCCGTAGCCGTTTTCAGAAACGAACAGAATATACTCGCCCTGGACATCAAGCTGCATTGAGACAACTTCGTCGTCTTTATCGATACTGATTCCCCGTACGCCCATCGAGGACCGCCCGGTTCCACGCACATCATTTTCACTGAAGCGGATCAGCATACCATTCCTTGTCGTCAGCATAATATCTCTGTTTCCGTTTGTATACTTCACCTCGATCAGCTCATCGTCTTCCTGAAGAATGATCGCTGTCAGACCGTTTTTCCGAATGTTCGCGTAATCCATGATCGGCGTCTTCTTCACCACGCCTTTTTTCGTCGCCATAAACAGATAATCTGTCTCATTGAACGAATCGATCGGAATCGCGGCGGTAACCTTCTCATCCGGCTGCATCTGGAGCAGATTAATAATCGCTGTCCCGCGCGCGGTTCTTCCGGCTTCCGGTATCCGGTAGGCCTTCGTCTCATAGACACGTCCTGCATTTGTGAAGAACAACAGCGTATGATGCGCCGTCGTCATAAATATATCCTCGATATTATCATTATCGAGCGTCTGCATTCCTCTGATACCCTTGCCGCCGCGGTTCTGACTGTGAAATGTATCTGTTGTCATCCGCTTGATATACCCGAGCCTCGTCATCGTAATCACAATATTGTCATCCGGGATCAGATCCTCAGTCGTCAGATCCGTATAATCATGGGAAATCTTTGTCCGCCGGTCATCGCCGTATTTTTCCGAGATGGCCAGCATTTCTTTTTTGATCAGACTCAGAAGGCTCTTCTCGTTTGAAAGAATTTCCTTGTATTCTTCGATCCGGACTTTCAGTTCATGAAATTCATTTTCAAGTTTCGTCCGTTCCAGACCGGTCAGTGCGCGGAGTCGCATATCCACGATCGCCTGCGCCTGTACATCGGAGAAATCAAACTGACGCATCAGATTTTCCTTCGCCTCCGGCGTATTCGACGATGCACGGATCGTCCGGATAATCTCGTCAATATGATCCAGCGCCTTCAGCAGTCCAGACAGGATATGTGCCCGTTCTTCCGCCTTATTCAGATCATAGCGTGTCCGACGCGTCACGACGTCTTCCTGATGTTTCAGGTAATACTGAAGCATCTGAAGGAGATTCAGAATCTTCGGCTGACCGTCGACGAGAGCCAGCATGATCACGCCGAAGGTATCCTGAAGCTGCGTATGTTTGAACAGCTGATTCAGGATGACATTCGGATTTGCGTCGCGGCGGGTTTCGATACAGACCTCCATTCCCTCACGGCTGGAATGGTCACGGACGTCTGTAATCCCGTCGATTTTTTTCTCCTTGACGAGATCTGCGATCTTCTTGATCAGATTCGCCTTGTTGACCATATAGGGGAGCTCTGACACGAGAATCTGGCTCTTTCCGTTCGGAAGAACCTCAATTCTTGTAACCGCACGCGTGCGAATCTTTCCCCTGCCTGTTCTGTAGGCTTCTTCTATGCCGCGTGTACCCATAATCTGGGCTCCGGTCGGAAAATCCGGTCCCTTGATGATTTTCATGATTTCATCGATGGACGTATCCCGGTCCTCTTCAACACGGTTGTCAATAATTTTCACGACCGCGCCAATCGTCTCCCGAAGATTGTGCGGAGGAATATTGGTTGCCATACCGACGGCGATTCCGCTTGTGCCATTCACCAGCAGATTTGGAAAACGTGCCGGCAGAATCGTCGGCTCATTCTCTGTATTATCGAAGTTCGGAACAAAATCAACCGTGTCTTTATTGATATCCGCGACCATTTCCATCGAGATCTTCGAGAGTCTGGCTTCGGTATACCTCATGGCAGCCGGACTGTCCCCGTCCACGGAACCAAAATTTCCATGTCCGTCCACAAGCGGGTAGCGCATATTCCAGTCCTGCGCCATATTGACAAGAGCTCCGTAGATCGAACTGTCTCCGTGCGGATGATATTTACCCATCGTATCACCGACGATACGGGCACATTTCCTGTGCGGCTTGTCCGGACCGTTATTCAGTTCCACCATGGAATGAAGAATTCGCCGCTGTACCGGCTTCAGACCGTCTCTCACATCCGGAAGCGCTCTGGACGCAATGACGCTCATCGCATAATCAATATAAGAATCCTCCATCTTTTTCTTCAGATCGACATCTTCAATCCTGTCGAATATTCTGTCATCCATGTATTAATTCTCCTTAGATATCGAGATTCTGTACGTCCTTCGCGCGCTCCTCTATAAATTCACGCCTCGGCTCGACCTTGTCGCCCATCAGCGTCGTAAAAGTCACATCGATCTCGGAAGCTTCGTCCTCATCCATCGTGACACGGAGAAGAACCCTTCTCTCTGGATCCATCGTCGTCTCCCAGAGCTGATCCGCGTCCATCTCCCCGAGTCCCTTGTATCTTTGAATCTTATTGCTGCTGTCCCTGCCGACTTCGGAGAGGATCGAATCAAGTTCCTCGTCACTGTATGCATACCAGACCTTCTTATTCCGCTCCAGCTTATACAGCGGCGGTTTTGCAAGGTACACATGACCCTGACGGATCAGTTCCGGCATAAAACGATACAGGAAGGTCAGCATCAGCGTCGCGATATGCGCACCGTCCACATCGGCATCGGTCATGATAATAATCTTATCATAGCGGAGTTTCGTGATATCAAAATCATCCATGATCCCCGTCCCGAAAGCGGTGATCATAGATTTGATCTCCTCATTTCCATAAATCCGGTCCAGCCGGGCCTTCTCCACATTCAAAATCTTGCCGCGCAGGGGAAGGATCGCCTGAGTCGCACGGTTTCTCGCCGTTTTCGCCGATCCGCCGGCGGAATCTCCCTCAACGATATAAATCTCACAGTTTTTCGGATCCTTATCCGTGCAGTCCGCAAGCTTTCCGGGAAGAGAAAATCCTTCCATCACTGATTTTCTTCTCGTAAGATCGCGGGCTTTTCTTGCCGCCTCTCTTGCACGCTGAGATGTCACCGATTTCTCGATGATAATACGGCCGACCTGAGGATTCTGCTCGAGAAAAATTCCGAACTGTCTGCTGACAATCGAATCCACGGCGCCTCTGGCCTCTGTATTTCCGAGTTTCTGTTTCGTCTGACCCTCAAACTGCGGATCGGCAATTTTAATACTGACGATCGCCGTCAGGCCCTCACGAATATCTTCTCCGGAAAGATTCGGCTCGTTGTCTTTCAGGAGCTTATTTTTTCTGCCATAATCGTTGATCGTCTTCGTCAGTGCGTTTCGGAAGCCTACGATATGTGTGCCGCCCTCCGGCGTCAGAATATTGTTGACGAAGCCGTAAACATTCTCCTGAAATGAGTCATTGTGCTGCATCGCCGCTTCCACGAGCACGCCGTTCTGCTCACCCTCACAGTAAATAATCGGCTCATAAAGAGCTTCCTTGCTGCGATTCAGATACTGAACGAATTCCTTGATTCCTCCCTCGTAATGAAAAACGCGCTGAACCGGCTCTTCCGGCCTCTCATCCGTCAAAGTAATGCGAAGACCCTTCGTCAAAAATGCAGTCTCGCGCAGCCGCGTCTTTAAAACATCAAAATCAAATTCCGTCTCCTCAAAAATCGTATTATCCGGAAGAAACGTGACCATTGTTCCGCTTTCATCCGGATCGCATTCGCCGGTCACCCTCAGACTGCAGACCGGTTTTCCTCTCTCATAACGCTGGCTGTAGACCTTTCCGCTGTTGAAAATATTTACCTCAAGCCAGCTGGAAAGCGCGTTTACCACGGAAGCACCGACACCATGAAGACCGCCCGAAACCTTGTATCCGCCGCCGCCGAATTTTCCGCCTGCGTGCAGGATCGTAAAGACAACCTGAACCGCCGGAAGTCCGGATTTATGATTGATGCCGACCGGAATACCGCGTCCGTTATCACGGACACAGATGATATTGCCCTTCCGGATCGTCACTTCGATGCTGGTACAGTAGCCGGCAAGCGCCTCGTCCACAGAATTATCCACGATTTCATATACCAAATGATGGAGTCCCCTCGAGGACGTGCTGCCGATATACATACCGGGACGCTTCCGAACCGCCTCAAGGCCTTCCAGAATCTGGATCTGATCCGCTCCGTAATCCTGCCCGTTCACTTTGATCTCATCTTCCAAAGCCATGCCAGCTTCCTCCCTTTCAATCTGCAATTGAACCTTTTACCACATGAAAAACCCGGTTGATCGGGAACTTATGCTCTACAAACTCATCCATTCCCGTGCAGGTGATCATCGTCTGTACATTGCCGATACCAGACAGCAGATAATTCTGCCGGTTTTCATCCAGTTCGGACAAAACGTCATCCAGAAGCAGCACCGGCGTCTGCCCCGTATTTTTCTCAATCATCGGTATCTCTGAAAGCTTCAGAGACAGTGCCGCGCTTCTCTGCTGTCCCTGCGATCCGAATCGTCGAATATCGATCTGATCCGTCATCACGCGGAAATCGTCGCGGTGCGGTCCGACTGTCGACTGACGAAAGCGGAGATCTCTGTCACGTGCCGCCGCCAGATCATCTGCAAATTGATCCGCCGGTGTATTCGGCTCATACACAATCGCAAGCGATTCCCGTCCTCCGGTCAGATTATAATGAATTTCCGAAGCAATCCGATTCAGAGCGTCAATCAGCCGTTTCCTTGCGTCGATCAGACCTGTCCCATAGCGGATCATCTGTTCGTCCCAGATGTCAAGCGTACCCGTGAGCTGCCGGTTCATCGGAATCTCTTTCAGCAGTTTATTTCTCTGAAGAAGAACCTTCTGATACGCCGAAAGCTCATGCAGATAATACCGGTCCGTCTGTGAAATCAGCGCGTCCATAAATCTTCTTCGTTCCCCCGGGCCTCTCTTGATGATGTCGAGATCCTCCGGTGAGAAAAACACCATCCCGGAAAGCCCCAGAAGCTCAGCCGCCCGGCGGATCGGAACGCCGTCGATCGCGACGCCCTTCGCACGGTTCTTTCGAAGATGCATATCGATTCTCCGCTGCATCCCGTCCCTGCGCAGCTTCATCCGGATATGGCCTTCCTCCTCACCAAAACGGATAATCTCAAAATCCCGGCTTCCTCTGTGAGACTTCGATGTGCCACAGAGATAGAGTGCTTCAAGAATATTCGTCTTTCCCTGCGCATTATCTCCGTAGAATATATTGGTTCCGGGATCAAATCCGATCGCCAGTGACTCATAATTCCGGATATTTTTCAGTTCAAGCGATTCGATAATCATACGATCAGTGAACGATCTCGTAACTCTTGCTTTGATACGTAAATGTATCGCCCGGATAGAGCTTCCTTCCGCGCCGGGTATCCGTCTCCCCGTTGACCTGGACAAGTCCCTCCTGAACCGCCGCCTTCGCTTCAAATCCCTCATCCACTGCGCCGGCGAGTTTCATCGCCTGACCAAGCTTGATAAATTCATCTTTGATACGGATCTGTTCCATAAACACTCCCTGAAAACATTGTGTAAAATCCATCAGCGTCCGATATTGACCGGAAGAATGATGTAATTATATCCTTCTTCTTCGTTTTTGATAAAGCAGGGGGCAACTGAACTCAGAAAATACATCGTAATTGTCTCGTCATCGATGACCCGGAGCGCGTCGATCATAAACTTCGGATTAAAGCCGATCACAAGATCTTTTCCTTCTTTGTGAATCTCAAGATCCTCCTGCATGGAACCCATCGCAGTATTCGCACTCAAACGGACTACATCATCACGAATATCGAAAACAACCGGCACCTTATCACTCTCACGCACGAGCAGTGAAGCACGTCCGATGCACTGAACGAGGTTCTGCTTGTTCATCTCTACCTTCGTCGAGTAGTCATTGATGAGAAGCTGTCCCACATCAAAAAAATGACCTTCGAGCAGACGCGAAAGAACCATCGTCTGATCAAATTCAAAAATGACATAATTTTTTGCAAAATAAACGGTGACTTCATCTTCCAGTCCGCCGGTCAGAAGACGGCTGATCTCCCCCAGCGTTTTTCCCGGAATAATCACACTCACATCCGGACATTCCGTCTGAAGCTCCAGATTACGGATCGACACGCGGTGGCTGTCCAGCGAGACAACCTGGAGATGATTGTTTTCAATCTTGAAGAGCTCGCCGGTCAGAGCCTTGTTGCCGCCAACATTTTCTCCTACGGAAAAAAGCGTCTGATTGATAATCTGGCGAAGCGAAAACTGTGTCATCGTCACACGGTCATCCCGTTCAACGACCGGAAGATACGCAAATTCATCACCTGGTTTTCCCGGAATCTCAAAATGCGCTTTTTCACAGGTGATATTTGCAGTCAGATATTCATTTGATTCAATCGTAACCCTGCTGTTCGGAAGGCTCTTTACGATCTCGGAAAATGTCTTCGCCGGAAGTGCGATGCTGCCTTTCTCAATAATCGTACCGGAAACAATCGTCTCAATACCAAGTTCCATATCATTCGAGATAAACTTGATCTCTCCTGCCGAAGCATCGATCATGATGCATTCAAGAATCGGCATGGTGGTCGAAGGGGAAATTGCCTTCATCGAAATATTTACGCTTTTCAGAAGATCAGGCTGTTCAAAGGTCAGTTTCATATAAACTCCTTGCGCTGGTGGAAAACTGCGTCTCTGTGTGTAATGTAAATAAATCCGTAGTCATAATCGTCAAAGGTGTGGATGTGTGGAAAAGTCCGGAATTTCGCACGAATCCGGAAAAATTTATCCGCATTGGTCCGTGTAGAACCATGTGAATTCACGTGGATAAAAAGTGAATAACGGATTTGTACACATTCATGCACATTTTATCCACACTGTCCACACCGAAAAACACAGGTTTGTCAACAAGTTATAAATATTTTCCTTTATTATATGAAGCAATCGGATTCAAAAGAGTACAAACAAAAGAAACTCAGCCCGGATTGATCTTTTTTTTCAGAAGATCAATCTGGGAACGGACGGTTTCATTTGCCTTGTAGTCTTTCGCAATCTTGTCGCATCCGTGCATGACGGTAGAGTGATCGCGGTCTCCGAGCAGGATTCCGATGTCACGGTAATTTGTATTCAGAATCGTGCGGACGAGATACATCGCGATCTGCCGCGGATATGCGATCGTCTTTGAGCGATTGTTGCTCTTCATATCATCGACGGTGATGCCGTACTGTTCTGCCACCGCATCGATGATATATCCGGGAGTCACACTCCTCTGCTCGCGGGGTGTCAGAATATCGGCGAGGGCGACCTCCGCGAGTTCTACATTGATCTCGCGTTTCTCAAGACGTGCCTTCGCGATAACCTTATTCAGCGATCCTTCGAGTTCACGGATATTTGAAGTGATATTTTTCGCAATATATTCGAGAACTCTGTCGTCGACCTGAAAACCGTCCATCTCCTGTTTTTTTCGGAGAATCGCCATTCTCGTCTCAAAATCCGGACTCTGGATGTCTGCCATAAGACCCCATTCGAACCGGGACTTTATGCGCTCTTCCAGGACGTCAAATTCCTTCGGCGGCCGGTCGGATGACAGAATAATCTGCTTTCTGGCCGCGTGCAGTGCGTTGAAGGTGTGGAAAAATTCCTCCTGGGTCGATTCCTTTCCGATGATGAATTGGATATCGTCGATCAGAAGTACGTCGATGTTCCGGTACTTATCGCGGAATTTTGTGAGAACCGACGAATTTCCGCTTCGAATCGCCTCGATGACTTCATTTGTGAATTCTTCACTCGTCACATAGAGAACATTCATCTTCGGATTCTTCCGGAGAATAAAGTGCGCGATCGAGTGCATCAGATGGGTCTTTCCGAGACCGACTCCTCCGTATACGAAAAGAGGATTGTAGATCTCGCCGGGAGATTCTGCGACGGCGAGTGCCGCGGCATGCGCAAACTTATTATTGCTTCCGACAACAAACGTATCGAATGTGTATTTCGGATTGAGACATGCGCGGCGGCAGGCCTCTTCCAGCGCATTTTCCTGAGTTTGTATTTCCGTTTCCTCTGATACAACGAATTTGACGTTGCAGTCGATATCCATCACTTCGGCGATCGCAACCTGAATCTGAAGAAGATATTTTTTCGTCAGATAACTGATCGCGGTCTTCGGAAGATTCACACCGATATAAAGCGTGTCATTTTCATAATTTACTACGGTCAGCGGCTGAAGCCAGGTTTTATAAGATACTTCGCCGATTTCCATCTCATCGCGAACATGTTCAAGAATTTCGGACCAATGCTGCCTAATGCGTTCCAACATAAAAAAAACTGCCCTCCACAGACTATTTCACTTCAATATCATATAATAAAAACGGGAAAATTACAACTTGAATTACATTATGGAAACCTCTGGTGGATATTTATTTTATGGTAACGTGGACGGTCTGCGCCTGAAAAACAGGCGATTTTCAATGGCAGCGAGAAGTAATGCACACGTTATGCACGGGTTATCCACAAGTTATCAACAAAAAGTGGATAAGATTAAGTAAACTCGGTTGAAAAACCGCCGAACTGGCACGTTTCTGTTACGAAATTTCTTGACTCAGAGATGCTATGTCCCTATAATAATGTTGTTATTCTCCGTACATAGCGCCGAGTATAAATAAAAAGAAGGAGGTGTCTTCTCATGAAAATGACATTTCAGCCGAAGAAAATTTCGAGAAAAAGAGTACACGGCTTCCGTAAAAGAATGAGTACCGCAGGCGGCAGAAAAGTTCTTGCGGCCAGAAGATTAAAAGGAAGAAAGAGATTATCTGCCTGATAATCCGGATGTACAGCAAAGACCGCAGAAATGTGGTCTTTCATTTTATCAAGGACCGAATATGAAGCATTCCGAAAGCCTGAAAAAAACAGCCGATTTTCAGCGTGTGTATCACACGGGAAAATCTCTGGCAAATCGTTATCTTGTTATGTACGTGAGAAAGAACGGTCTTGCGCGCAACAGAATCGGGATTTCTGTGAGCAAAAAAGTGGGGAACAGCGTTGTGCGTCACCATCTGACAAGACTGATCAGGGAAAGTTACCGTCTTTCGGAGGAGAAGTATCCGGTCGGATACGATCTGGTGCTGGTCGTGAGGGTTCACGCAAAGGACTGCACGTACTTTGAGATCGATCGTGCAATGAACCAG
>CADBRN010000050.1 GCA_902797025.1 uncultured Lachnospiraceae bacterium
TATCATGGTGGGAATGCATCTGGCCGGCTGCTGGGCCGGCGGCCTGCCGAACAGGGCATCGATCCCGACGTCGGACTATTTTATCCCGACGATCGTACAGCAGATCATGCCGGTGGGCGTCGCCGGAATATTCCTGGCCGCGCCGATGGCGGCAGTCATGTCCACTGCCGACTCCCTGCTGATTCTGGTTTCCGCGGCGATTATAAAGGATCTCTGGAAGACCTTTTTTGTAAAGGACAATCCGGAGCGGCTCGCCGGCTACAACCGCCATATGAAAGCCGGAAGCGCACTGATCACCCTTGCTTTCGGCGTCTTCGTGATGCTGCTCGCCCTGGACCCGCCGAATATCATCTTTTTCCTGAACCTGTTTGCCTTCGGCGGGCTGGAATGCTCGTTTCTCTGGCCTCTGGTCGGCGGACTGTTCTGGAAAAAGGGTACGAAGGAAGCGGCACTGACGAGTTCAATCGGCGCCGTGGCGACCTACATCTTCTGCTACTATAACGTAAAGGTGGCGGGAATCAATGCGGTGGTATGGGGACTTCTGGCAGGAGGAATCCTGTACTTTGCTGTGGGCGCGTTCACATCCGCAAAACGGACTCCGGATCCTGAGATCCTGGACAATTGCTTCTGATTCATCATCCTGAGGAGGAATAGACATGAATATCACTATGCTGAAAGGTAAGATTCACAGGGCGGTCGTAAAACAGGCCGATCTGAATTACGTCGGCAGCATCACAGTTGACCCGGAGCTCCTTGCGGCGGCCGGCATCATGGAATACGAGCAGGTACAGATCGTCGATGTCGAAAACGGTTCCCGGCAGGTGACCTACACGATCTGCGGCGATCCGGGATCCGGCATGGTCTGCCTGAACGGCGCTGCGGCTCGTCTTGTGCAGCCCGGCGATCACGTCATCATCATGTGCTACTGCCAGATGACGCCGGAGGAAGCAAAATCACACCGGCCAAACGTCGTGTTCGTCGATGACAAAAATCATATCCGGAAAGTGATGCAGTACGAAAAGCACGGACAGATTGAGCCGTAACCTCGTTTCCTCACTCTTCACCGGACACCAGAGCCGGCGTACCCCTAAGGGGTACGCCGGCTTTTGTCTGTAACACAGCTTTTCGTTTTTTGATCCGATGATTCAGCTCTCGCTCTCGTATCCTTCCGGATTCATGCTCTGCCATTTCCACGAGTCCGCACACATCTCGTCCAGACTGTATTTTGCTTCCCATCCCAGCTCAGCCTTCGCTTTCGACACGTCTGCGTACGAAACATCCACATCGCCCTCTCTGCGCGGCGCAATCTCATACGGAATGGCGTGTCCGCACGCTTTTTCAAACGAGTGGATCACATCCAGCACGCTGCTCCCCTTTCCCGTTCCCAGGTTGTAAATAGAAACGCCGGATCCGTCCGCGAGCTTCTGAAGCGCCGCCACATGGCCGCTGGCCAGATCGCACACATGGATATAATCCCGCACGCCGGTTCCATCCGGCGTATCGTAGTCGTCACCGAAGACATTTACCTTCGGAAGCCGCCCGACCGCGACGCGGGCGACATACGGAAGCAGATTGTTCGGAATTCCCTTCGGATCCTCGCCGATCAGACCGCTCTTGTGGGCACCGATCGGATTGAAGTAGCGCAGGAGCACGACATTCCACAATGGATCCGCCGTGTGAATGTCCGTCAGAATCTGCTCGATCATCCATTTCGTCCATCCGTACGGGTTTGTGCACGCGCCTTTTTCCTGTGCCTCGGTAAAAGGCACCGGATTGTCCGATCCGTAAACCGTCGCGGAGGAGCTGAAAATAATATTATGTACGCCGTGACGGCGCATCTCGTCGCAGAGAATGAGCGTGCCGGTGATGTTGTTGGTGTAATACTCCACCGGCTTCTGCACGGACTCGCCGACCGCTTTCAGACCGGCGAAGTGGATAACGGCATCGATCGGCTCGCGGTCAAACAGGTCCCTGACCTTCTCCCGGTCCAGAATATCCGTCTCATAAAACACCGGACGTTTCCCGGTGATCGTCTCGATGCGGTCGATCACCTTGCTGCTTGCGTTAAACAGGTTGTCCAGAATCACGACCTCGTGGCCCTGATTCAGCAGCTCCACGCATGTGTGGCTTCCGATATAACCGGCCCCGCCGGTAACCAAAATTCGCATAACTTTTCTCCTTTCCTTGGCGTCCTTTATCTCTTGGGCTCCGCAGATGACCGGCAGACGCGGTCATTTTCATTGTTTCTTGCGATGCGGCAGGCGCGGCCGCGTTCGCGTTTCTGATGCTCCGGAAGGTGCGGTCTCCCGGACATTACAGCAATTCATCAAGCGTATTCCCGAAGGGCGGAAGAAATTCATCGACAAAATCCTTCACCTCCGGCATCTCACCGGCGAAGCGGCCGATTGTTTTTTTGATGCTCGCGCGGGCGGTCCGGAACTCGGAATTGCCCGCATTTTCTTCCTCGATGCATTTAATCAGGGCAGACAGCTTGTCGGCGGCCTTGACGAGGCGCCGCATATACTGCTCGCGCTCCGCTCTCTCTCGATCGCAGAGATCGCCGCCGTCCGGACTGAAAATTTTTTCATAGACCGGGCGCAGATCATCCGGAAGTTTCCGCAGAAGATTTTTTTCAGCGGCACTTTCAACACTCTTGTACGCATTTTTCAGCTCATCGTTATAATACTTGACCGGCGTCGGCATATCCCCGGTGATGATTTCGGACGCGTCGTGATACAGGCCGATGAGCGCCGCTTTCTCAGCATCCAGATTCTTCCCGTACCGGACATTTCCGATCACGCAAAGCGCGTGGGCGATCATCGCCACCTCGGCAGAATGCTCGCTTAAATTTTCCGGACGGGAATTGCGCATCAGCGCCCAGCGCTCAATGTATTTCATTCTTGAAATCGTCGCAAAGAAATTTTCCGCCATGTTTTCTCCTTTTGTCTGATCTCTTCTATCGGATCGGAATTTTCCGTCCGAACCCCGCAATTCGCAGTTTTCCGTCCGGCCCGACGGTCACACGCGATCCCTCGTCGATCCCGGCCGCCGAAAGAACCGCTTCCGGAACCTCCATCCGGCGCTGCTCCCCGTCGTCTGAACGCAGAAGGACAAGTGCGGCCGGTCCCTCCGGAGGGCATTCCTCACAGCCGTAGTCCGCTTCCGTGATCATTATAATCTGATAGATTTTTTCATTCACCGTTTCTGTTTCCTTTGCATTCATTACATTCGTTCAGCAGCCGTCAGTCAGATCATCCGGACCGCTTCTCCACCGCCGATTACGTTCTCTTTTTCCATCGAACGCCCGCCCTCTCCCTCGGAACGAAAAAATCCCGAAGGCTTTCGCCTCCGGGAGATCGCATACAATGAGGTTTGAAAACCTTTGACTCATTCTGCCAGCCTTGACTTTGATTCAATGTGCTTTTTCAGTACCGCTTAAACAAGCAGGTTCATTATACTTCACATTTATAAAAATGTCCATCGTTGTATAAACATCGAAATCATTTCATCATCATCACAGTGTCCAACTTGTTATTGCAATTTGCGAGTCTTTTTCTATACAAAAATTCCCGAAGGCTTTCGCCTCCGGGAATTCGCGTACAAATTCGTTCGGATTATCGTTTGGAGAACTGCGGAGCTCTGCGGGCTTTCTTGAGTCCGTATTTCTTACGCTCTTTCATTCTCGGGTCA
>CADBRN010000051.1 GCA_902797025.1 uncultured Lachnospiraceae bacterium
AGATACTGACGACCGTGAACAATCTTTCGTCCGACTTCTATTCGCCGCTTCAGAGCCTGCGATGGATGGACAAAACGGAAAGCCTGTCTTCCCGTGCCTTTGCTTCTACGACTCATATGTGGGGTTATGGCTCCGCCGAGATACGGTTTAATCCTGTCAAGCTGTCGGAAAAGGGAATCGAGAGAATCGCAGAGCTATCCGCAAACGGATACGCGGTGAATATTCCAAAAGGTCGCGAGGTCGATTATATCGTTGCACACGAATTCGGGCATTCGATTTTGAATATTGGCGAAAAACTGCCGACAAAGTCGAATAACTTTGTACAATGCGACTTTCGTGCGGTGAAGGCGGCTCGAGGCGAGATAGAAAAACTGTGGGATTCCTATACTGCCGATGTCGGGAAAGCCTATAATGAATACGAGGAAATGCGGAAGGCTCTGGACTCGAAGTTTATTTTTAAGATGATTCCCCCGACAGACGAGGAAAGAAAGACACTGAGCGCATTGAAAGCCACGATGGAAAGCAAACGAATCAGCGCTTACTCCATGTCCAATATCGACGAGTTTGTCGCTGAGGCTTTCGCAGATGTCAGGATAAACGAGCAGAACGCTTCCGAGCATTCCAAGCAGGTGTACGGTGTTCTCTCGAAGTATTTCGGGAAAGGCGGTGAATAATGTGTTTGTTGATGAACCGTATTTCATGACCAACCCTGATTGGTTCGCATTCGACATTAAGTCGAAGCGGTATGTTCTGACTGAGGACGCGTCTAAGGAAGCAAGGGCGTCTTATAAACAGTTTTACGAAGATTTGGATTCAATGGTTACAGACGATAAAAAGTCGAAGCAGTGACGCATCGGGAGACCGATGCTTTTTTCATGTCAGAAAATAGGAGGAATGATGAACAAGAAAAAAATAATATCATTTACTTTGATAGCGGTTCTGGCCGTGTCTTTGTGCGCTTGCCGTCAGGCAACGCGGGCAGATTACAACATCACGCAGGAAGCTGAAAACTTTAATATTTATCGTCGGTTAACGGTGATCGACTGCATCACTGGACAGACACTCTATACCGTTGAAGGTACAATGAACATCAAAGCAGATACTGAGGACCATCAGCTTGAAGTCATTGTCGAAACGGCAGAAGGAAAATATAAAAAGCATATATTCGGGATCAGCGACAACATGTCTTATATTGTCGAAGACATCTCAGGAAGTGAAGTCAGTAAGTATCACTACGAAATCAATTTTAATCCGAAGCTGTGGATTCCGTATAAGCCGACAGTGAGTGATTGAGAAGCGTCTATGAAACAATGGCTATGTGCGAGACAGCATTG
This sequence comes from uncultured Lachnospiraceae bacterium, assembly GCA_902797025.1. GTDB lineage: Bacteria > Bacillota > Clostridia > Lachnospirales > Lachnospiraceae > CADBRN01. The sequence continues at coordinate 1,335 of CADBRN010000051.1, forward strand.
CTTTCTGGATAGACAGAGAGGATCGTAAATGAATGTAAATGTCCTTGGCACCATTTATACGGTTGGCGTTGGTACGGAAAAGACGGATCCGAAATTATCAACCGCATATGGATACTGTGACCCGTCTGTGAAGAAGATCGTCATCAGCGAGCTCGAGCGTGACCCGGACAGTGTACAGGACCTTGACGCGGAAGCGCGTAAGATACTGCGACACGAGATCATCCATGCATTCTTCTTTGAAAGCGGTCTGCACGAAAACTGCGACTATGCCGCAAACGAAGAACTTGTTGACTGGATCGCCTTGCAGTTCCCTAAGATATTGAAAACGTTTGAAGAGAGCGGGTGCATAAAATAAGCGCAGGCACCGCGGGGTTTTGTTATGTCAGGAATAGGGAAAAAGCATGAAGATGAAATTTAACCGATTCGCCTTGCTTCCTGTAATGTGCTCACACTGCCGTAGGTACATATGGCTTGAGGCATATCGGCGAGCGGAAGTGTATCACGGGATCGTGGGACGTTTCTGGATGGAGAATATCTGTTCGGATTGCATTGATCAATATGAATAACGAAGACGATCAGCAATGACCGCCTTTTTTGTTGGCGTTGCTGCTTTAAAGCATCGGGAGACCGATGCTTTTTTCATGTCAGAAAAGGAGAGAAAACCGTATGATTTCAGCAGCATTATTTATTATCATTTTGGTACTGATCAACGCGCCGGCGTGGACGTTTGCTCTGGTTGGCGTGTATTTCACTTTCCGGGTAATCGAACGCGTAAAGCATGAAAAAGCAAAGAAGGCACTTTTGAAGGTAATTGATGAGATTGTAAAAGCATTTAAGGAGTCTGGCATTGATTAAGGTTCAATACAGCAATGATCGTATTACGATCACAGGCCACAGCGGATACGCGCCGCCCGGTCAGGACATTGTATGTGCGGCAGTATCGACGCTGCTTCTGACACTGGTTTTTACAATTGAACAGAAGGAACCGGGAGCGGCCTGCTATCGACTGATGCCCGGTGATTCGGAAGTACAGATTACGCATCCGTCAGAGCTGACAAAGACTCTGGCCGATGCGTTTTTTGTTGGCGTGACTGCGGTTGCGGACGCGTACCCGGAGCACGTCAGAATCATCCGCTGAGCCGGATCGTCCAGGCGTGGAAGACGCAAAAAGCTACGGAGACAGGGCAGGCGTGAGACCCTTTAATCCTTACGGAAACAGGCAGGCATGAGACCTAATAAACCTTATGGAGGAGAACAGAAACATGAACTACCAGAAACTTGAGAACTGGCTTTTTGCACAGAAACTTAGAAATCAGTTTTTCGCAAAGCAGAACCCGACCGCTTTTATGAATCTTCAGCTGTTTGCATCGGAGGATGGTGCGGGCGACAGCGGTGAGGACGACAGCTCCGGAAAACAGGATCCGGAGGAAGGGTCCGGCGGAGATGATCCCGATCCGCGAAAAGTCGCGAAGTATTCAGACGAGGATCTTGACCGGATCATCTCCAAGAAATTCGCGGCACTTCAGAAGAAGCAGGAAAAAGCGGTGAGCGAGGCACAGAAGCTCGCCCAGAACAACGCGAACAAAAGCGCGGAGGAGAAGATTGCGGATCTTGAGTCGCGACTTGAGGGCTACGAGAAACAGCGAGTCCACAGCGAGATGATGGGACAGGCACGCAAGATCATTCAGGGCAAAGGCTACAGCATTTCGGACGGACTGATCAGCAGTCTTGTAACTGATGATGCGGAGCAGACACAGTCTAACATCGACGAGTTTGTGAAGCTGCTGGAAGCGGAAGTGCAGAAGCAGGTCAAAGCCGCGCTTGCAGGCAATACGCCGAAGACCGGAAAGGATGTGCCGAAGCATACAAGGGATGAGATCCTGAAGATCAAGAATCCGATTGAGCGGCAGAAGCTGATTCGTGAGAATCTGGAACTTTTTAAATGATTTTGGAGGAATGACATGAAACGTATTATGAATCTTCAGATGTTTGCAGCACCGACCGGAACCATCGTCTCTACAGACGTAGAGCCGGCAATTTCGATTGACTTCACTAATCGGCTCGCGACGAATATCGTCGAGCTGCAGAACGTGCTCGGTGTGACCAACATGATCCCGATGGCAGCCGGCACGCTGATCAAGATGTATAAGACCACCGTTGCCAACTCTCCGGCACAGGTCGCAGAGGGCGAGGACATCGCGCTTACTGAGATCAAGCGGGAACCGGCAAGCACGATCGAGCTGAAGCTCAATAAATACCGCAAGCAGACTACTGCGGAGTCCATCCAGAAAGCCGGGCAGGCGATTGCGGTCAACGAGACGGACAACAAGCTGATCTCCATCGTCAGGTCCGATATCAAGAAAAGCTTCTATGGCGCGCTGGCGAAGGGTACCGGCACGGCAGAGGGCGCAAACCTTCAGGCCGGTCTTGCGAAAGGCTGGGGCGCGGTCAAAAAGTTCTTCCGGGACTACGACGCGACCCCGGTCTTCTTTGTATCCGCCGACGACGTTGCTGGATACCTTGCAGCTGCCCAGATTACGCTGCAGACCGCGTTCGGCTTTGACTACGTGGAGAACTTCCTTGGACTTGGAACTGCGGTCGTCACTCCGGAGCTTGCAGCCGGAACAGCTTACGCAACCGCAAAAGAGAATCTCAACGGCGCATACATCCCGGCATCCGGCGGAGATGTGGCGAATGCGTTCGGTCTGACCACAGACGAGACCGGTCTTGTCGGCATGACGCATGAACCGAGCACCACAAACGCATCGATTACCACGCTCGTGCTCTCCGGCGTGACATTCTTCCCGGAGATGACGGACGGCGTGATCAAGATCAATACAGCAAAGACGGCCTGATGCAAGCGGCCGCGTAGGAGGGAGGCACTGATATGTACAAGGTACTGGAAAGATTCCTGGACGGGCAGGATCCGGAGCGTCACGTCTACGCGGCCGGCGATCTTTATCCCCGCGATGGATACGAACCGGAGGAGGCCCGCATTGCGGAGCTGTCCGGTGACGGCAACAGCTTTGGACAGCCGCTGATTGCGGGCGGTCCGAAGCCGAAACGCACGACACGCAGGAAGGCGGACGCATAATGGATATCAGAGAATCGGTGCTGAAGCTGACCGGACTTTCCGGAAGCGAAGACACGGCGCAGATCGATACGATCATCGCGGTCGTGAGCGAACGCCTGATCGGTAAGCTGACGATCCTGACCGGTGAGACAGTGGACGCAGTGCCGGATGCGCTTGCCGCTGTCGTGGTTGAGATCGTGCTTGCGCGATACAATCGGATCGGCTCAGAGGGCACATCCTCGCACAACGTGGACGGTGAAGCGATGGCGTGGTCCGGTGAGGATGATTTCAAGCCGTACAAAGCCGAGATCGAGGAGTATGCCGATTCCGTCCGGAAGGCGCCGGGGAGGCTGAGATTTTTATGAGATACGATCATCCGGTTTATTTCTGTCGCGATGGCGCCAGTGAATATAACGAGGAAACCGGCGATTACAGCGTGGCGGAGCCAACAAAGACAAAACGCCTCGCGTCGATTATTCAGACAGGCGAAGACCGTGCGCAGATTGTTTACGGAGGCATCCGGGAAGGCAGCCTGACGCTGCACCTTCAGCGCCATTACCCCGATCCGTTCGACTATATCGAAATCGACGGAAGAAAATACCGGGTCGATCACCGATCAAAGTTGCGCGTGAAGGACTGCTATGTTGTTTCGGAGGTAGTTTGATGAGTACGATCAAAATCAAGCTGGAAGGCGATAAAGAGCTCCAGCGAATGCTTAAACGCTGTAAGAATCCGGACAAGATAAAAATGTGTGTGAAGAGCGCGGGAGCAACGATGCAGCAGACGGCCCAGAGAAATGCACCGGTTGTCACCGGTACGCTGAGGCGGTCAATCATGCTGAATATAACGAATGGCGGAATGCAGGCAGAAGTGCAGCCGACGGTGCACTATGGCGCATACGTGGAGCTTGGCACGCGCTTTATGAATGCCCGACCGTATTTGAAACCGGCGCTTGATAAAGCACAAGCGGAGTTTAAATCGCTTGTGGAAGCGGCTGTAATGACTGAGATCGGGGGAGGATAAAGACATGCCAAATCCGCAACAGGAACTTTACGGGCGGCTGCTCGTTATGCTCCGTCAGGAATTCGGCACAAATAAAGTATATGACGGATTCCTGCCGCCGGAAGGGACGCCATATCCGTTTGTTTATCTGGCGGGGACGCATCAGGACGATGACCGGAGCAACAAAACACAGCCGCTCGGGACGATTGATCAGACGATTGATGTTTGGATGGACGATCCGCGCCGGCGGGGGACACTGTCCCAGATGATGGAGCGCTGCATTGATGTTGCGGGGCAGCTTGACCACACCAAAACCTATGCGTGGGAGCTGACCGGCTGTGATCAGGACATCAGACCGGACAACACCACGAAGACACCATTGATGCATGGCATCATCACCATTACTTATCGATTACTGGGAGGAAAATGAGAATGAAAATGAATCTTCAGCTTTTTGCCGAGGCAGTTGCAGGAAAGAAAATCATCTATCTCTACAGAATTCTTTCCGAGGCTGCATCAAATGCGGCGACAGCACTGGCATTTACCACAGAGAATGAGCGGGACAAGACCAAGGACGCCGACTCCACGATTACGAAGGATGGTTCAATCCGGACTCCATCCGAGTCTGAGACGGAGATCACCGCGTCTTCGATCCTGTCCAAAGGCGATACGCTGATCGACAAGCTCGAGACAGCGATGGACAATGACGAGATCATTGAAATCTGGGAAGTCAATCTTGAGGAGCCGGGCAGTACAGATGGCACTTACAAGGGGACGTACTTCCAGGGATATATCACCGAGATCGACAAGACCGCAAATGCGGAGGACATGGTCGAGATCTCCCTGACGTTCGGGGTCAACGGAAAGGGCGCAAAGGGCGATGTGACCGTAACAAGCGAGCAGAAGGAGATCGCGACGTACGTCTTCAAGGATACGAAGAAGGAAAACGCGTAACGCCTCAAAGATTAAGGAGTAATCATCATGATGGAGCTTACAATCAACGACAATGTATACCAGTTTAATTTCGGCATCGGTTTTCTGCGCGAGATCAACAAAACACAGACCGTGACGCGCGACGGCCTCAAAAAGGACATCGGCGGAATGATGAAGATCGGGGACATCCTCGACGGCGATGTCCTCGCACTGGTCGACGTGCTTGATCTGGCGAACAAGGGACAGAATCCGCGGCTTACCCGAAGCGCGATCGAGGCCTATCTCGATGATCCGACAACGGACATCGACGCGGTTTTTGATCAGGTGATCGATTTTTTAAAGAAGAGCAATGCTACACGGAAACTGTATCACCGGGTGATCGAGGAAGTGGAGAAAGCGGAGAAGAAATAAAAGGCTTTGAGGAGATCTATCATGACATCGCCGTCACCTGTTTTCGCTTCTTCAATTTTGTATCATTTGACCAAGTGGACCGTCTGACGATCCGGCAGTACCGGATCATGCTGGACGCGCTGAAGCTTCAGAACGTCGACCGGGATTTCTATTCCCACTGGGTCGCGTATCTGTCCTTTGCCGCAAAGTCCACGCGGAAGAGTGGGCGCGGAAAATCAAAGCCGGTATATAGCACGTTCAAAAAATTCTATGACTATGAAAAAGAGGTCGATAAAGCGGTCAACGGCACAGAGAAGCCGAAAACAGACCGTTTTACCGGCCTCGCTCACTATTTACACGAAAGAGCGGAGGAACAGGAGGGGAGTTGAATGTCAGCAGGTTACACAGTCAAAGCGATACTTGCCGCAGATGCCTCAGGCTTTATGTCTGCTTTTGGAAAAGCGGAAAGTGCGCTTGGGAGACTGCAGAGCGCCGCGGGCGGCGCAATGAAGAATATCGGCGCGGGGATCCTTCAGGGCGTTGGCCAGCAGCTGACAAGCATCGCATCGAACGGCCTTTCAGCGATCACGTCCGGCCTTGAAGAGTCGAGCGCGGCATGGAAGACCTTCGAAGGCAACATGTCTACGTTCGGAAAATCCGGCGCGGAGATTGCCAGCGTCCGGAAGGATCTGCAGGATTTTGCGACGGCTTCGATCTACTCCGCGTCCGACATGGCGTCTACCTATTCACAGCTGGCGGCGGTCGGAACGAAGAACACGACGGAGCTGGTGAAGGGATTCGGCGGACTGGCGGCAGCCGCATCAAATCCGACGCAGGCGATGAAAACGCTGTCGCAGCAGGCAACGCAGATGGCGGCAAAACCCAAGGTTCAGTGGATGGACTTCAAGCTGATGCTGGAACAGACACCGGCCGGAATCGCCGCAGTCGCGGATGAGATGGGAAAAACCGGCAAAATTGCCGGAAACACGACCGGAGACCTGATCAAGGCCGTGCAGGACGGAACCGTTTCAACCGAGGACTTCTTCGACGCAATCGAGAAGGTTGCGGGAACCGGAACTGACTTCAACAAAATGGCAACCCAGTACAAGACGGTCGGACAGGCGATGGACGGTCTCGCCGAGACGGCGACAGG
>CADBRN010000052.1 GCA_902797025.1 uncultured Lachnospiraceae bacterium
ATGGACCAGGCGGGAGTTGAACCCGCGTCCGAAAACCCATTCATCCAGGTTTCTCCCATCACAGTCATCCTTTATTGATTCCCCCGAACAGATGCCGGATGACGGGCGTCTGTACGCGGTAGCTTCATAAAATCTTTTTTACCCGCAAAGCTTTGGGGAAAAAGTGCCCCGCCTTATTTGATGCCGAAACCACAGGCGCGGGAACCGGCGGCACCGACATGCAGCACTCAGGCTGCAGCTAATTCGTAATTATCGTTATTAGCGTTTATATTTAAGTTCCGGGATTTTACGCGGTAACCGGAGTCCGCGGATGGCTTCCCGAACTGCAAGATCCCCGTCGAAACCAGTACTAGCCCGGTTTGATAATAACGATGATTGCGGTTCGTCTACATTTTTAAACTAACACAGCAGAACATGTTTGTCAAATTCAATCTGCGTACCGAGGCCGATCGTACCTATGATCAGAAATCGCCGGGACCAGCGGCATTCCGGGCAGAATCATCCGCACGATGCTCATCGTGTGCGACGGAGGCCTGAATCGCTGCCGTCGTCGCAGCGGCTTCGCGCCCGCCGGCGGAGGTGGTTGGGCGGATGCACGGATCTGCCTTGGGATCAGGCTTCGGCCTTGACGCTCTATCCACCGGTGTCGCGTCGCCGATTCCCAGCGCTTCGCCCGCGACACCGAGCGATGCCACGAGATTTGTAAGATCCGACGGCATATAAATTTTTGTCGCACGGCCGTTCGAGACATCTTTTAGAGCTTCAAGCCCCTTGAGTTTCAGAACATTGTCCGAGATCTGCGCTTCGTTCAGTTTGCGGATACCATCTGCCTCCGCTTCGTATACAAGCTCAATCGACTTTGCACGGCCCTGCGCCAGCGCAATCTGCGCATCCCGTTCTGCTTCCGCGGAAAGAATCTTGGCTTTTTTGTCGCCTTCCGCACGGCTGACGACTGCCTCCTGATGCGCCGTCGCCTCCAGAACAGTCTGTCTGCGTTCCCGTTCCGCACGCATCTGCTTTGTCATGACCTCCTCAATTTCTTTCGGTGGAGCGATGTTTTTAATCTCAACACGCGTGACCTTAATTCCCCAGGGATCGGTTGCCTCATCGAGGATGGCCTGCATTTTTCCGTTGATTTCATCCCGGCTGGAGAGTGTCGCGTCCAGTTCCATCTCTCCGATGATGCTTCGGAGTGTGGTTGCCGAGAGATTCTGCAAACCGCTCATCGGATTTTCCACGCCGTAAGTGTAGAGCTTCGGATCAAAGACGCGGGCGAAGACGACCGAGTCGATCGAAATCGTCACGTTATCCTTTGTGATGACCGGCTGCGGCGGAAAATCGAGTACCTGCTCCTTGAGTGAAACCTTTCGGATGACTTTCTCGATGAATGGCACTTTCAGATGGAGCCCGGCATCCCAGACGCCTTTGAACTTTCCGAGGCGCTCAATAACGAAGGCCTGTGCCTGCGGTACAATCAGTACATTGGAAAATACAACAATCAGGCAGATAACAATCAGGGCAATAATGACAATTCCCATTCTATCTTCCTCCCTCTGCAGAACAAACATACATCATTTCGGACGTTTTTTTCGGTCGTCCGGCGTTGCTGCCATTAATATTTTACCACATCATTTTTTCTAAATACAACATGACGGATGATATATTTCGGTTAAATGCACATAAAATGTATGCAAAGTCAAGTAAATATATGGTAAAATAATGGCTTTCAGGCAGGAAATGGCATGAGAGATGCTCCGCGTGCTGAGCGGTTCCGTTCTTCTTGTGTATGCGTGCAGCATCTTGCGCATGCGGCTAAAATTTTATATGATTACAAGAGATTGTGAGATTCTGTCCGGAATTGATTCGACTGAGGGTGAGGAGATATGGATCGATTGAAAATTCTTGTAGTTGACGATGAAGCGAGAATGCGCAAGCTCGTTCATGACTTTCTGGTGAAGGCGGATTTTGAAGTGGTCGAGGCCGGGGACGGAGAGGAGGCTCTCAACCTGTTCTATGAACAGAAGGACATCGCTCTGATTATCCTCGACGTGATGATGCCGAAGATGGACGGCTGGGAGGTTGTGAAAGAGATCCGGCGGGATTCGAAAGTCCCGATCATCATGCTGACCGCGAAGGGCGGCGAGAACGACGAGCTGCTCGGATTTGATCTCGGTGCAGACGAATACATCTCGAAGCCGTTCAGCCCGAAGATTCTTGTGGCCCGTGTCGAGGCGATTCTACGGAGAACGAACCAGTACGGGGAAGGGGACGTTCTTGAGGCAGGCGGCATCCGCATCGATCAGTCCGCGCACACGGCGACGGTTGACGGGAAACCGATGGAACTAAGCTTCAAAGAATTTGAACTGCTCACATATTTTCTGCAGAATCAGGGCATCGCGCTCTCTCGGGAGAAGATCCTGAACAATGTCTGGAATTACGATTATTACGGAGATGCGCGAACAATCGATACCCACGTAAAAAAGCTGCGCAGCAAGCTCGGCGATAAAGGTGATCTGATCAAAACCATTTGGGGAATGGGGTATAAGTTCGATACCGGAACGCAGCAGTAAAGCAGTAAACTTTCTTTGATTCGCACTGCATCAGCCATGCGGATGCAGCGCGAATCCGATCTCCGCAAATTTCCCGTCTCGTATCATGTCTGAAATCTTCCTGCAGCGTATTAAAAAAATCCTCCCGCGCGCTTCCAATCAGAATGTGCTAGCATTAAAAACGGAAAAATAGTTTGGAGGAATTTGCTGTGAAAAAAACTGCATCAGCTTATATTGGACTCGTTATCGTATTTTTCTTATGGGGAAGCCTCTACGTGGTCAGCTCCGTCGTATTGAAGTATCTGCCGACCTTTGCCGTCATGTTCTGCCGCTTTGTGATCGCGTTCGCCGCCCTCAGCGTAATTGTGAAAGCCGGCAGCCGGAAATGGAATTCCGACGGCACGGATGATCGGGGACGGAAGACGAAGATAGACAGCAGGGGATGGAGATACGTCATCATCATGGGCGCAGTCGGGTACGCGATCGGCGTCGGAGTCCAGCTGATGGGGACAAAATACGCAGGTTCTTCGATGGCATCGCTTATCAATTCACTGAATCCGATTGCCATCTCGCTTATGGCGGTACCGGTTCTTCATGAGAAATTGACGGGAAGCAAAATCGCAGGCATTCTTCTCGCGGTATTTGGCGTCTATCTGATATTGGGAAACGGAGGAACGATCAATCTGCCTGGCATTCTGATGTCGCTGATCTCGGTTCTCCTGTGGTCGATTGTATCTGTAATTACCCGTCAGGGGCTTGCAACATACAATCCGCTTGTCATTACGCGGGATGCCATCGGTGTGGCGGCGGTCTGTGAATTTGTCCTTGCGGTCATCGAGCATGTTGTCACGCACTCGGCGATCCATATCAACGGCGGCGTGATCGCAGGTCTTTTATATCTTGGCGTTTTCTGCACCGGCATCAGCTACATTCTCTGGAATCAGGGATTGGCGCTTCTTCCGGCGAGCAACTGCTCTGCGCTCTATCCGGTTCAGCCGCTGACATCGACCGTCATGGGTGTGATTTTTTTCCATGAAACAGTCGGACTCTCATTTGTGGCGGGAGCTGTGTTCATCATTGTCGGCGTGCTTATATGCCTGTTGGGTGAGTCGTTGTTCAGACGGATGAAGCCGGAGAGCCGGGTCCGCACCTCCGGCTGAATATATGGCTCGTGGCTGACTTTTCTTCATCCGATGTCACGCTTTTCGCCCGGCGTGCCATCGCAAACCAAGACCCCTGACTTTGCGTCAGGGGTCTTTCACGTCGATGTCGCCGTTTTCGGTATTTGCCGTGATCGTCGTTCCGCTGCAGCCGGAGAGATCGATATCGCCGTTTTCGCTGTTCAGGTCCAGTGTACTGAGCGTGATCGTGTGATCGGGGGCAATCGTAAGGTCGCCGTTATCCGAGGCAAGTGAGACATTCTTCAGGTCGTTCAGATCCCTTGGAACGGTGACGGTCGTGATTTCGTCGGAGTTGAAAATCGCATGCCTCTTCGACGTGGATTCCGCCGCGGTCAGGACACCGTTTTTTACGCGGAAGGAAGGGCAGTTCTGTTTCGGACCCTGCCAGGTTACGGAATAGTCATCTCCGGCCTGTATCCGGATATCGGTGTTTGTAAGATCAAGGCGGATGGTATCGAACGCTCCGGTTTCGTGCCGGATCGTTGTGGTATCCCGGCTTTTAAAAGTGAGTCCGAACTGATCTTTTGTCAATGTAATCAAAGGGGTTCCAAGATAGTTCCACGCTCCGAAGCAGACCGCCGCGGCGGTGGCGGCAGAGAGCACGAGCAGGTAGCAGGTGCGTTTTTTCATTGGATCTCCTCCTTGCGGATTCCGAAGATTGCTTTGATCAGGTTTTCAACGACGGCGGCGACCGGCCAGATGATCCAGCTGATGTACCATGCGAATGTCAGGAAGCTGATGATCAGGTACAGGCAGGTGACAGTCGGCCAGAAAACCGACATCACGACGCGGACTGCAGGACGATCATAGACAACTTCACCGGTGCTGTCTGACTGGCGGGAGAAATGCATCCCGCCGAGACTGAGCAGGATCCGGTATCCTTTTTCGCGGGAAGCGCTGACGGTCAGAATCAGAACGGCAAGGGCGGCCATGAACAGAAGAATCACAACTCCTGCGCCGTCAGCGGCGCTTGTTCCGACCATCAGATGAAGGAAAACCAGCGGAATATAACAGGTACAAAAAAGCAGAACCGAAATCGTGCGCTGCAGAACCATACTGCTGTGGGTGCTTCGCTTCAGATCGTTGATCATACCGGCGGTTCCGTAATCAATGCTGCAGGGTTCCAGCTTCAGGAAATTCCAGGAACTCATGCGCAGGCTGCTGTAGGCATGAAGAGTGATGCATGCAGCGATCAATCCGAGCAGGAAGAAAACCCCGATTGCCATCAACGTCCGGGAAGCGTGTACGGAAGTGCCCGCAAGGATCACGCCGCAGGGGCAGATGATCGCAAAAAAGGTTCCGAGTCCGGAAAGAAGTGAAAAATGCGCCCGGTCTTCCAGATATTGTTCTGCTTCTTCTGCAGATACCTGACGGATCTGCCGCTGTTCATTTTGGTTTTTGTTCAGGAAGTCACGGATTCCCAGTGCATCGCCGAGTTCATCGAGATTGCCGAATTCTGAGATGACCCGGGCGACCGCCTCGTTGTCGGATTTGCCTTCACTGATCAGCTCGTTGTACTTATCTTCCATCATCTGACCGAGCTCACATTTCGCACGGATCACATCCGGCGTATTCGGAAGATTTGCGAACATGGATTCGAGGTAATTGCGTATCGTGTTCATGAGTTCTCCTCTCTGATAAAATGTTCAATCACATCCTTGGTCAACTTCCATTCTTCACATTTTTCCCGGTAGTATCGCTTTCCGCTTTCCGTGATCCGGTAGTAGGTTCTGCGTTTGCCGTTTTCCGCGAATCCCGGATAGGATTCCACGTAGCCGTTCTTCTCCATTCGGGTGAAGGCGGAATATAAAGTAGTTTCTTTGATGATATAGGCATCTGCGGTTCTGGTCCGTATTTTTCTGGAAATTTCATAGCCGTACGACGGCTCATCCATCAACAGACAGAGGATAATCGTGTCATTGTAACCGCGGATGACATCGCTGCTGATCCCCATCAGCACCTCCTTCCTCGGCAGAAACAGCGACGAATATAATACGTCAGACGTATTACGACTGTCGTAGTATCTTAACTGCTTTAAATATAGTACGACAGACGTAGTATGTCAATGCCGGATTCAGGAAGTTTATGGTATTTACTTGCGTCGGATCCGCAAATATACTAGAGATACGGGGTACGAAATACAGAGAATGAACAGAGGGGCTGACAGGTTGGAACGATTGCATATTAATCATGTGGATATATGGTATGAAAAAACAGGACAGGGCCGTCCGGTGATTCTGATACACGGAAACGGGGAGGATCATACGATCTTTGACCGGACGGTCCGGGTTCTGGAGGAGCGGTTTACCTGTTATCTGCCGGATTCGAGGGGACACGGGAAGAGCAGGTGGACCGGAGAGTTTCACTACCGGGATATGGCCGGGGACCTGATTTCGTTTCTGGAGGCTCTGAATCTGAGGAATGCTGCCGTTGTCGGTTTTTCTGACGGAGGAATTATCGGACTGTTGGCAGCGGCAGAAACCGAACGGATCACTTCGCTGATCGCATGCGGGGCAAACACAAGACCGGAAGGGTTTCACAGAAGGTATCTTACTGGTATGAGGATTCTTCACTTTTTTGGACGCAGTCCGCTGGTTCGGCTGATGATTCGGGAGCCGGATATCCGTGATGATGAACTTGCGCGGATTCACGCGGATACATTGATCGTCGCCGGAGAGCATGATATGGTCCGAAAGAGCGAAACCGATCATATTGCCGGGGCCATCCCGGGCGCCGGAAAGGTGATTCTTTCCGGAGAAAGTCACGCGAGTTACGTCGTGCACAGCGAAAAACTTGCGGGGATCATTCTCGATTTTCTGTCGGAAGAGCAGAACGGCTCATAACGGTTTATTCGGGGAGATTTGAAATCTATGAATCAGTTATTTCTTGTATCGTGCATCCGTCCGGTATCATCGGCCCCGGAGATGTTCTGCAAAGAAATTACATCGTCCGCTTGATCAGGGACATGGCGTCCGGAAAAATACCGGTGGCTGTACAGGGCGGATATGATTTTGGGGATTCGCGGGATGTCGCCGATGGAATACTGGGATGTGAGCGGTTCGAATTGCACCACTCGCGGAAAAGCTGTCGTTGATGCGGGGAAATCCTGTGCCTGCATTCACGCCATATTCGGTATGGACACTGCAGACGAATGCATGCTTTTCCCACCGGAAAGCAGAAGAAGCCTTTGGATACCGTCCGCGTGATATTGTGGAGAGCATTCAGGCGTCCTTATAAATTCCGGCATTTACCATGATAAATTAAGTTTGAAAGGCGTTTCCGGAATGGGCGGGACGTCTTTTTTTATTTCAGCCGATGGAGGAAGAACGGAGAGGGCAAAAAATTGTATTAATCTATTGACACAGTTGTTCCTGTGTGATATTGTTTCACTGTATTAAGAGCGTAATACATTAATACAAGAGAAGGAGGCAATGCGTTTGGCGTGGGAATTTAAAAACGGAATACCGATCTATCTTCAGATTGTAGATGGTATCAAGATCCGCATCGCGGGAGGCAGTCTTCCGCCCGGAAGCAAACTGCCGTCGGTCAGGGATCTGGCTGCGCAGGCGGGGGTAAATCCGAATACGATGCAGCGGGCGATGACGCAGCTTGAGCGCGAAGGTCTGCTTTTTACACAGAGGACGAGCGGGAGATTTGTCACGGAGGATGAAGAAAAAATGAGGGAACTCAGAAGCGCGCTCAGCGAAAAGTATGTGGAGGAGCTGTTTGTACAGCTCAGAAGACTGGGGCTGACGCGGGAGGAGATCGTAGAAAAGGTCGAGAGCTGGAATCCGGCGGATGCTGACGAACCGGATCAATCCGGAGTGTGATGGATCGGGATGCATGATCATGGCGTACAAGAAAAGGAAGGAGGAGATCCGCATGGCAGAAATTGAATGCAGAGATCTTGTGAAAAAATACGGAAGTAAGACATCCGTGGACGGGGTGAATCTTACACTGGAAAATCAGAGGGTGATCGGACTTGCGGGACCGAACGGAAGCGGAAAGACGACGCTGATCAAGCTGATACAGCGGCTTCTGACACCGACTTCGGGAGAAATTACAATTCATGGGATGCGCCCCGGGAGGGATACGAAAAAAGTAATCTCTTACCTGCCGGACCGCGAATTTCTCCCGGAATGGATGAAGGTCGGGAAACTGATTCACTTCTATGAATCTTTTTTTGAAGATTTTGACCGGGAAAAGGCGGAGCGCCTGATGAACGATCTGAAGATTGACCGGGAAATCAGTCTGAAGAAGATGTCAAAGGGCACGCGGGAGAAAGTCCATCTTGTCCTTTGTATGAGCAGAAAAGCAGAGATTTATCTTCTGGACGAGCCGCTGGCCGGGGTCGATCCGGCAGCGCGGGATTATATTATCCACACCATCCTCGAGAATTATAACGAGGAAGGTCTTGTGCTGATTTCGACGCATCTGATCACCGACATCGAGGCAATTTTGGATGAGGTGATTTTCCTCAAAGAGGGAAAAGTTCTTTTCCACAAAAACGCAGATGATCTGCGCGCGGAAACAGGAACCAGTATCGATGAGTATTTCAGGAGGGTGTTCGCATGCTGAGCAAATTGGTTGGATATGAAATGAAAGCGTTCGGAAGAATTCTGCTTCCGATCTATGGAGCCATCGTCGTGACGGCCCTTCTTCTTGGAATCAATATGCATTTTATTTCATTTTCTGAGAATGCGGGGGCAATTGCGCTTTCGATTGTTCTCGCGATTCTTGTGGCGGCGGTTTTTATCGTGACCATTCTTCTGTCAGTGATCCGGTTTTATAACAATCTGCTTGGGCGGGAAGGGTATCTGATGTTCTCTCTTCCGGTGGGAACGGGTGATCTGATCTGGGCGAAAGTGATTTCTTCAGTGATCTGGTGCATTCTAAGCTGGATTGTCGCAGTGCTGTCGGTTCTTCCTTTCCTCGCCGCGCCGGAAGTCGCGGATGCCGTCAAAGAGTATGGGATCGGAAAAATCTGGGCCGAAGTTACAGGAAGCCTGTCCCCGTACAGATGGAATCTGATTCTCGGAATCGTGCTGATCATTGCTCTGGCAGTGTTTTTTATCGTCCGTCTTTATGCCGCGATTTCGATCGGCCATCTTTGGACCGAACACCGGATTCTCGGGGCGGTGCTCGCCTATATCGGGATCGGCGTATTGGAGGCGTTTCTTGCCATGCCCGTCGGAACGTACATCTCTTTGTACTGGTCAGGCACGGGTGCGGTTGGTATTACGAATGCGCTTCAGGGTGAGGGAATTCTTCTTCTGATCGCTGCGGCGGGCACCGCGGTCTATGGAGTCGTGACCTGGCTGATTCTGGACCGGAAGCTGAATCTGGAGTGACTGTTATTCAATCTTGCGCCTGGAGAGCAAGAAATCAAAATTGACTGGCAAAATTGCGGATTCAGATCGTTCCACGGCTTTCTTATAATTGAATCATCAGATGGCGATCCAAGAGATTCAAAGGAGAGAGGGTATGAAAAAAGGATTTGCGATTCTGTTAACGGCAGCCATGGCGGCTTCGCTCGCAGCATGCGGCGGTGCTTCTTCCGGAGGGGCGTCTGATTCCGCGTCGTCATCATCAAAGGCGCCGCAGTCATCTTCCGGTGTTTCTTCCGCGTCTGAATCCGCAACGGCGGCATCTTCGGGCAGCAGTGAAGATTACACACCGGCGAAAGACAGCTACAAGATCGACGTCGTGTTGAAGACGCTTTCCGCCGAGTACTGGCAGTATGTCGAGGCGGGGTGTAATGCCTACGCGGCGGATCATCCGGGGATACAGGTAGATGTCAAGGGACCGACTTCCGAGACTGCTTTTGATGAACAAACAAATATGCTGACGACGGATCTGGCGGTCGACTATGACGCGTATGTTATCGCACCGCTCCAGTCTGATTCGGTCGCGCAGGTCATGCAGGATGCGACGGCCCCGGTTCTGGCGGTTGATACCGATATCAACGCGGATTATATCGCGAGTTTCGTCGGTACCGGAAATGAGAACGCTGCGGCATCCGGCGGTAAGGCGGCGGTTCAGATGGCGAAGGAGCTCGGCTGGGATGAGATCAAGTGCATCGAGATCGCAGGGGTTCAGGGCGATGAGACCTGCACCGCAAGAATGAACGGATACAAGAAGGGCGTCAATGAGGCCGGCGGCGAGTTTCTCGAAAACGAGGTACAGTATGCGGACGCGACGGCGGATAAAGCCGTGGCCGCTATGGAGGGCATCATGTCAACTCATCCGGAAGGCATCGCGATCGTCGCGGCGAATAATGACGATATGGCGATGGCAGCGGCGAGAACCGCGGCTGGAAATGACGCGTACAAAAACACGGTTTTCCTCGGATTTAACGGCGATAAATCCGCATGTCAGGCGATGTCGGATGGCACGTACACGAATTATATTTCTGTCGCGCAGGAAGCCTACGGAATGGGATATAAGGCGGTTGAAGCTGCAGTCAAGGCGGTTGACGGCGTGAAACTCGACCGCTTCACGGATTCCGGATCTGAGATCATCACAAAGGATAATGCAAAAGAAAGACTGGATACGCTGGCCGGATATCTGAAGAGCTGAGCGGTATCCGGAAGAAAAAAAGGTACAGAGACGATTCCTGAAAGATAGGATTAGACTTCGCGAGGGGGGCTGCCTGAGGGCAGTCCCCTTTTGCGTACGGTTCAGAACGGATACTTCCGGAAGTCGCTCGGACTCAGACCGATGCGGTTCATGAAAAGTGCGGAGAAAGTGGTGACGTACTCATAGCCGACCTCCGAGGAGATGGTTTTGATGGGGAGATCGGTTGTCTTGAGCAGGTACATCGCGCGGTTGATCCGCGTGATGATGAGGTATTCATGCGGGGAGTATCCGCACTCACGTTTGAATTTCCGTGAAAAATGATACGGACTCATGTTGACCTCCCGGGCGAGGTCGGAAAGGGAGATCGGCTCCGGGTAATTTTGCATGATGTATTTGATTGCATGATTTGTCGTCTCCGAATAGAACAGCGTCTCCTCCCGTCCCGGATCCATGCCGCTGAGAACGGTGACGAGAACGGAATAGAGTTTCAGAGACTGCTGCCATTCATTGACGGTCTGATTGTTGCGGTAGGCGTAGACGATCGCAAAAAGCTGTTCCCTGAGCGAATCGGCACGAGGGTTCCCGAAGACGAAGGACCCCATTTTCTGCAGACACTGTCCGTAGAAATCAGCGGTATTTGCACCGTCGATGTGCGTCCAGACGAATTCACAGTGATTGAGTGTCCGGTATTCATGAGGAGTATGACAGTCGAGGAAGACGATCTGTCCGGCTTTGGCCGTGGCTGTCTTCGATTCCGAACGGACATACAACTCTCCTTCACAGACATAGATCAGCAGGTAGCAGCCATAATTTTCCCGCTTCACGTGGTAATCCGCATTCGTGTAGAAATATCCGCATCCGATGGAATAATAAAGCATCCTCCTCGCGTTTTCGGAAGGAACGGTAAAATAAATGTCGGATCCCGAAAGGGTTCCCTTCTCCTGTGTGAGCATAGAAACCTCCTCAAAATTATTTATTATTTTATCATCGGCGAGAGGCTCTGTCAAAAGGCAAGAAATCATAAATAACAGGCAAGTGACAAGATTTATCCTCAGTATGGCGCGCCATATAATAAACGCATCAAAAACGGGAAAAAGAGGAGCGGGAAAACGTTTATTTGAGAAAAAGAAAGGCAGGAACGCTATGAATTCCAGAGAACGCGTCATCGCAGCAATTAATCATAAAGAACCGGACCGGATTCCGATCGATTTCGGCGCAACAGGACAGACAGGCATCAATGTATGCGCGCTGTACCGCCTGAGAGATTATCTCGGACTTCCGAAGAAGGATGTCGATGTATTTGAGGTGATTCAGATGCTCGGCGTGGTGGATGAGGACCTCCGTCAGATCATGAAATCCGACGTGATCGGGCTGAACCATCCGGAAGACAGCATGGGAGTCCCGGACACCGGAAAGAAAAAGAAATTTATCATGCCGGACGGCACGCCGTGTCTTCTGAATGCGGGTAATGAATGGGACGTCGATCCGGACGGAAGCATCTATATGTATCCGCAGGGCGACCGCAGCGCGCCGCGTTCTGTAAAGATGCTGGATCACGGTTATTTCTTCAATATCATCGACCGCGCCCCGGAATACGATGAAGACAATCTGACGCCGCGGGAAGACTTCAAAAATTTCTTTTCCGTGATGAGCGATGAGACGGCGAAGTATTACGAGAACGAATCGAAACGTCTCTATGATGAGACGGAGTACGCGATCATCGGAAACCTGGCCGGAGCGGGATTTGGCGATCCCGGCGCGATCCCGGCACCGTTTGAGAAGCATCCGAAGGGGATCCGCAAGTTTGACGACTGGGTAGCCGCGCAGCTGATGTACCCGGAGTACGTCGAGGAAGTGTTCGAGATGCAGACGGAATACATGCTGAAGAATCTGCAGATCTATAAGGATGCGGTCGGAGACCGGATTCAGATCGTCTGGATCAGCGGGACGGATTTCGGTACGCAGAACGGACCGTTTATGTCGAAGGATCTGTTTGAGGAGCTTTACAAGCCGTACTACAGGCGCGTCTGTGACTGGGTACACAACAATACAAACTGGAAGACGTATATCCATACGTGCGGGGCGATCACGACACTCCTTGACGATATCGCGGACATGGGTGTCGATATCGTCAATCCGGTCCAGCTCTCCGCGAAGGGCATGGATGCGCAGCTGCTCAAGGATAAATGGGGCGATCGTCTTGTATTCTGGGGCGGCGGTGTCGATACGCAGCACACGCTTCCGTCCGGGACGCCGGAAGAAGTGGCGGCGCAGGTCACAGAGCGCCTTCCGGTTCTTTCCAGAGGCGGCGGATACGTCTTCAACACGATTCATAATATCGTCGGAGACACAAAAGCAGAGAATATCTGGGCCGCGTTCCATGCGGTGCACGAGTACAATGACCGGCATTTTGGCAGGCAGGGTTGAGACAGCAAGATTTTGATATTTGAGAGCAGGTATCCGTATTGAACGATTCGGAGAATCGAATTAATATCAAAGCATACAAAGCGAAGATCCGCTGAACGGATGCAGCTTTACAATTCGCATAGTTACAGAGGAGGACTTGGGGAATGAAAGATCTGTTGATCAGAACATTGAAGCATGAAGAAGTGGAGCGCGCTCCGTGGGTTCCGTTCGCGGGAGTACACGCGGGATCTCTGAAGGGATATACAGCGACCGAGATGCTGACGGACGCGGACAAGGCGTACGAGTCGCTGATGGAGGTCAACCGCCTCTACAGGCCGGACGGTCAGCCGGTAATTTTCGATCTTCAGATCGAGGCGGAGTGTCTCGGGTGCGGTCTTGTGTGGGCGGATGACTGCCCGCCTTCCGTCAGCACACATCCGCTTGACGGAAGTGACGAGGAGCCGGCGGAGGTTCCGGGCGACGACGCAATTCCGAAGAAGACCGACGGCCGTATTCCGTACGTTCTCGACGTCATGAAGAAGATGAAAGATTCCGTCGGCGATACGACGGCACTGTACGGACTGATCTGCGGACCGTTCACGCTGGCGTCTCACCTGCGCGGCAACAATCTGTTCACGGATATGTATGATTTCGAGGACGAGGTCGCGGATCTGTTTGATTTCACGAAACGTGTCTGCATGCAGATGGCGGATTATTACATCGAAGCGGGCATGGATGTCATCGCGTTCGTGGATCCGCTGATTTCCCAGATTTCGACGGAGCATTTTGAACAGTATATGTCCGGGCCGTACACCGAACTGATGGACTACGTCCGCAGAAGGGGAGCATTCTCTTCCTTCTTCGTATGCGGAGACGCCACCAGAAATGTTGAGGTGATGTGCCAGACCCATCCGGATTCCATCTCCATCGACGAGAATGTGGATCTGAAGGCAGCGTACGATATCTGCCAGAAATACAACGTTGCGATCGGCGGCAATATCCCGCTTACTTCGGTTATGCTTCTTGGAAATCAGCAGGACAACATGAAGTGTGCGGTTGATATGCTGGATTCCATGCCGGTGAAGAAGAATTATATTCTTGCGCCGGGCTGCGATATGCCGTACGCGACGCCGGTCGAGAATGTCATCGGTATCGCTCAGGCGGCGCAGGAGACGGATGCGGTCCGCGAGATGGTGAAAAACTATCAGGCGGCGGAGGTTGATACTTCGGGCGTCGTTCTTCCGGAGTATGACAAGCTGACAAAACCGCTGGTCGAAGTCTTCACGCTGGATTCCGCTCAGTGTGCGGCATGCGGCTATATGATGAGCGCGGCGTACGCGGCGAAAGATACGTTCGGTGATGCCATCGACATGGTTGAGTACAAATACATTTACAAGGAAAATGTTGCGCGGTGCGTGAAGATGGGTGTGCCGAATCTTCCGTCCCTGTATATCAACGGAAAGCTGAAGTACAAATCGATCATCCCGACGAAGGCGGAGCTGGATCAGGCGATCCGCGAGGCGATCGAGGAGTGCAAAGCGCGCGGCTGAGGCATAAAACACAGATTGTTTTTCACAGGCACAGGGAGTCTTCGGATGGATAACAAAAATATATTTTTCGGTGAGTTCATCGGGACGTTTCTGATGCTGCTCTTCGGATGCGGGACGGTTGCTGTCAGCGTTCTGTTCGACTCGCTTGTCGGGCAGTTTCAGATCGCGATCGTATGGGGGACGACGATTACCCTGTGTATTTATATGACAAGGTATATCTGCAATGCTCACTTTAATCCGGCCGTTTCCGTCGCAATGGCTGCGACGGGCCGGATGGAGGCATCGGAGCTTCCGGTCTATCTGTCGGCGCAGTTTCTCGGTGCCTTTTCCGGAGCATTTGCGGTCTATCTGCTGTTCGGGCCGTCGATCCGGAAGTATGAAGCGGTGAACGGAATTACGAGAGGAAAATGGGACTCCGTAGCGACGGCGAAAATTTTCGGAGAATATTACATGCAGCCGGGCAGCTCCGCGGTGGTACCGATGGGAATTGCCTGTGCTGCCGAGCTGATCGGAACTTTCATTCTGGTCTACGCGATCTTTTCGCTGACAGAGGATGCGAATGTCGGAAAACCGAGCAGCTGTGTCGCACCGATTTATATCGGACTGACGGTGACGATCATTCAGTGTCTGATCGCGCCGCTCACTCAGGCCGGTCTGAACCCGGCGCGTGATCTTGCGCCGCGGTTCGTCGCACTGATGTTCGGCTGGGGTGCATGGTCGTTCCCGGATGCCGCGGGAGGCGCCTTCTGGGTTTATATTCTCTCGCCGGTTATCGGAGGCCTTATGGCAGGACTGCTCTTTACAAAGATGGTCGAGCCGGGAATGAAGCGGGTGAAAACAGCCTGCTGAATATTGCGTTGATGTGATTGTGTATGGATACAATACGAATGGAAGGAGTCATCGGATGGATCCGACCAGACTGATTCTTGTAGGCGGGTTTCTCGGAGCCGGGAAAACGAGTCTTCTTATGAGCGCGGCGGAACTTCTGAAAAAACGCGGCATCCCCGTCGGCCTTGTCACGAATGACCAGGCGGAGGGGCTGGTTGATACCGCGTTTCTTGAGGAAAATGGAAATACCGTCGCCGAAGTCAGCGGAAGCTGCTTCTGCTGTAATTTCCCGGGGTTTCTTGACGCGGTGAAGAGCGTCGCAAATAGGATCGGCGGAGGCGTGACTCTGGCGGAGCCGGTGGGCAGCTGCACGGATCTGTCGATGACGATCCTGCAGCCGCTCAAAGACAAATATTCGGATGTGGCACATACCGCGCCGCTGACGGTGCTGGGAGATCCGAAACGGCTCCGGAGAAACATCAGGGACAGAAAGATCGGCGGAAATTATATTTCCTCCTGTCAGTTTGATGAGGCGGATATTATCCTGATCAGCAAAATCGATCTGCTCTCGGAAGAAGAGCTTGATCAGCTGATCCGGGATACCGGGGATGCGTGGCCGGATGCGAAAGTCATGGCGGTGAGCACAAAAGAGAACCGCGGAGTCGCAGAATGGCTCGACGCCGTTCTGAATGAGACGGAAGCGGGGAGAAACAAAGCCGAGGTGGATTATGACATCTACGCGGCGGGCGAGGCATCTTACGGCTGGCTGAACGCGGACTTTACGTTCGGAGATACGCCGTTTGATTATCAACAGGCGGCGGAGAGGCTGCTCGGGATTCTCGCGGAGACTTTCGACGGAAAAAATCTGGAAGTCGGCCATGTGAAATTTTTGCTCGATTCCGGCAGGCGCGAGTGGATTGGCAATCTCACCGGAACGAAAGAAACAGCCATGCTCAGGAAAACGGAACATGAGACAGAAGGTCGTAAACTGATCGTCAATGCGAGAGTCGAGACCGGACCGTTTGAACTTCAGAACATCGTTCTGAAGGCGGTTGCGGAAGCGTTTGCGGATGCGGAGATCACCGGCACGCAGATCCGGACGCTGATCCCGGGTCGGCCGGATCCGACTTACCGGTATGAACGGATCGTCTAAAGCGTAAATTGCATATAATACAGCAGGAAATAAAAACGATACGGCCAGTCATTTCGTGCATCTGTGTGTAGCATTATGCTATGATAATGGTATTAGAAAAGACAGAATATCAAAAGAGGAGAAGGGTTATGAGCGAAATTCTTGAGGAAATCAGCAGTTTATTACAGAAGGGACGTGCGCCGAAGGTAAAGGCGGCGGTTCAGCAGGCGCTTGATCAGGGAATCCCGGCAAGCACGATTCTCCAGGATGGATTGCTCGCGGGAATGGATGTCGTCGGTGCGAAGTTCAAGAACAATGAGGTCTTCGTTCCGGAAGTGCTTGTCGCGGCCCGTGCGATGAACAAGGGCGTTGAGGTTCTTCGGCCGTATCTGGTCTCTGATGGCGTCGAGGAAAAAGGTGTCGCGGTCATCGGAACCGTCAAGGGCGATATGCACGACATCGGCAAGAATCTGGTCCGCATGATGCTCGAGGGAAAGGGACTGCGCGTCATCGATCTCGGCGTAGATGTTGCTCCGGAGACTTTTGTCGATGCGGCGAGAGAGAACGGCGCACAGCTCGTATGCTGCTCCGCACTTCTCACCACAACGATGCCGGAGATGAAAAACGTGGTCGATGCCGTGAACGCTTCCGAGCTCAAAGGCAGGGTCAAAATCATGGTCGGCGGAGCACCGATCACGCAGGAATACGCGGACGAGATCGGCGCGGATTGCTATACGCCGGATGCGGCGACTGCCGCGGAGGCGGCGCTGCACCTCTGTGAGCAGATGAGTGCCTGAAAGAGGAAAAGCAATCAATAAGAGGCCCCGGGGTTCTGAAATTCATCTGGAATTCAGAACCCCGGGGCGTTTTTCATCCTGCTGATCAGAAGCGGTCAAAGGCCATACAGTCGACGTAGTTTTCGGTGAATGCCGCGCTCCCGGAGAGGGAAAGCTCAAGCGCTTCTGCCGCGCGCTGTTCCGTCTCCGTGCGGAGCGAAGGATTCATCAGCAGCATCGCCGCTCCGCCAAGAGCGGCATTTCCGATGAATTCCGACCGGCTTTCCAGATCGTTCGGGAACAGCCCGATCGCGGACGCGGAGGAGGTATTCATGGAATTTCCGAAACCGCCCGCGATGAAAAACCGTTCGATTGAACCGGCGGAAAGATTCACCTCGTCCAGAAGTGTGAGAATTCCGCCGCAGACCGCCGCTTTTGCCAGCTGAATCTGCCGGACGTCTTTCTGGGTGATGACGATGCCGGAGTTTCCGATCTCCCACCCGTTTTCATCTTCCAGATATCCGGAGTCATCCATATCGCCCCGCTCCAGCATAACTGCCAGCGTGTCGAGGATACCGGAACCGCAGATTCCCGAGATTGCTGCTCCGGATATCGCGTCATACCGGATCTCGGAATCCTGGAGGCGGACCGACCGGATCGCGCCCGGAGCGGCGGGCATACCGCAGGAAAGGCCGGCGCCTTCGAAGGCCGGTCCCGCCGCGGTCGCGCAGCAGTACAATTTTCCGTCGTGGATGAGCATCATTTCACCGTTCGTGCCGATGTCCGCGAGCAGGCCGGTTTTACAGTTCAATAGATCGGAGGCAAGCGCGGCGCACGTGATATCCGCGCCCACATACGCGCTGACGCAGCGGGGAAGATAGACAGGCGCTCCGGCAAGTGTCCGGGTACTCACACGCCCGAAGTCCGAAACGGTACGGAACGGAACGACCGCGAGGGAAGATGGATCGAGGCCTTCGTAGAGGTGCAGCATCGTTGAATTTCCGGTGACGACGGATTCATCGATCGTTCGGATGCCGGTTTCCTGCATACAGGAAGCGGCCATTTCCTCCAGCTGATCCGCGATCCGGCCGGAAAGTACCGCGACCCCTTCTCTTTTTGACGCTTCGATTCTTGAGATGACGTCCGCGCCGAAGCCCCGCTGGGCATTTTCCGCGACTCGTCCGGCCAGAATCCGGCCGC
>CADBRN010000053.1 GCA_902797025.1 uncultured Lachnospiraceae bacterium
GTAATACCTACATGACAAAATGATTGAAAAGGCTTATCTTCCAAATCAACGAGTGTCTCAATAAAGTAAGTATTTCTGCAATGAGTCCTGCATATCTCACAGAGCTTCTGCGTGTTGGAACTGTGTTTTCCGCCGATCACCAACATTGCGTCCACTGTTTCTGAGATCTGCAACGCCTCCGTTTGTCGCTCTGCCGTAGCATTACAGACAGTATTTACAACACGATCATAATAACGCTTTTTCTTAAAAATTTCAACCAATTCTTGGAACTTTTGAAGATTAAATGTCGTCTGCGCCACGAGTATCGCGCGCGCTCCTTCCGGTAATTTGAGCGCTTCGAGCTCCTCCTTCGTCTGCACGACGAAGGAGGGTCCGTTCGTCCAGCCTTTGATGCCGCGGACTTCCGGATGATCCGGATTGCCGGCGATGATGACGGTAACTCCGTTTTTGCTCTCCTGATCCACAATTTCATGAATCTTTTTCACGAACGGGCAGGTCGCATCGACGATCCCGCATCCCGTTTTCCGGAGTTTTTCCTCCAGATCCCGTCCGATCCCGTGAGCACGGATAATAATGGTGCCGCCGCTGACGTCTGAAAGCTCTTCCTCACCGCGGATCACACGCACGCCTTTTTTTTCGAGTTTCTCCATCACCTGCTCATTGTGAATGACCGGTCCGTACGTATAGACCGGTTTCAAACCCGTTTCAATCTGGCGGTAAACCTCATCAACCGCCCGCTTCACGCCGAAGCAGAATCCCGCTGTTTTTGCAACTGTAATTTTCAAGAATCCCTCCTGTCGCCGCCGGCGGATCTCCGGTATGCATCCAGAATCCGATCGCGCACCTCCCCGATCGTGAGATTCGAAGAATCGACCAGCACCGCGTCCTCCGCGCGTTTCAACGGCGAATTTTTCCGTTCCATATCCTGCCTGTCCCGCGCACGGATTTCCTCCTCGATCTCCGAGAGCGAGAGTCCGGTCTCCCCGCGCTCTGCGAGCTGATCGTATCTTCGTTTCGCGCGCACGGAAGCATCCGCGGTCAGATAAATCTTCAGCTGTGCGTCCGGCAGGACCGTCGTTCCGATATCCCGTCCGTCCATGACGACGTTTCCTTTCGCGGCGATTTCACGCTGAAGCGCAGTCAGTTTTCTTCGAACTGCGCCATAACGGCTCGCAAGCGACGCCGCGTCACCTATCTCCTGCGTGCGGATCTTTCCGGTCACATCCTCTCCGTTCAGAAGAACTTTCTGGTTTCCGTTCTCGTTCACCAGCTGAATATCCGCAAGCGATACCGCTGCGGCAGAGGCCTTCTCATCAGAAGGATCGACCCCTTCGCGGAGCAGATATAACGCCGCCGTCCGATACATCGCGCCCGTGTCAATATAGATAAAGCCGAGACGATCCGCTACCATCCGGGCAATCGTACTCTTGCCGGCTCCGGCGGGGCCGTCGATCGCAATCTGGTTTGTACTCATTTTCACTCCCATCCTTCATTCACTCCGGCCTGCTCTGCGTACAGCGCCGCGCCTTCTGCTGCTGCGTGACCCGTGGTCCATGCGATCTGAAGATTAAATCCGCCCGTCACCCCGTCCACATCGATCACCTCGCCGGCAAAAAAAAGTCCTTCTGCTTTCTTTGATTCCATTGTAGATGGTTTCAATCCGCGGACCGAGACGCCTCCCTGCGTGATGATCGCCTCGTTAAACGTACCGCATCCGGTCACCGTGAAAGGAAAGTGCCGGATGCATTCAATCAGCCGCCCGCGCTCCTTTTTTGTGATATCGCGGACGGGCTTTTCTCCCGGGACTCCTGCGATTCTCGTAAAAACAGGGCGCATCTTCGCGGGAAGAAGCGATGCGATAACATTTTTCAGTTCCCGGTTTTTTGCCGCGTCAAACTCACGGATCAGGCGTGCGTCAAGCTGTTCGTCTGAAAGCGCAGGCTTCAGATCGATCCACGCGGAGCATTCCCCGTCATTCAGTGCCGCCCCGACGAAGGAGCTGGCAGAAAGCACGACCGGTCCGCTCACCCCGCGGTGTGTAAACAGCATCTCGCCGAATTCGCAGAATTCTTTCTTTTTGCCCCACCGTATATGGAGTGTGACGTTCCGCAGCGACAGCCCCGCCATCTCAGGGATATAGTCTTCCTTTGTGATCAGCGGAACAAGCGCCGGTCTTAATTCCGTCACACTCATTCCCGCCTCTCTGGCAAAGCGGTATCCGTCCCCGGTTGATCCGGTGGATGGGTAAGAGAGACCGCCGGTCGCAACGATCACAGCGCTTCCCGGCACCACTGTGCCGTCATCGAGAAGGACGCCTGCCGCCCTCAGCTTTGGCCGTTCCTTCGTTCTTACACGCTTTTTACGGGAAGAAACACCGGACGCAGTCTGCTCTTCCGCGGAATTTCCGCCTTCTGTCCGACTTCCTTTCTCATCCGGATTTTCACCCGGCACCGTTTCGAACAGAATCTTCTTCACTGCCGTATTCAGGCTTACCCTCACCCCGAGTTCCTTCATGCGCCGCTGCAGTGCGCGCGTCACATCGGAAGCGTGGTCAGAGAGCGGGAACATCCGCGCGCCCCGCTCTTCTTTCGTTTTCATACCGGCGTGCTCAAAAAAGGCCACTGCGTCGCAATTGTTAAAAGATCCGAATGAGCTGTACAAGAATCGTGGATTCGTCACGATATGTGAGAGAAAATCCTCCGGAGGACAATTATTTGTGAAATTGCATCTGCCCTTTCCGGTGATATAAATCTTTTTTCCAAGCTTTTCATTTTTTTCAAAAAGCCGGACCGGACATCCCTTTTCAGCCGAAAAGACGGCTGCGGCCATCCCGGCCGCGCCGCCTCCTATGATCAGGACATCCTTACTGTTTCTGTACGATGTTGATAATTTTTCCGGGGACATAGATTTCCTTTACGATCGTTCCTGTGAGCCGGTTTGCAGCTGCCTCTTTCGCCCTGGCGAGTGCATCTTCCCTGCTGATGTCTGCCGGCACCTCGATGAACTCTCTTGTCTTGCCGTTGATCTGAACCGGAAGCCGGATGATATCTTCCTTCATCGCCTCTTCACTGAATTTCGGCCACGTACTGTGGAATACACTGTCACCGTGTCCGCATCGCTGCCAGATCTCCTCCGCGACATGCGGCGCGAAGGGCGCGAGAAGCTGGGTAAACGTCTCGACCGTCTCGATATCGACGCCTCCCTCCTTCTTTGCGATTGCGATCAGGCGGTTGTTGTATTCCATAAATGCCGCCACGGCCGTGTTCAGGCTGAAGCTCTCGATCCGCTCTGAGACATCATGGGTGAGCTGATGACGGACCTTGATCATTTCCGGAGTTGCCTTCACCTTCGCATCAATACTGTCGACCGCCAGCGTCCAGAAGCGGCGGAGGAAGCGGTTGACGCCTTCGATTCCGCGGTCATCCCACTCCGCGTCGAGTTCCGGCGGGCCGACGAACATTTCATAGAGACGCAGTGAATCGCAGCCGTAATCATTGACCAGCTCATCCGGAGAGACGACATTTCCCTTCGATTTGCTCATCTTGATTCCGTTTTTGCCGGTGATCATGCCCTGGTTGAACAGTCTCGTGAAGGGCTCATCGAAATCGACCACACCGATGTCATACAGGAACTTCGTCCAGAATCTGGAATAAAGCAGGTGCAGGACCGCGTGCTCGACGCCGCCGATGTACATATCAACCGGCAGATACTTATCCGCCTTCTCTCTTGATACAAGCTCTTTGTCATTCTTATTGTCGACGTAGCGGAGGAAATACCAGCTTGAGCCTGCCCACTGAGGCATCGTATTCGTCTCACGCTTCGCGTCAGCGCCGCAGACGGGGCACTTGCAGTTGACCCAGGAATCGATCGCCGCCAGCGGTGATTCGCCCGTTCCGGTCGGCTCGTACTTTTCAACATCGGGAAGACGGAGCGGAAGCTCTTCTTCCGGAACCGGCACATTCCCGCAGTGCGGACAGTGGATAATCGGGATCGGCTCGCCCCAGTAACGCTGACGGGAGAAGACCCAGTCCCGCAGCTTATAGTTGACCGTCTTCTTTCCGAAGCCCATCTCCTCAATATACTCCGGCGCCTTCTGCTTCAGTTCGGAAGACTCCATGCCGTTCCATTTTCCGGAGTTGATCATCGTTCCGGAAGCCTCGGTATAAGCTTCCTGCATATCCGCGATCTCTTTTCCGTCTTTCGCGATCACCTGGATGATCGGAAGACCGAACTTCTTTGCAAACTCAAAATCCCGATCATCATGAGCCGGCACACACATGATCGCGCCCGTCCCGTAATCCGCAAGAACGTAATCGGAAAGCCAGATCGGGACCTTTTTCCCGTTCAGCGGATTGACCGCATAGCTTCCCGTGAAAACACCCGTCTTTTCCTTAGACTGCATCCGGTCGATATTCGACTTCATGCTCGCGTCGTAGATATATTTCTCAACCGCTTCTTTATTGTCGTCCGTAGCAAGGCTCTTCGCGAGGGCATGCTCCGGCGAGAGAACGAGAAACGTAGCGCCGAAAAGCGTATCCGGACGTGTCGTGTAGACCGTGATCTCATCGTCCCTTCCGTCCACCTTGAACTGAACCTCGGCGCCGTACGACTTGCCGATCCAGTCGGTCTGCATCTTTTTGACTTTCTCCGGCCAGTCCAGCTTGTCGAGATCCTTCAGCAGACGGTCCGCGTAATCTGTGATCCGCAGCATCCACTGACGCATATTCTTCTTTGTAACCTCGGTTCCGCAGCGCTCGCAGCGGCCGTTGACGACCTCCTCGTTCGCCAGCCCGGTTTTACAGGACGGGCACCAGTTGATCGGGAACTCCTTCTCGTACGCAAGTCCCTTCTTAAACATCTGGACAAAGATCCACTGCGTCCATTTATAAAAATCCGGGTCGGTCGTGTTAACCTCGCGATCCCAGTCATAGATCGCGCCGATCTGTTTGATCTGTCTCTTGATATTTTTGATATTCTCGGCAGTCGAGATCGCCGGGTGAATCCCCATCTTGATCGCATAATTCTCTGCCGGCAGACCAAACGCATCCCACCCCATCGGATGGATGAGATAATAGCCGTGCATCATCTTGTAGCGGCTCCAGACATCCGAGATCACATATCCTCTCCAGTGTCCGACGTGCAGTCCGTTTCCCGACGGATACGGGAACATGTCCAGACAGTAATATTTCGGCTTCTTGCCGTCCTCAACATTGATCGGGTTCTTTTCCCATTCATCACGCCACTTCTGCTCGATGGCTTTATGATTAAAAGGTTCTGCCATACCTGCCTCCAAAATTGTGATCGGATCAACCACATTCCATATTAGTACGTTTGATTCAACGCTTATCATACAATCATTAATGCAGCCGCGTCAAGGCAAACGTACAGGGGCAGACGTCCGGCTCCTGATTACGAAAACTTCCCATATCAGAAATCGGCGTCTGCCCCCTGATCTATGCCCGATTTATTCCGCGAAAGCAAGCCCGGCGCTTCGTCGGATTTATTCCTCCGATCCCTTCGTCAGCTCCGCGCGCGCCGCAATCTCCCGTTCCTGAATTTCAGCGGGAGCCTGCTCATAGCGGGCAAAGTCATACTCGAAAACACCGGCTCCGCCGGTCATCGAGCGAAGCGAATTCGAATATCCGTAAAGTTCCAGCTCCGGAACTTCCGCTTCCACGATCGTATTTCCGTCCTTGTCCGGAGTCATTCCGAGGACTCTGCCGCGGCGTTTGTTGAGATCGCCCATGACATCGCCGGTGAACTGATCCGGTGTCGTGACCTTCATCGTGACGATCGGCTCGAGAAGAACCGGTCCCGCTTCCATGAATCCCTTCTTGAATGCGAGGCTGGTCGCCGCCTTGAACGCCATCTCGGAGGAATCAACCGGGTGATACGATCCGTCGTAGAGAACCGCCCGCACTCCGACGACCGGATAAGCCGCCAGAGGGCCTGCCTTCGTGCAGTCCGCCAGACCTTTTTCTACCGCCGGGAAGTAGTTCTTCGGAACCGATCCGCCCACAACCTCTTCTTCGAAGACAAACGGCGTATCAAGATCTCCGGAGGGTTCAAAACGCATCCGGACGTCGCCGTACTGGCCGTGACCGCCGGACTGTTTCTTATACTTGCCCTGAACATCGGATTTCTTCCGGATCGTCTCCCGGAACGCGACCTTCGGACGCTCCAGCCCGATTTCGACGTTGTAGCGGTCCGCAAGTTTGCTCGCAATCACATCGAGATGCTGATCGCCGATACCGTACAGGAGGGTCTGCGAATTTGCCGAATCGACGACGACCTTCATCGTCAGATCCTCGGTCGCGATACGCGACAGTCCCTGGGAGACCTTGTCGACCTCTTTCTTGTTTTTCGGGACGTACCGTTTCACCGTATACGGCTTTGGAAGCGAAAGGGTGCCGAAATTGATCGGATGCTCCTTCGTCGCCAGAGAATCGCCCGTCTTCGATACAGCCAGCTTCGCCACAGCCCCGATATCCCCGGCGTGCAGCTCCGGAATCTCAGACGTTTTGTTGCCGCAGAGGATGTACAGCTTTCCAAGCTTTTCATCCTGCTCCTGGGTCACGTTATAAAGCGTATCATTCGACTTGATAACGCCGGAGCAGACTTTGATCAGCGAATATTTTCCGAGGAACGGATCTGCGATCGTCTTGAAGATGACCGCCGATTTCGGTTTCTGGAAATCATAATCCGCATCGACGATATTATTGTTTGCATCGAATCCGGCCTTCTTTCTCGCGGAAGGAGCCGGGAAGAAATCGACGATGTCATTTAACAGAATACGGATTCCCTGAAGATTCACAGGAGCGCCCATGCAAACCGGATAGATGCTGCCTTCCGCAACATTCGTCGCGACTGCCGCCGCGATCTCCTCCGTTGAAAACTCCTCTCCGTTGAAATACCGCTCCATGTACTCCTCGCTCGTCTCTGCGACGGACTCAATCAGAGAACCTCTGTACTGTTCCAGATATTCCTTCGAATATTCCGGAATCTCACACTCGACTCTCTTGTCGCGGTCCGTATATCTTCTCGCCGCCTGACGGATAATATTGATGTAGCCGACGTACTTTCCATCTTCCCGGATCGGCATATGCAGCGGAGCGACACGCTTTCCGAACGTGTCGGAGAGCTGCTCGAGAACCTTCCGGTAGGACACGTCATCGATATCCATATCGGTTACAAAGAAATATCTCGGAAGGTTGTGGCGCTCACAGAGATCCCAGGCTTTCTTCGTGCCGACCTCGACGCCGCTCTTGCCGGATACGACGATCACTGCCGCGTCCGCTGCCGATGCGGCCTCCTCCGCTTCACCGACAAAATCGAAAAATCCGGGTGTGTCCAGGATATTGATCTTGCAGTCATTCCATTCAACCGGGATCACGGATGTAGAAATTGAAAATTTACGCTTGATCTCTTCTTTATCGTAATCGCTGATCGTATTTCCGTCGGCCACTCTGCCCACGCGGTTTGTGATTCCGGAAAGGTAAGCCATGCCTTCCGCGAGAGTCGTTTTACCGGAGCCGCCGTGACCAAGCAGAACAACGTTGCGTATTTTGTCGGTTCTGTAAACTTTCATAATTCAGGTACCTCCCATTGTATGAATCAGGCGGGAGCGAAAGCCCGCGCACTTATGGGTATAGTTTACTAATTTTCGAAACATTTTTCAAGCTTTTTATCTATTTTACACGAACGCACAGAATTATTTCTCTCTTTTTTGCCCTGTTTTTCTGGTATGAAGTCGGACTTTTTTCGTTTTCATGCACAGAGTGACGCCTTCTCAGAGTCGTTCCGGCGCATTTTATCCACACCTCAGGCTGCAGCTTATGTTAGAATAGACCCGTCAACAAAAAAACATGTACTGAAACGAATGGTTACCGAAATGAAAAGAATCGGATTTATCGGGCTCGGACTGATCGGCGGATCAATCGCGAAAGCCCTCAGAAAGCATTGCGGCGGGGTCGAACTCGTCGCTTATTCGCGGACCCGCCGGACACTTGACGAAGCGAAGCGCACCGGGCTGATCGATCGCATCTGTGCGAAAGAAGATCCTGTTTTCGGAGATTGTGACGTGATTTTTCTCTGCGCGCCTGTCCGCTCGAACATCAGCTATCTTCCATTTCTCGCAAAAACGATCCGGAAAGACTGCATCGTAACCGATGTCGGTTCCGTCAAGCAGATCATGGTCGACGCGGCAGAAGACTCCGGTCTCTCGTCAAATTTTATCGGCGGTCATCCGATGGCCGGTTCCGAACGGACCGGTCTGTCGAACGCAGCCGATTATCTTCTTGAAAATGCGTACTACTTTCTGACCCCCTGCGCGGATGTCAGCAGCGATCGCATAAAAGAGATGAATGATCTCGTCCGTCTCATCCACGCGATTCCGATCACCGTAAGCGGCAATACCCACGACTATATCGTCGCGAGCGTAAGCCATGTCCCTCATATCGTCGCCTCCTCGCTCGTCAATCTTGTGAAGGACCGAGACACGGACTCACAGCTGATGAAACTTGTCGCTGCCGGTGGCTTCCGGGACATCACGAGAATCGCATCCTCCTCCCCGGAGATGTGGGAGAATATCTGCATGACAAACCGCCATCCGATCTCGGACGCGCTCAGCGAATACATCCGTCTGCTCACGGAAGCAAAAGAACGGATCGATGCGGGCGACGGGAAGGCGATCAACCAAATGTTCCGATCCTCAAGAGACTACCGTGACTCCCTGAGCGATACGACGAACGGCGCGGTCCCGCGTCATTACCTGATCTATATCGATATCTATGACGAAGCCGGCGGGATCGCGACGATCACGACACTTTTGGCGATGAACGGTTTGAATATCCAGAACATCGGCATCATCCACAACCGTGAATTTGAAGAAGGCGTTCTCCGCATCGAATTCTACGACGGGAAGGCACAGGAAGACGCGATCCGCATCCTGAAACAGCGAAACTATATCGTCCGAAAACGGACCTGAAGCAAAACGCCGGCATTTTTACGGGCGTAAAAGGAGCAAAATTCATGAAATTTACACCGATCAACGGTCCTCTGCGCGGCACTCTCCAGGTGCCCGGTGATAAATCCATATCACACCGCTGCGTGATGTTCGGATCCATCGCAAAAGGAGTCACAGAAGTTTCCGGCTTTTTGAACAGCGCGGACTGCCTGTCCACGATCGCATGTTTCCGGAATATGGGAATTGAGATAGAGACCGGCCCGGAGCGTGGACACGTACGCATCCACGGAAAGGGAATTCACGGCCTTACCGCGCCGAAAGACACACTTGACTGCGGAAACAGCGGGACGACGACGCGTCTGATCTCGGGAATCCTCGCCGGTCAGAAATTTCCAAGCCGTCTTACAGGTGACGCTTCCATACAGAGACGGCCGATGAACCGGATCATCGATCCGCTCACACAGATGGGGGCTTCCGTCCGCAGTGAAAAAGATAACGGATGTTCTCCCCTGGTGATCCGTCCGTCGCATCTTCACGGGATCGATTACCGGTCTCCGGTCGCATCCGCACAGGTGAAATCCTGTATTCTCCTCGCCGGGCTCTACGCAGACGGCAGGACTTCGGTCATCGAACCGGCGCCTTCCCGTAATCACACAGAACTGATGCTGAAAGGTTTCGGCGCCGACATCACCACAGAGCGGTGCAGGGCATCGGTTCTTCCGGAACCGGATCTGCGCGGGATCTCCGTATCCGTACCGGGAGATATCTCCTCCGCCGCATATTTTATTGCCGCGGCACTCATGGTTCCGGGATCCTGTGTCCTCCTCAAAAATGTCGGCATTAATCCGACCCGGGACGGCATCCTTGAGGTTGTGAAAGCGATGGGCGGCTCCATCGAACGTATGAATGTGAAAGAATCCGGCGGCGAGCGCTCGGCCGATCTCCTCATCCGCGCGCAGAAGCTGCACGGATGCAGGATCGGAGGCCCGCTCATTCCCCGTCTGATCGACGAGCTTCCGGTCATCGCCGTTCTTGCGGCGCACGCCGAGGGAACCACCACGATCACCGATGCCGGAGAACTCCGCGTAAAAGAATCCGACCGGCTCGACGCGATCGTCACATCCCTTGGCGCAATGGGTGCTGATGTGACCGGCACGGCAGACGGCATGATCATCCGCGGAGGCCGTCCGCTCACCGGCGCCTGCATCGACAGCCGCATGGACCACCGAATCGCGATGTCCTTTGCGGTCGCATCCCTCATCGCAGACGGTCCTGTCGAGATCCGGAACGCAGAATGCGTGAACATCTCCTATCCGGACTTCTACCGCGATCTTGCATCGCTTCGCCGGATCTGACCCGGCCATCACACACCGCGGAGCAGTTACCTGCGGTGTGTGTCGAGAAATCTCCTCATCTCTTCGGTGGCATTTTTCAGTGCCGCAAGATCTCCGTCGTTCATCTTTTCCGCCCTGATTCTCGCGAGGCGCTCCAGATCAGAGATCCGCTGCTTCGCCTCTTTTCTGACCTCACGGTCCAGCGTTTTCCTGTTCTGTGTCAGGAACTGCCTCGCCGCGGCGATCTGACCTCTGGCATCCTGAAGTGCGTCAAACCGCTCCTTTCTCGACGAATCCCGGTCCGCATTGATTTCCGCATCGTGAATTGCCCGGTCAATATCCCCGTCGGACATCTTTGATCCGGATGTGATTGTGATCGAGTTCTGCCTGCCGGTCGTCAGATCCCTCGCAGAGACGTGTACGATTCCGTTCGCATCGATGTCGAAGCTCACCTCGATCTGCGGGACTCCCGCCGGCGCTCTCTGGATGCCGCTCAGGCGGAAGGTTCCAAGTACGGTATTATCCCGCGAAAATTGCCGTTCCCCCTGAAGTACCCGGATTTCGACCGAGGTCTGATACGGCGCGGCCGTTGAGAAGATCTGCGTGTGTCTCGTCGGAATCGTCGTGTTACGGTCGATGATCTTCGTCGCAATCCCTCCGACCGTCTCAACGGAAAGGGAAAGCGGCGTCACATCCATAAGAATCAGATCCGTGCCGCCTCCCGGGATCACATCTCCCGAGAGCGTCGAACCCTGAATCGCGGCTCCGAGGGCAACACACTCGTCCGGGTTCAGATTTCCGGAAGGTTCCATACCGGTCAGTGCCTTTACCTTGTCACGGACGGCAGGCATTCTCGTCGATCCGCCGACAAGAAGAACCATACCGAGTTCCGAGGGCGCCACGCCCGCGTCCGTAAGAACCCTCCGCACCGGCTCTTCCGTCCGTGCCAGAAGATCGGCCGTCAATTCCTCGAACTTCGCCCGCGTGATTTCCTGATAGAGATGAATCGGCTCCCCGTGAATCGTCGCGATAAACGGCAGATTGACCGTGGCCACCGCCGCCGCGGACAATTCCCTCTTCGCGGTCTCGCAGGCCTCCCGGATTCTCTGGACTGCAGTCGGATCTTTTTCAAGATTGATCCGCTTCTCCTGCCGGTACGTCCTGATTACATAATCCGCGAGACGGGCGTCAAAATCATCGCCCCCGAGGTGATTGTCGCCTGCCGTCGCGAGTACCTCGATCAGCCCGTCTCCGATCTCGATCAGTGAAACGTCAAAGGTACCCCCGCCCAGATCGTAGACGAGAATCTTCTGCGCATGGCCGTGATCAAGCCCGTATGCCAGTGCTGCGGAAGTCGGTTCATTGATGATCCGGAGCACATCAAGGCCGGCGATTTTTCCCGCATCCTTCGTCGCCTGACGCTGCGCGTCTCCGAAATAAGCCGGCACCGTGATAACCGCCTGCGTCACCCCGGTCCCGAGGTACGCTTCCGCATCTTTTTTCAGTTTTGCGAGAATCATGGCCGATATTTCCTGCGGCATATAGGAATGACCGTCTATGCGGAAACGGGAATCCGTCCCCATCTCCCGCTTGACCGACTGAACGGTCCGTTTTGCGTTCGCCGCCGCCTGCCGCTTCGCGGCCGAACCGACGAGCTTTTCTCCGTCTTTGGAGAACGCGACAACAGAAGGCGTCGTCCTTTCCCCTTCTGCGTTCGGTATTACGACCGGTTTCCCGAACTCCATGACTGCGACGCAGCTGTTTGTCGTTCCAAGATCAATCCCGATAACCTTTCCCATATAATCACTCCGTTCCTGTATCATTAAAAGACGGGGACTTCCACAGAATCCGGCAGAAACCGGGTACGGAAAGCCCCCCTCATGGCTGTTGCACTGTTCTGTTCATTCAAAATCCGGAGAAGGATTTCGATCCTTCTCATCACCGCGGACCCATTCCTTTCAATCCTTTTCGTCGTCGACCTCTTCCTCCGAGATGATCTCACCCTCGATTTCATCCGGCCGTTCCGAGGCGGCACTTCGAAATTCATCCGCGGCTCTCCGGAATTTTCTCGACGTATCCGTAAGCCGCACCATCTGGATGATGCCCGACACGCCGCTGATGATCATCGCGGCTCCCGCGAAAACCATGATGTACTTCGCGATCTGAAACGGCTGGGCGATGATCATAAACGCGAGGATAAACTTGATCACGGCCGTGATCACACTGAAATACCAGCTTGTATTTCCCATGTTCTTCATCACCGCTGCCGATGAAATTCCGTAAATAGCGTGGATCATGATCACGAGTGCGAAAAGAATCGTGACGAAGCTGACGATCGCCACCGGATTCATCCAGATATAAATGCCGAGGGCGGCGAGAACCGCTCCGACAATCCCGTAAACCGGATTTGCCGCAAATCCTCCCGCGCCGCTTCCGCGATTTACAAGAAGCGTGACGATCATCGCAAGACCGCCTGCCAGCAGAGAGATTCCGATAAAAATACAGACCGCAATACTGACTCCGCCCGGATTACGAACCAGCAAGACTCCTAAGATAATCATGAGAAGAGCCCATAGCCATCCCATCATCCTCGTACGTTTTAAAAATTCTCTCATCCTTTTTTTCTTCCTTTGTTTCCGGCTCCGGTTTCGACTCGACGTATGCGATCTTGCCCCGCAGCTCCTGCATCCGGAAATCGACCGATGTAATGATGTCTGCGCACTCTTTCAATTCCCGCGTGATCTGTTCCGTATTTTTCAGATTCTTGTTATATTTGAGCTGGTGCTCCACGCTCGCCCAGAAATCCATCGCGATCGTCCGGCACTGAATCTCCACTTTCCGAAGTTTCTTTCCTGTCGAAAGAAAAATCGGCACCTCCACGATCAGATGAAGACTCCGGTATCCCGACTCCTTCGGATGCTTGATATAATCCTTGATCTCCAGCATCCGGATGTCATCCTGATGCAGCAGAAGATCGGCGATCGCGTAAATGTCTTCCGGAAAGCTGCAGATTATCCGCACGCCTGCGATATCCGAAATATTTTCCTCAATCCCCCGGATCGACACATCGATCTGTTTCCGCTTCAGCTTTGCCAGAAGACTCTTCGGCTGTTTCAGCCTCGACTTGATCGTCTGAATCGGATTCCGGTTATGCGACATCGCGAATTCGCTGTTCAGGACGTTCAGTTTTGTCTCTACCTCCATAATGGCGCAGCGATACTCCATCATCAGGGTTTCGTATTCCGCACGGAAATCATTAAACTCTTCAACCTGATCGATATTCAGCGCCTGGATCTGAGATAAAATTTCACGTTCGTTCATCATAATTATTGCTCCCAACCACGCCGGCAAACTCACGCGGTCCAACGACCGCCGAATAATTGTCCGCGCTCATCCGATACCCGGAATTCCCCACATTCTGAGTATCTTATATACGATATGGACGGGAAGCCCGACGACATTCGGATAGCTCCCGTCGATTTTTTCAATATATCTGGAAAACAGGCCCTGAATGCCGTAGGCGCCTGCCTTGTCCATCGGCTCCTTCGTAGCCACGTACGAACGGATCTCATCTGCCGTCATCGGCACGACCTTTACGTCGGTTTTCACAGCCTCGGTCACCGACCGGATCACCCCTCCGTTCTGCTTTTCCGCCATCGTCACGCCGGTCCAGACCTGATGGCCTCTTCCCTGAAGCATCGAAATCATCCGGAATGCATCCGCCTCATCGGACGGTTTCCCGAGGATGGTACAGGGATTCCCGCAGGCGACGACCGTGTCGGCGCCAAGATAGATGCCGTCTTCTCCGTCTCCGGCCGCTGCCAGACATTTCCTGCGCGACAGTTCCCGCACAACGCTCTCCGGATCCTTCTGATCCGTACTCTCGTCCGTACTGCCTGTTTTTACCACAAATGGAATTCCGGCCGTCTCAAGAAGTTCTCTCCTTCTCGGCGAACCGGAAGCCAGTATGATCTCTCTCATCTCTCGTATTCCCTCAGTACCATAATGAGGCATGCGCGCTTCAACGCAGTGAAACGAAAAAACGGGCAGGCCCGCCCGTTTTCCTGATAAGACCGGCGAGCAGAGCTGTAAGCCGGGTTATGTCGTGTATGATCATCTATCTGAGCGACCCACCTGAAGGCGCGACGGGCAGCCGCACAGCCCTCTGTTCGGTCTTGCTTCGGATGGGGTTTACAGAGCCCGCCATGTTACCATGACGGCGGTAGTCTCTTA
>CADBRN010000054.1 GCA_902797025.1 uncultured Lachnospiraceae bacterium
AAAAAAAACGAGAACACCTGAAGATCAGTTCTTCAAACGCCCTCGTTCGATGGTCAAACTATAAACCATCTAAAATGATATGTCAAGCCCTTTCATTATATTTTTCTGTAATTTCTAAATAAAATGTAATCAAAACTTTCCGCACGCATTCCGGCATATAACCAGGCGCCGCAGACGCCCGGAACCCCACACCGGGCGAAGCGGCACTTCGCGGGATGTGGGGTTCTGAACAGATACAGCAAAATTTTACTCGTTTACGATCTCTTCCGCCATATCCAGCAGAGAATCTTTACTCGTGTCTGTGTGACCGCACTGAAGGCTGTAGGTCACGTCTCCCTCCGTGACGATTACGGAATCGATCACTTCCGTTGATTCTGCCTCATCGCCTCCGTAGCTGATGTAGTGATGGGGCTGATTCTCGAAGGACTGGTCCTCCGCCGAAAGCGCCTTTCCGTCCTGATCATCCGGAAGGAACCGGTAGGTGTCCGAAGAATAGCGAAGCTCCGTTCCATCCGCCAGTGTAACGATATCGGTCGGAGTCTCCTCTGAATTCTTCTTCCCGGATACCATGACCGAAACCTCGTCCTGTCCGGACCGATAGGTTGCGTTCACCTCTTTGCTTTTTCCGATCGTCTCTCCCGATCCGTTCTGGTCCTCGACGGATACGAGCGAGGCCCCCTGAAAACGGTATCCGTTCGAAAACGTCTCCGGAAGATCCGCTGACAGCCCCGCATCCTGCCATGCCTGATCCAGCGCGGAATAGTTCTTGTAATCATAGCCGGAATGGCTGGAGGCTCTGGTGCTCCCGATCATTCCGCCGGCGATGACGGTTCCCGCGCAGGCGATGCCGAGCGCGGCCGCGATCCCGGCCGCCTTTCCGAATTTCGCTGCGAAGGGTCTTCCGATTGTTCTCCGATGTTCTGCCGCTTCCTGATTCTGTCTCATGACGCTCTCCTTTTCTCTGATTTCCTCCATGATCCTGCTTTTGCAGGACGCAGAGGGCGAGATACCATCCGTACAGCGGATCAGTGCGCGTGAAATTCTGAGGTCTGTTCTGTCTCTCCGTCTCATACTGAAGCTCCTTTCTTCGGCGTCAGCCTGCTGAATCGAAATCCGTTCCCTGTCTCTTTTTCCCTGGTACCCGGTTCGGGCGCCGCATCCGGAAGTCCCGTACTGCCGTTCTCCTGCTCAAGGTATTGCTTCAGCTTCTTCCTCGCGGAAAACAGCCTTGATTTTACGGTTCCCTCAAAGCAGTCCAGAACCTCCGCGATCTCCGGGACGGACATCTCCTCCAGATAATAGAGGACGGCCACCTCCCTCTGCTTCTGAGAGAGGGTGGAGAGCAGCTCTTCAAGCCGCGCGGAGGAAACGGTGTGTTCCTCCGGCCCGATCTCCTCACTCTCCGCGGTGTCCCGCAGGCGGTTGATGTCTTCATCCGGAGTTTCCGCTCTCCGCTTTTTGCCAAGGCGGTAAGCGGACCGGCGCATGATCCGGAACAGCCAGTATCTCACGCTCTCCGGTCTTTCGAGCTCTCCGATATGAAAATAGCAGGTTACAAATGTCTCCTGCAGCACATCCTCTGCATCCTCACTGTTTCCCAGCAGCACCCGGGCGGATCGGAACATCGGACCGCTGTATCGTTCATACAGTTCTTCAAACGCCGTCTGATCTCCCGCCTGCAGCCGGATGACGATCTCTCTGTCAGTCATTTTCTGTCTCCTGTTCATTCGTTTGATGCGCATCTGTATATAAGAGGAGGGGAGAGCGGGGTTTCATTCATTTTTTCGGAGAATTTCTTCAGCTTCCGCCGCGCCTTCGGAAACGAAAACAGAGCCGGCCCTCCGCATGTATGCGTTGGCTGACTCTGCAGCTGCTATCGAATATGAATCTTAAATATAATATTCTACCTTACCAAATTGATTCTTCCACACGTGAATTATATATTCACTGTTTGCTTCCAAATAACGCTCCATTCGGGTGAGAATGTGTTCCGGTATTGCTGAATTATTATTACAGCGCAATGCCTTTCCTCTGCTTGTGATCCAGATTTTTGTTGCATTCGCCGTTGCTCTTCCTTCGGAAATATGAACATGTACCGTTTCCAACGGATTGCTTTCATTTGACCAGAAATAGATGGAATAGGGGCCAATTTTAAACAGCTGTGGCATTCAGGATTCCTCCCTCCTGGGAGAATTCAATAATCAAATGTGCGTTATCCCTGATCAGCTTATTCCAACGCTGCATTTCTTCCTCTGTATATCCATTATTTTCCCAGTGAAAATCAGGCAGCCAGCACGTAGCGTTCCGAAATCCCCCTTCATCATCCGGCGTTTCAATGTAAACCTTTACTCTTCCGTCAGGTTGCATTTCAGAATGGGTAATTTCTGTATCGTCATTCAGCGTCATATACGGATACATCATAACCTTATCTTTCCTTTGCCTTTTTATATTTCATCTTGTTATGTCTATCTTATAACTTTCTTATCTGTTTAGCAAAACTTTCTTTTCGAGAAGCATCTGGCAGGCTTACGC
Organism: uncultured Lachnospiraceae bacterium; assembly: GCA_902797025.1. Classification (GTDB taxonomy): domain Bacteria; phylum Bacillota; class Clostridia; order Lachnospirales; family Lachnospiraceae; genus CADBRN01. The sequence goes on from CADBRN010000054.1 coordinate 2,533, forward strand.
CTGCCAGGTCGCAGCGATCGCCGCGCCCTAAAACGAAAAAAGAGCCTGCCACCGCATTCATGCGGGTGACAGACTCTTTTTTCGTTTTAGGGCTTCTCGCAGCTGCCGCGGAGTTTTACTCGATGATGGAAGCTACACGGCCGGATCCTACGGTGTGGCCGCCCTCACGGATAGCGAAGGTAAGTCCCTGCTCCATAGCGACTGCGTGGATCAGCTCGATGGTCATCTCGACGTTATCGCCCGGCATGCACATCTCAGTGCCTTCCGGAAGAGTGATAACACCGGTAACGTCTGTTGTTCTGAAGTAGAACTGCGGACGATAGTTGTTGAAGAACGGTGTGTGACGACCGCCCTCGTCTTTGGTCAGTACGTATACCTGAGCCGTGAATTTCTTGTGGCAGGTAACGGTTCCCGGTTTAGCGACAACCTGTCCTTTTTCGATTCCGGTACGCTCAATACCACGAAGCAGAACACCGATGTTATCACCGGCCATAGCCTCGTCAAGGAGTTTGTGGAACATCTCGATACCGGTTGCGACAGAGGTCTTGACCTCGTCCTTGATACCAAGGATCTCAACCGGATCATTCAGACGAAGGGTTCCACGCTCAACTCTACCGGTCGCAACAGTACCACGTCCGGAGATCGTGAAGACATCCTCTACCGGCATCAGGAACGGCTTATCTGTATCGCGCTCCGGAGTCGGAATATGCTCGTCGACAACGGAAAGGAGCTCCATGATCTTGTCGCCCCACTCGCTGTTCGGATCCTCAAGTGCCTTCAGAGCGGAACCGCGAACGATCGGGGTATCCTCGAATCCGTACTCGTCAAGAAGCTCGGTAACCTCCATCTCAACGAGCTCGATCAGCTCCGGATCATCGACCATATCGCACTTGTTCAGGAAAACAACGATCTTCGGAACACCAACCTGGCGAGCCAGAAGGATGTGCTCCTTAGTCTGAGCCATAACACCGTCAGTAGCAGCAACAACAAGGATTGCGCCGTCCATCTGA
>CADBRN010000055.1 GCA_902797025.1 uncultured Lachnospiraceae bacterium
CGGACGGGGTTGCCGTGGTTTCACAGGTCCTATGTACCTCCGCCACTCTGAATAAGAGAACATTATTTAATTGCCTTAACTCTGTGAATACAATAATCACTTTCCTCTGTATCGTCAAGGGAATTTCGGCCGGTGTTGGACAGATGGATGAAAATGTCCAATGAGGCGCTTCTTCTGCCCGGACAACACGGCTTTTTCTTTATTATCTGCGAAAAAAACGCCGGACGGCTGATCGCCGGTCCGGCAGTTTAAAATCCACTGCGCTCAGATAACCTCACGCATGCGGAATTTCTGAATTTCTTTTTCCTCGCTCACCTGACTGATCTCAGCCCCGATGCCGCGCAGTTTTCCCGGAAAATCCTCATATCCGCGCTGGATATAGACGATGTCGTCGACTACGGTATATCCGTCCGCCGCGAGTCCCGCGATGACAAGAGCCGCGCCCGCCCGGAGATCCGGAGCGGAGATTCTCGCACCGCTTAAACGCTCCACGCCGTCGATAATCGCAGTGTTGCCCTCGATCTTGATGTTCGCACCCATCCGCATCAGCTCATCCGCATATTTAAAGCGGTTCTCAAAGATGCTTTCCGTCACGATGCTTGTGCCGTGCGCAAGCGCAAGCACAACACTCATCTGCGGCTGCATATCCGTAGGAAATCCCGGATACGGAAGCGTCTTGACATGCGTCCGGCCGAGACGCTGTCTGCAGGCGACTCTCACCGCGTCGTCAAACTCCTCAACATCACAGCCGATTTCCTGAAGCTTCGCGGTCATCGCCTCGAGATGCTTCGGAATCACATTTTTCACGAGAACATCTCCCCGCGTCGCGGCCGCCGCGAACATATAGGTGCCCGCCTCGATCATATCCGGCACGATTGTATACGAACATTTATGAAGACTCTTCACTCCGCGGATGCGGATCACATCCGTTCCGGCGCCTTTGATATTCGCGCCCATGCAGTTCAGGAAGTTTGCCACGTCCACGACATGCGGCTCCCTTGCCGCATTCTCGATAATCGTATTCCCGTCCGCGAGCGCAGCCGCCATCATGATATTGATGGTCGCACCGACCGAAACCATATCCATGAAAATGTGTGCTCCGTGAAGATACTTTGCCTCGGCGATGATATTGCCGCTGCGGATCTCCACTTCCGCTCCGAGTGCACGAAATCCCTTCAGATGCTGATCGATCGGTCTGCTTCCGATATTGCATCCGCCCGGAAGCGGAACCTCCGCGCGCTTATATTTGCCAAGCAGTGCTCCGAGAAGATAGTATGATGCACGAATTTTCTTGATGTACTCGTACTCGACCTCAACGGATCCGATCGTAACTCCATTGATCACAGCCGTATGACGGTCAATCCGGTCCACCGTTGCGCCGATCACGGAAATCGCCTCAAGTAATACATTGATGTCGCTTACATCCGGAATATTGTCGATTGTGACAGGTTCATCTGTCATAATCGATGCCGTAAGGATAGCGAGCGCCGCATTCTTGGCTCCCCCGATTTCCACTTCACCGACGAGAGGAGTACCTCCTTTAATGACGTACTTGTCCATTCTCCACCTCTTAATTATTTTATTGACTCCCGGGAAACTGCACACAGTTTCTCTTATAATCTCCCCTATCTTACCCTATTTGACCTGATTTGTAAACTGCGGCCGTAATTTGTCAATACTGCTCCGTCCGGTCTTTGGATCCGTAAAATCAACCCGCCCTGTTATATCATATTGATATGTGCTGATATAATAATGACATGAAATTATTCGGTTTTTTCCATTTTCGGAATAATTTTACCTGTGATTTTCGATTTTTCAAAAATAATTATTGCACCCTCCATAACCCGATGGTATAATTGCTCGCATATATAGGAAAAACAGGAGGTACACTGCTATGGCATATGTAGATGAAGTGATCGCGAAAGTGATCGAGAAGAATCCGGGACAGCCGGAGTTCCATCAGACGATCCGCGAAGTTCTGGAGTCCATTCGCCCGGTCATCGAGGAGAACGAGGATGAGTACAGAAAACTCGCCCTGCTTGAGCGTCTGACCGAGCCGGAGCGCCAGATCAAATTCCGTGTTCCGTGGACCGATGACAACGGACAGGTTCAGGTCAACTGCGGATACCGCGTACAGTTCAACAGCGCGATCGGACCGTACAAGGGCGGTCTTCGTTTCCATCCGTCCGTAAACATCGGAATTCTCAAATTCCTCGGATTTGAGCAGATCTTTAAAAACTCCCTGACCGGACTGCCGATCGGCGGCGGCAAGGGCGGTTCCGATTTTGACCCGAAGGGCAAATCCGATGCAGAGGTTATGCGCTTCTGCCAGAGCTTCATGACCGAGCTCTACAGACATATCGGCCCGGACACCGATGTACCGGCCGGCGATATCGGTGTCGGCGGACGCGAGATCGGATATCTCTACGGACAGTACAAGCGCATCACCGATGCATACCAGAGTGTCCTCACCGGAAAGGGACTGACCTTCGGCGGCTCTCTCGCAAGAACCGAGGCGACCGGATATGGTCTTCTTTATTTCACCCGTGCGCTTCTCAAGAAGAACGGAATCGATCTGAACGGAAAGATCGTTGATGTATCCGGTGCCGGAAATGTGGCGATCTACGCTATCGAAAAAGCATATCAGCTCGGCGCAAAACCGGTTACCTGCTCGGATTCCACCGGCTGGGTATACGATCCGGACGGCATCGACGTCGAAGCTCTCAAAGAGATCAAGGAAGTTCAGAGAGCCAGACTGACCGAGTACAAGAAATACCGTCCGAATTCTGAGTACCACGAGGGACGCGGTGTATGGCAGATCAAATGTGACATCGCTCTTCCGTGCGCGACTCAGAATGAAGTCGGCATCGACGATGCAAAGCAGCTCGTCGAGAACGGCTGTGTCGCTCTGTGCGAGGGCGCAAATATGCCGTGCACGCTCGAAGCAACCAAATATCTCATGGACAACAAGGTAATCTTCGGACCGGCGAAAGCTGCAAACGCAGGTGGCGTCGCGACCTCCGCTCTCGAGATGACTCAGAACCATGAGCGTATTTCCTGGACATTCGAAGAGGTTGATCAGAAACTCTGCCAGATCATGGAGAACATCGTCGAAAATATCGACTCCGCAGCCAGAAGATACGGAAAAGAAGGCGACTATGTGGCAGGCGCCAATATCGCCGGATTCCTGAAAGTTCTGGATGCAATGATGGCTCAGGGCATTGTCTGATCCTATAGTGTACCAACCTTTCATTTAATAACCATCTGAGGAGCCTGCGCAGGAAAGCCTGTGCAGGCTCTTTTTCCGCCCTTTTTGCCTTATTTTCAGAAGAATTCTATCTTCCTGCCATGACATTTCTGTGTTATACTTATTAAGATTTAACAAAGGTTATTGCAGGTTCAACCGTGAACCGGTAATAGAATATAATTAAAAATGAGGTGGAATTATGTCGGAAGAAAACATGACAATGGATGATCTCTCAAAAGCAGTTGACGAATCCTTCGATACATTCAAGGATGAGGGCGAAGCTGACTGGGATAAGATCAACCAGTATCTTACTGAAAAAACGGTTCTGACCGTCACGGTTGAAGAGGTTGTCAACAAAGGCGTCGTGACACATCTGGAAGGAATCCGGGCGTTCATCCCGGCTTCGCATCTGGCACTTACGCACGTCGATGATCTGAGCACCTATGTCGGAAAAGAGATCCAGGTCCAGGTTCTCGAGGCAGATCAGGCAAAGAACCGCCTTCTTCTTTCCGCACGCGCCGTTCTCCGCGCACAGGCTGACGAATCCAGAAAGAAAAAGATCAATTCGATCGAAGTCGGAACGATTCTGAGCGGAAAAGTTGAAAATATTCAGCCCTACGGCGCTTTTATCGATCTCGGCGACCACATCTCCGGCCTGCTTCATGTATCCCAGATCTCTCACAACCGCATCAAGGATCCTTCTGTCGTCCTCAGTGTCGGCGACGAGGTTCAGGTCAAAGTTATTAACGTCAAAGACGGCAAGCTCAGCCTCTCCATGAAGGCACTTCAGGAGCGCCCGGAGAATGCGGAACGTTCCGACCGTCCGCGCCGTGACAGACGTGACAATGAGGGCGGTATGCCTTCCGATTACAAACTGCCGAAGAGCGAGGAGCTTACGACAAATCTCGGTGATATGCTGAAGGGATTCAAGATCTGATTCAGGCTCATTCAAAAGTTAAAAAATCAGGAGACTGTTTTGGCAGCCTCCTGATTTTTTCGTTATGTTTTAGTTATGTTCCTGAATTGTACCCTTGCGGTACTCTTTCAAAAGCTCCCGCAGCTCATCGATTCTCTCCTGAATCCGGCGGCCGCGGTCCGTATCTGATACATGGAGGCGGTTCGGAGCGCTCATTACCATGATCTGATCCTGCTCGATATCCGTTTCATTGATGATCGCTTCTTCGGTCGAAGTGAACGGATGCATCGCGACAAGCTTCATTCCATAGGAATTGTAAATCAGCGTGTATCCCGCAATCCCCGTTTTGCCCTGATACGCTTTTGAGAATCCCCCGTCGATCAGAAGAACTTTTCCTCCGCACTTCACCGGACTCTCTCCGTCACTCTGAAGAACCGGAACATGGCCGTTCAGAATATGCGCGTTTTCGTTCAGACCAAATTCCCACAGAATCCGGTTCATCGCCGCCTCATCATTCAGAAGCCGGTAATAGGCATTTTTCGGCTCCGCATGCGTCGCCTTATCCTCGATAAAGTATCGTTCAAAGGTCGTCATCCGCTCTTTACCGAACAGCGGCGACTTCGGTCCGCACCAAATGTACCACATAATGTCCTGACCGCAAAGCTTCTCCTCTTTCTCACCGACAAAGGCCAGTCTCACATACTGTTCCAGGATATCATAGAGCTCTTTTCCGCAATATTCCTTCCCGAAAATATCCGCCTTCATAAATTCGCCGGATTCTGTAAGCGGTACACAGCCGTGATACAGGAGATTATTATTCGACGTGATAAAAAGACTCCCGCGTGTCAGCAGAAGCTTCATATGCTCCTGCAGCTTCTCACAGTGGACAAATGCAGAGCAGAGACGGTCCATCACATGCTCCTCTTCCTCCGTGAGCCGGTACGGATCCTCCGGATCGATCGTCGGAAAATTTGTATCCCTCAGAGGATACGTTTTTCCGTCCAGCGTGATCGTGCCGTTCTGATAGTCGATGAAATCAAGGAGGAGACGGTTTTCCATACCGAAACCTCTCCGTTTGATAATCTGTCCTTCCAGTTTAAACTGCAGCACCGCAATTGCTTTGTGCATCTTCCTGTTCAGGATATCCTCTGCACCGCTGAACCCATCGGAGCGGATTTTTCCGAACAGCTCACAGGGATCATCCCCGTAAATTTCAGTCGCAAATGTCGCCAGAGGAAGCAGATTGATCCCGTAACCTTCCTCAAGCGTATCGAGGTTGCTGTAACGGATGGAAAGACGCAGCACGGTGGCGATGCAGGCGGCCGATCCGGCCGCCGCCCCCATCCAGACCATATCGTGATTTCCCCAGGTGATGCTGACCGAACCGTAGTTCATAAGGCGGTCCATGATTTTGTCCGCCGCCGGCCCCCGGTCATAGATATCTCCGAGAATATAAAGGTGCTCGACAACCAGCTTCTGAATCAGCTCTGAAAGAGCGATGATAAACGGCTCCGCCCTGCCGATATCGATAATCGTATCGATAATCGCGTTGTAATACGCCTCCTTATCCTGAATCTCCGCTTTCTCAGTGATCAGTTCCTCAATCACATATGCAAAATCAGCCGGCAGCATCTTGCGAACATACGCACGCGTATATTTTGAGGATGCGCGTTTGCATACCTCGATCAGACGATACAGCGTCACGCGGTACCAGTCGTCCATATCCGGCTCTGTTTTCCGGATCAGGTCCATCTTTCTTCTCGGATAATAAATCAGGGTTGAAAGTGTATTGGTTTCTGCCGTGCTGAGCGTCCGCCCGAACACATCTTTGATTTTCTTTTTGACTGCCCCTGATCCGTTTCGGAGAACATGAGAAAATGCCTCGTACTCGCCGTGAATATCCGTGATAAAATGTTCCGTTCCCTTCGGAAGATTCAGAATTGACTGCAGATTAATAATCTGTGTTGAAGCACTCGCGATGTCCGGATAGATCTCAGACAGTCCCCGAAGATATTTCATCTTCAGCGACTGGATGCTCTCGTTCATAATCTTTTCCTCCGTTTTGTCTGCCTTACGCGGCCGGTGTTTCTGCCGTATCCGAAGCAGGTGCCGCAGTCGGCGCTGCAGTCGGTTCTGCAGTCGGTTCTGCAGTCGGTTCCGTTCCGGCCACCTCATCCGTTCCAAGTCTTCCGTAAAGCGTAACCGCATCATCGATATTTGCATGTGCGGCGCCGCCGCCGTGTGCGGTCACCATAATATACTCCTCATCCCCATATTTTGCAATACTCGCAAGCGTCTGAAGCGCAGCCGCGGTATACCCGGTTTTTCCGCCCTCAAACAGTGCGCCATTTGGCAGATTGATCGTTGCAAGATGTTTAAAGCAGTTATTTGTCAGAGCAATTCCTGTCGGATGCTGCTCCGTCGCTGTCGTCGTGTAATCACGGGTTGTGAAAATCTTCCGGAATGTATCGTTTTTCAGAGCATACTCTTCCAGCTTGATAAAATCCTGACACGTCGAATAATGATTCTCGTCGTGAAGGCCGATGGAATTTGTGAAGTTCGTGTTCTCCATACCGATTTCCTTCGCCTTCTGATTCATCTGTTCCACGAACGACTGTTCGGAACCGGATACGTACCTGCAGATAGCCGTGCAGCACTCCGCACCTGACGGAAGCATGATCCCGTAGAGAACATCTCTGACCGGAACGGTCTCATTCGCCACAAACCCGGCACGGGAAGCTCCCTCCTTGAAATGCGCATCAATATCCTCCTGATAAATCGTAATCTGGGCATTCAGATCAGATATATGCTCAAGTGCGACGATGCAGGTCATGATCTTCGTCATCGAAGCAGGATACATCTTATCCCCGCTCGCCTTGTCGAAAAACACCGCTCCATCAGAAAGACGGACCATCAGCGCATTGTCACTGTGGACATTATAGCCCGACAGCTGCAGAACCTCCCCGGAACTCTGTGTTTCCGCCTCTGATGACGAAGCGGACGCCGATTCTGCAGCGATCTCGTCATCGCCGGTTGTTCCGACGAAATGCATCCGAAACCCGCTTGAGGAAGATACTGCGTTCCCTGAAGAACTTCTTCCGATCAATCGGTCAAGTACATTCCCCTGAAATACCATGACAAGAATCATCACAACTGCGAGGATCAAAATAATAACGGTGAAGGCTCCGCCGCCCTTCTTCTCTTTCTTTTTTCTGTTGCCTGACATAATACTCCCCTTTAATCTGCTGTTCCGTTATTTCTTGAAACAATCCATCGGATAATAACGTCATAATTCTCCGGTTTGTGCGGAAATATGCAGTTCGTACAGTCCTTGATTCTCTTACCGTCCCGTTTCGACTGAACCCATTCCGGATGACCCGGACATTTTTCTTCCAAATAGAAAGGACAATAACAGAACATACAGTTCAAATCGTCAATACCCTTATGGCAAGGATAATACTCACATTCCCTGTTCGCAAAGAAGCGACTTGAATTTTTCATATTAGAAATCCTCTTCCTGATCTTATCTTCAGACTACAAATCAAATATTATCATAGATTGTCCGCCTGTGTCTCTTAAGATTACTCTTTCAGGAGAAATAAAAAACCGCCCGGAACCACCGAACGGTCTGTTATGAAGCATCGGGGACTCGAACCCCGGACAACTTGATTAAAAGTCAAGTGCTCTACCACCTGAGCTAATGCTCCGAATACAAAACAAA
>CADBRN010000056.1 GCA_902797025.1 uncultured Lachnospiraceae bacterium
AGCGCGAGACGGGATTCGAACCCGCGACCCCAACCTTGGCAAGGTTGTACTCCACCCCTGAGCCACTCGCGCATTTCCGATGCGAATTAACTTGCCGCATCAACAATAGAAACTATACTATAACTTTCCTGACTTGTCAATCATTCTTTTCCTGTTTTTTCATTGTCCTGAACCTCTTTAATCCGTTTTCAATTTTCACTGTCCATAATCGTCATAGTAGTCTTCTGCTTCTTCTTCGTCTTCGAAATCGTCCTCGTTGTCATAATACAGATCCTCGCCGTCCGTGTATTCATGCATATCATATCCGTACGGATTTGTGTCCTCCGGAGCAGTTGTCGGAGTCGGTGCGGAAACCGTATCATGCTCAGAGCCTTGTTCTGGCGTTAATGCTTTTGCAGGCTGCGGTGTTGTCGTTTGAATCGGTGTTAATGCTTTTGTAGGCTGTGGTGCAGTCGTTTGAATCGGTGTATCGTTTTTCTGCGATGTCTGACTCTCTCCGCAAGCGGATAACAATGCAATGCTTGTGGCAACGGTCAGAAAAATCATGAAACGTTTGCACATAAAATATCCTCACCTTCTTAACTATATCGTTCCGGAAACTCCGACAGAGTAAAGGCTGAAACGTTTTTTAAAAGATCGAATACAACTTCTCATTAAGTCAGCTGACATTATGATATATCACATTCGCTGACTTTTCAATGCCAGCCAAAGCTTATCGCAATTCATCCCGCCGCCTATCGAGGCACGGGATTTCCTGCTCACGGCGTATGAAAACGATCCGGTAATTTTGCTCTTAAAAAGCTTTCATTTTGTGCTCATACGTGTTATTTTGAACTTGTACACACACGATCCGGGTGATACCAATTTTGTATAAAACACACTGTCTTATATTAAAACGTATTGTTATATAAACTTATAGGAGGATTATGAATATCGAGTCATGTTAGAACAAATTAAAACAAGCCAAAACACCAAATCGAAAACAGTAAAATTTCGTTATGGACGTAGTTCCTATTCACTCGACGTCCCGGTGGATACACCGGTGTTGACTTCAAGAATCGACGAATTAAAAAGCAGCCGCGACGGCCTGGAGATCGTAAAAGAAGCGATGGACCATCCGATCGACAGTCCCCGTCTCGCAGAGCTGGCGAAAGGCAAACCGGACGCGGTCATTATTATCAGCGATCATACCCGTCCCGTACCGAGCCGCGATATCCTCCCGAATATGATCCGGGAACTTCATGAGGGAAATCCCGATATCCGGATCACGCTTCTTGTTGCTACGGGATTCCATCGCGAGACGACGGCGGATGAACTCCGCGAGAAACTCGGAGATGAACTGTACGAAGAATACCGTGACCGGATCATCGTGCATGATGCTCATGATCCTTCCCGCAACGTAAAGATCGGTACGCTTCCTTCCGGGCCGGACTGTATCATCGACAAAGCGGCTGCCGAGGCTTCCCTTCTCATCGCGGAAGGCTTCATTGAGCCGCACTTTTTCGCAGGTTTCTCGGGAGGACGCAAGAGCGTTCTTCCCGGAATCTGTGATGCCGTCACCGTCATGGGCAACCACTGCTCGAAATTCATCGACAGTCCGTATGCACGCACAGGCATTCTCGACGGCAACCCGATTCATAAGGATATGATCGCCGCCGCAAAGATGGCAAAGCTTGCCTATATCGTCAATGTCGTGATCGATGAGAACAAGAAAACCGTAGCCGCTTTTGCCGGCAACATGGAAACCGCCCACAGAAAGGGCTGTGAGTTTATCGCTTCTTACGCGGTCGTCAAACCTGCGATGGCGGATATTGTGATCACGACGAACGGAGGATATCCGCTGGATCAGAATGCATATCAGTCCCCGAAGGGAATGACAGCCGGAGAGGCGACGGTCAATGAAGGCGGTGTGCTGATCATGCTCGCATCCTGCTCGGACGGAACCGGCGGCGACTCCTTCTATCACCAGATCGCCGATCAGCCTGATATTGAGACTTTTTATAAAAAATGTCTCGACACGAAGCAGGAGGACACGATTGCAGACCAGTGGTGCGCACAGATTCTCGCACGGGTAAATCTGCGGGCAAAGGTGATTTTTGTCGCGGATGAGAACCGCAAAGAGATGATCGAAGGGCTGAAGATGACGTATGCTCCGGATCTCGAAACTGCATACCGCATGGCCAGGGAGATCAAAGGTGAAAACGCGTCTCTTACCTGCATTCCGAATGGAATTTCCGTAGTAGTGCGCGATTAATTGATCACTCGTTATTCTGACACCGCTGTTGCCCGCACGCTGCACAAGAAGGAATCTGGCATGAACCATTTGAGTAAAAGAGACAGCCGGCAAAGAAAGCGGCAATCTCTCGCGAAAAGCTTTTATCACGCATTTGCAGGGATCTTCGCGACGATACAGACCGAACGCAACATCAAGATTCACCTTGGATTCGTCACCCTCGTTCTGATCGCGGGATTCGCTCTTCGCATCTCGATTACAGAATGGATGATCGTTCTCACTCTTTTTGGTCTTGTGCTGGCTCTTGAGCTTGTGAACACCGCGGTGGAATCAACCGTCGACCTCGTGACAGAGGAACGCCATCCGCTTGCGAAGAAGGCGAAGGACGCGGCGGCAGGAGCCGTCCTGATCGCGGCGATCAATGCCGCGATCATCGGATGTATCATCTTCGTCCCGAAGCTTCTCGCGCTGTTTTGATCATTTATAATGAAACCGGTCTGTTATCTGTCACACAGTCGTTTATCTTTTTGAAGAATTCAGGGAGGAATCATTATGGCAGATGGATATAAACTTGGCGACGGACTGAAAAAGCTGGTGCTCGCAGGCATCGGCGCAGTTGCGGAAACCACGGAAAAATCTTCCGAACTGATCGACAATCTCGCAAAAAAGGGAGAAATTACCGTCGAACAGGGAAAGGAATTGAACAAAGAACTGAAGCACAATCTCCGCCAGACGATCGACAGGAATCAAAAGAAGCCGGACGGAAGCGATGATATCGGCGTCAAACTTGCAGGAATGACGATGGATGAGCTCGACGCCCTGAAGACAAAGATCCTTCAGACTCAGGAAAAGTTAAAAAACGAGACGAAAACGGACTTCACACCGGACAATGAGGAACTGAAGAATCATGAAAACCGCACCGCCGGACAGGAAGAAACCGGGGAGGAATAAAACATCTGCGCACCGATGTCGGAGGCATTGTGGGAAAGAAAGATCAGGCAAAAATAGATAATCGGGAACGGCTCAAAGAAATCACGGGGGTTCTGCGCAAAAACAAGATCACGCGCGGTATCACGCCTGAGAAACTTCGCATCATTCTGGAAGAGCTCGGTCCGACCTACATCAAGCTGGGACAGATCATGTCGCTTCACTCCGACATTCTCCCGCAGCGCTACTGCACTGAGCTGATGAAGCTTAACTCGAACGTAACCCCGATGCCGTTCTCCGAGGTAGAGGATGTACTCAATCATTCCTACCGCGAGGATTGGCATACCATCTTCGGAGCGATCGACGAGACGCCCCTTGGCTCCGCGTCGATCGCCCAGGTTCATCACGCGGTCCTTTCGACCGGCGAAGAAGTGGTTGTCAAGGTTCAGCGCAGGGGAATCTATGACATCATGGCCCGTGACATCGGATTGCTGCACCGTTCCGTCCGTCTTCTTCCGCCCATCGGAAATCTCAAGGATGTCGTGGATCTTAATATGGTTCTTGATGAGATGTGGAAAGTTGCTCAGGAAGAGATGGATTTTCTTCAGGAGGCAGCGAACATCGAGGAATTTGCCCGGAACAACTCCGGAATCGCGTATATTCGTGTTCCGAAGTTATACCGGGAATTTACGACCCAGCGCGTTCTTGTCATGGAATACGTCGACGGATTTGCGATCAACGAGAACGCGCACCTGAAGGCAGCCGGATATGATCTTGATGAGATCGGAAACAAACTCGTCAACAACTACATCAAGCAGGTAATGGATGACGGTTTCTTTCACGCAGATCCCCACCCCGGCAATGTAAAAGTATCCGACGGAAAGATTGTCTGGATTGATATGGGAATGATGGGACGTCTCACCGATCATGACCGGAAATGTATGATCCGCGGAGTACAGGGTATCGCGGTGAACGATGTGTCGATCGTGGAAGGCGCCCTGCTGGATCTCTGTGATCTTGACGAAAAACCCGATTCCGGCTTGCTGTACCGGGACCTCCGGGAGCTTCTCGGACGCTATACAAAATCTTCGATGGGCAGTATCAACGTCGCACAGTTTCTGGAAGAGATTCTCGACGTGATGAAAAACAATCAAATGAGACTGCCTCACGGAGTATCTATGCTCGCGCGGGGACTGACCCATATGGAAGGAGTCCTCTCTGAGATCAGCCCGGATATCAATATGATCGAAATCGCATCAAACCGAATGCGCGAAGATTACCTTGAGCACTTTGATCTGAGAAAAGAGCTGATGCGCGGCGGAAAACAGCTCTATCGCTCCGCATATAAAACCGTGGAGATACCTCCGCTGGTTAAAAGCGCTCTGGAAGAATACCTGCGGGGCCAGGCCCGGGTAAACCTTGAGCTCGACGCGACTCCTGCTCTCTCCGCCCTGCTCCGGAAGCTGATCCGGAACCTCGTCATGGGAATGTGGGTCGCAGGACTGCTGATCGGATCCAGCATTGTCTGTACGACCGATATGAAACCGAAGCTGCTCGGCATACCGGCAATCGGAGCGCTCGGTTTCCTGAGTGCCCTCGCAATCTGCGCTTTTCTCGCGATCCGGCATATCGTGACAAGAAAACGTACAAGAAAACGGCGGAAAAAGGCAGAAAACCGGTGAGGCTACAGAATCTCATGCTGTCGCAGCAATATTTTATATCTTTTCTTTCGTTATTTGCTGTTTTACACAGGGGATTCAATCATACTTCAGCAATATTTTGCTACCATAAGTATCGTTTCTCTTCTATAATATAATCACCGAAAGGGACAACTACATCTGGAACACACAAGTTCAACTCAGAAACGGAGGATATAAGAATGAAAACGATCAAGATCGGTTCTGTCGGACTCGGACGTCTCGGTTATGAACACGCAAAAAACCTTGCAACTCAGATCCCGGGTGTCGAGCTCGCTGCAATCTGCGACGTGAACGCGGAACAGGCGAAAAAAGTAGCCGCTGAACTCGGCGTAAAGAATGTCTACAGTGATTTCGAAGAAATGTGTTCCAATCCGGAACTTGACGGTATCGCAATCGTCACCCCCTCTTTCCTTCACACACAGCAGATCGCAATCGCGATGGAACACGGCAAGCATGTCTTCTGCGAAAAGCCGCTCGGTACCGACGTTGCGCAGTGCAAGGATGCGGAAAAGGTTGTCGAGGCACATCCGGATCTGATCTTCCAGCTCGGTTTTATGAGACGGTTTGACCCGTCCTACGCGGAGGCAAAGAAGAAAGTCGACGAAGGAAAGATCGGTAAGGTCGTACTCGTCCGCTCCTATACTCAGGATCCGCGTTCCACGATCGAAGGCACGCTGAAATTCGCACCGCATTCCGGCGGTCAGTTCCTTGATATGTGTGTCCATGACATCGATCTCGTTCGCTGGTTCACCGGTGCAAACGTGAAGAACGTCTGGGGTCTCGGCGCTGCATTTGAGTTTGACCTTTACAAGGAGCTCAACGATGCCGACAATGCTGTCGCAGTGCTTCAGATGGATAATGAAGCTGTTGGATTTCTCTTCGCGAACCGCACGCATCCGGCCGGATGTAACGTAGAAACCGAGATCATCGGAACGAAAGGCACGCTCAGAATCGCCAGTGTCGGCGCGAAAAACCTTCTGGAGATCATCGATGAGAACGGTGCGCATCAGGAGTACTATCAGGACTTCCTTGAGCGCTGGCACTCCGCTTTTGTAGCCGAGATGACCGCTTTCACAAATCACATCCGCAACAACACAAAGCCGACCGACCTGACCGTATACGACGGAACCGCTGTTTCCGAGGCAGCATACCGCTGCAAGGAGTCGTATGAATCCGGAAGAGTCGTACTCCCGATTCGATAACAGCCGGCTTTTTTAACAACGAAATATCCCGGGGATCATCAGGGCACTGCCGATTCACTCCTTTCGTGAGTCGGCAGTGTCCTTTTTTTACTGTTATCCGATTGCCGATTGCATATTGAAATCGGTTTTAGGATAACCAGGCGGAAACACGCCGGACTTCGCACCACGATAAAAAGCAGGCGTTTCCTTGAATGGAACCGCCTGCCTTTTGTTCAAGTGATTTGTATTTCTCGTTAAGAGAATTACTTAGCCTGCTTAGCAGCCTCAATACGACGAGCTCTCGCCTCAGACTGCTCACGGACGACATCGAGGAGGACGGCGCCGATGATAACAAGACCAAGAACAAGGTTCTGAACTGCAGAAGATACAGACAGAAGAGTGAATCCGTTACGAAGGACTGCGATGATCAGTGCTCCGAGCATTGTTCCGAGCATCGTTCCTTTACCACCCATGAAGGATGCACCACCGATGATGCAGGCAGCGATCGCGTCTGTATCGTACGGCTGAATCGCGTTTGCGCCGTTGCAGATACCGGAACGGCCGATGGAAACAATACCGGCAAGTCCTGCGAATACTCCGGACATCAGATAGCAGAATGTAAGAACGTTAGCGGAGTTGATACCGGAAAGTCTTGTAGCCTCCGGGTTGCCGCCTACGCAGTAGATCGAACGTCCGAGTGCGGTTCTTGTAAGAAGAATATGCATCAGGATGTAGAGGATAACGACAATGATGAAGCTGATCGGGAACCCGCCGATCGTAGCGGAACCGAGCCACATGATTCCGTCTGCTCCGGTACCGGAGAAGGAAATCATCTGTGAGGCGGTAACGATCAGTGCTGCACCCCAGAGTACATTCTTCATACCCAGAGTAGATACGAACGGGTGAGGCAGATGAAGTCTGGTGAGAAGAAGTCCGTTTGCAAGTCCGACCAGCGCGCCGATCACAACACAGACGATGAAAAGAACCGCTGCGTTCTTAATGCCCGCCTGAACCATAGCACCGGCTACGCAGGCTGCGAATGTAGCGTTCGCACCAACGGAAAGATCAATACCTGCAGTGATCAGGCAGAGAAGCATTCCGGTGGAAACCAGAGCATTGAAGGATGTCTGTTTCAGCACGGACATCAGGTTCGAATATTTCAAGAAGTTCGGTGAAGCGACCGCAATGATAACACAAAGGATGATCAAAGCGGCAAACGTACCGATGTACTGTACAAGACTACTGTTTTTCTTTTTGGTTGAATTAGCCATTCTATTAAACCTCCCAAGCTGCTTTCATGATAGATTCCTGATTGAAAGCGTCATCTCCACGTTTCATTGTACCGGTAACTTTTCCACCGCGCATAACGATAACACGATCACTCATGCCGAGCACCTCGGGCATCTCGGAACTGACCATGATTACGCACTTACCCTGCTTTACCAGCTGGTTCATGACCTGGTAAACCTCGACTTTCGCACCGACATCGATACCACGGGTCGGCTCGTCGAAAATAATGATGTCGCAGTCGGAATTCAGCCACTTACCGATAACGACCTTCTGCTGGTTACCACCGGAAAGCTGATGCACCGCCTCATTCATCGACGTACATTTAATCGAAAGTTCTTTGATACGTTTCGCGTCCTCTTCCTCAATCTTCTTGTCATTCAGGAAAATTCCGTTCGAGAATCCCTTCAGGTTCGAAAGTACCATGTTCAGCTTGATTGTCTGCGGTAACACAAGTCCCTGCCCCTTACGGTCCTCTGTGAGGAGTGCGATTCCGTTCTTGATCGCATCCTTCGGGTTCTTGATATGGACTTCTTTACCTTTTACATATATTTTCCCGCTGTCCAGTTTATCCGCGCCAAAGATCGCACGCATCGTCTCCGTACGTCCCGCACCAACCAGACCTGAAAATCCGAGGATCTCACCGCCGTACGCTTCAAATGAGACATCGTTGAGGACACCGCCCTCCATCAGATGCTCAACTTTCAGCATCGGCTCTTTTGATCTTTTTCCGACTTCCTTCGGGAACTGGTTATCCAGAGAACGACCGACCATTGCCTTGATCAGTCCGTCATTGTCCCATTCATTTGTCGGCTTTGTATCAATATACTCGCCGTCACGGATGACCTCGACACGATCACACAGTTCAAACAGTTCCTCAAGTTTATGAGAAACGAAAATGATGCCGATACCGCGTGCTTTCAGCTCACGGCACGTCTTGAACAGCTGGTTGATCTCCTTCTCGGAAAGAGAAGAGGTCGGCTCATCCATAATGATGCATTTTGCGTTGACCAGGATAGCCTTTGCGATCTCAATCATCTGCTGAATACCCATTCCATAGGTACCCGCCGCTTTATGAACATCGACATCCTGTCCGAGCGACTTCATGATTTCCGCCGCTTTCTTATGCATCGTTCCGTAATCCAGAAGTTTGCCTTTGTGAATCCACTTGTTGATGTAGATATTGTCTGTGATGCTCAGGAGTTTCTCGATATTCAGCTCCTGGTATACACAGGCAATGCCTGCGCTGATCGCTTCCTGCGGATTCTTGAACTTTTTCTCCTGACCGTCGACGAAGATCTGTCCCATATCCGGTTTGTGTACACCGGTGAGAACCTTGATCAGTGTCGATTTTCCGGCGCCGTTTTCGCCGATCAGTCCGAGGATTTCTCCAGGTTTTACATTCAACGACATGTGGTTGAGTGCGACAACGCCTGGGAATGTTTTC
>CADBRN010000057.1 GCA_902797025.1 uncultured Lachnospiraceae bacterium
CCTCTCTCTGTACCTGCAAGCTTAGCTGTGAATCCTGAAAGGAAGTAGTACTTTGTCTGCTCCGGTGTAAGGATTGATACAGGAGGAAGTACTCCGAATGCATCAGCTGAAAGGAAGATAACATCCTTAGCGTCAGGACCAGCTGAAATTCCGTTTACCTTCTTAGCGATGTTCTCGATGTGCTCGATTGGGTAAGATACACGAGTATTCTCTGTTACGCTCTTATCTGCGAAATCAATCTTACCATTCTCATCCAAAGTAACGTTCTCAAGAAGAGCGTCACGCTTAATTGCATTGTAAATATCCGGCTCGGACTCTTTGTCAAGGTCAATAACCTTAGCATAGCAGCCACCCTCGAAGTTGAATACACCGTTGTCATCCCAACCATGCTCATCGTCACCGATCAAAAGACGCTTAGGATCTGTAGAAAGTGTAGTCTTACCTGTTCCGGACAAACCGAAGAAGATCGCTGTGTTCTTGCCGTCCATGTCTGTATTAGCAGAGCAGTGCATAGAAGCCATACCCTTAAGTGGGAGGTAGTAGTTCATCATAGAGAACATACCTTTCTTCATCTCACCGCCGTACCATGTATTGATGATCACCTGCTCACGGCTCGTGATGTTGAAAACAACCGCGGTCTCGGAATTCAGTCCGAGCTCTTTGTAGTTCTCAACCTTTGCCTTGGACGCGTTGTAGACGATGAAGTCCGGCTCGAAATTCTCGAGTTCCTCCGCCGTCGGCCGGATAAACATATTTGTGACGAAATGTGCCTGCCACGCGACCTCCATGATGAAGCGGATCGCCATGCGTGTATCCTTGTTCGCACCACAGAACGCATCGACGACGAACAGTCTCTTTCCGGACAGCTCATCCTGTGCGATCTTTTTCACCGCCTTCCATGCTTCCTCAGAAGCCGGATGGTTGTCATTTTTATACTCGTCGGAAGTCCACCAGACGGTGTCCTTCGAGTTCTCGTCCATAACGATAAATTTATCTTTCGGAGAACGTCCGGTGTAAATTCCGGTCATAACATCGACAGCGCCCAGCTCGCTGACGCGTCCGACATCGTATCCGGTCAGACCCGGTTTTGTCTCCTCGCTGAAAAGCTCATCGTAGGACGGATTGTGGATAATCTCCGTTGCTCCGGTGATCCCGTATTTGCCAAGATCAAGTTGTGACATAGCCCATTACCTCTTTTCAAAAATGAATCCAGTACAGTGTGCATAGATTTTCGGATTGTATCGAAAAAAATACTTCCATTCGACCTCATTATACATGATTCAAACGGGATGTCACGCGAAAAATTTCAAAAAATATGAACTTTTCAGGAAAAAATCCGGTCCCGTCTGGCAAAAAAGACTCCGATGAACTAGAATAGACAGAGCCGGTCCGGCCACAGGCCAAAATCGATTATGGAGTCAGACACATGGAAAACAGTATTTACGGCACGCACCGCCCGGAACTCGAGCGGGATATGGCGTGGCTTGAAAAGGAAGTCGGCAAAATCCGGGGAGAACTGAAAAATACCCTCGGGATGGACCCGATCGAACATATTCTCGCGCGGATCAAGACCGAAGAAAGTATGCGGGAAAAATGCCGCCGGAACGGTCTTCCGGAGACACCGGAATCCGCTCTCGTCACAATTCATGACGCCATCGGTCTGCGTATCGTCTGCGCGTTCGTCGATGACATCTACGCGATCCGTAACCGGATCCGCGCCCTGCCGGATGTCACGGTCGTCCTCGAAAAAGATTATATCCGGCACGCGAAACCGAACGGCTACCGGAGCTATCATATGATTCTTCAGCTTTCCGACGGCCATTACGCCGAGATCCAGCTCCGGACCATCTCGATGGACACATGGGCCGCTCTCGAGCACCATATGAAATACAAACAGGACACCGGACCCCAGACCGGCCTGATCATCCACGAGCTGAAGCGCTGCGCGGACGAACTGGCATCGACCGACCTCTCGATGCAGACCATCCGCGATATGATTCAGGACGCAAACGCAGAACAGACCGATCCGATATCCGATCAGAAGAACAGGAGTTGACGTCATCATGAAACTGCTTCTCGCTGAAGATACCGCCGATCTGAACCGTGCTCTGACCGCGATTCTTGCACACGAGGGTTACGCAGTCGACTCCGTTTTCGACGGAGAGGATGCGCTCCTCCACATTCAGACCGACAGCTACGATGTAATTATTCTCGATATTATGATGCCGAAGATGGACGGCATCACTGTGCTGCGCTCCGCCCGCAATCTGAACATTCTCACGCCGGTTCTGCTTCTCACGGCAAAATCCGAGATCGATGACCGCGTGGACGGGTTAGACGCGGGTGCCGACGATTATCTCACGAAACCGTTTTCCATGAAAGAGCTGCTGGCCCGTGTGCGCGCCCTGACACGCCGCGGCACATCGTATCACCCGGATGATATCCGCTACCGGGACGCATCGCTTCGATCCGAAAGTTTTGAGCTTGTCTGTGAAAACACGGTCCGTCTCTCAGTCAAGGAATTTGAACTTCTCCAGACGTTTATGCTGAACCCCGGCCGGACGATTGAAACTTCCTTCCTGATCGGACACATCTGGAACGGAGAACCGGAGGCGACGCCGGATACCGTGAACCTTTACGTCTCATTTCTGAGGCGGAAACTCCGGTCCGTCTCGTCACAAATCGAAATATCCGGAGATGAAGAGCAGGGTTACGTTCTGGAATAATGGAGAGAAGAAACCATGAACAAGAAATCCATCGATAAACTTCGCAGGCGTTTTATCCTGATTGCGCTTCTTTCTTTTACCTGCGTGATGTCGTTTATCGGCGGGCTGGTCTACGCGATCAATATCGCCGCCACACGCCATGAAGCCTTCGAAACACTGAATCTCATTCTGGATAACAACGGCGAGCTGATCACCGCCGAAGAAAAAAATCCGGGAACCCTCCTGGATAAATACCTCTTCCTGTCGAAACGGTATCAGAGTTCTCCCGAATTCAGCTATCAGACACGATATTTCTATGTGACATTCGATAAAAATATGAAGACGACGGATCTTGTGTCCGGTCATATCGCCGCCCTTTCGGAGGCGGAGACGATCGAGTACGCAAAAGCCGCCGTACAGTCCGACAGCCGCTTCCACCGCCGCGGAAATTACTATTATCTGGTTCATGAATCGGACACCGGCACGGAAGTCGCCTTCCTCGACTGCCGCAGCCAGTTCTATACGAACACACGGATCCTGTTCATCTCCCTGCTTCTTACTATTTTCGGAGCAGCTGCCTCGTTCCTGATCCTGCGCGTTTTTTCCTTCCGGGTCATTCAGCCGGAGATCCGGAATATGCAGCGGCAGAAACAGTTTATCACGAACGCCAGCCATGAACTGAAAACCCCGCTCGCCGTCATCCGCGCAAACACCGAACTGGACGTCCTGATGAACGGTGAAAATGAGTGGAATCAGTCGACGATGCGTCAGGTCGATCATATGACGGATCTGATCCAAAACCTTGTAACCATCGCGAAATATCAGGAAAAATCGTCCGGAATCCGTGTCGACACCGATTTCTCAAAGGCCGTCTCCGAGAGCGCCGAATCCTTCCGGTCCGTCGCCGAGCACGAGTCAAAGACCTTTACGAAAAAGATTCCCGACGGAATTCATATGGAGGCAGAACCGAACCAGATCAGCCAGCTCACCGCCCTTCTCGTGGACAACGCCATCAAATACTGTGACGACAACGGCGAAATCACCGTCGAACTTTCCCAGAAAGGGCGGTATATCCGGCTGATTGTATCGAACTCCTATAAGGAAGGCGCGAATCAGGACTACCGCCGCTTCTTCGACCGATTTTACCGGGAGAATGAAGCACACACCCAGGGCAGCGGCGGATACGGCATCGGCCTCTCCATCGCGGAGAGTCTCATGGAGCAGTATCGCGGCAGCATCGACGTCTCATGGAAAGACGGGATCATCTCGTTCACCTGCACCTTCAAAAATATGTGACGAAACCGGATCATACATTGTAACGGTTCTTGATCACGAGATCCGTGTACTGCAGCTCCCGGTCCGGCTTTTTTCCGTCGATGATCAGCCGGAACAGAATCATCACCGGGTCGTATCCCTGAACGAAGGCATTCTGCCCGATCAGAAAATCGATCGCGCCCTGTCTGACCCATCTGACGTTTCCCTCGACGATATCGCTGGCGATCACGTGGACATCCCTGTCCATGCCGTGATTCACAAGGGAACGGCAGATTCCGTCGTCGCCGGATCCGGCGATATAGATGCCGGCAAGATCGGGATATTTTTCAAGAAGCTCATCGGTAATCTTTTCCGATACCCAGTCATCCTCATAGCAGTATCTCTTCTCAACGACCCGGATCCCGGGAAAATTTTTTTCTGCTTCTTCGGCGAACCCGCTCACCCGTTCCACCATCGCGGGCGTCGTCTGGTAGCTGGCGATAACCGCTACCTTACCCGTTCCATTCAGCACTGCGCCCATCAGTCCGCAGGCGATCCGGCCGCCCTGATAAAGATTCTGCCCCACATAGCAGAGCCGTCTGGAGTTTTTTACGTCCGAATTCAGCGTGACGATCGGGATGTTGTACTCCTCGACGAACTGATCGATCGTCGAGGCAAGGACGTCCGCCTCGGAAGGAACGAGGGCGATTCCGGAATAATTTTCCTCGCGCATGCGATTCATCAGACGGATCTCTTCCGCCACGTCCACATTGTCGATTTTAAAGATATTGACGCTTCCCTCAAGGCTCTCCACTTCCTTCTTCGCCTGCTCTGCACCCTTCAGAAGATTTTGCATAAATTCCGTTTTCGCAGACTGCACAATCACGCCGATTTTTATGTTGCGCTTCGCCAGAGCCAGCGCTCTTCCCGCCCGGCTGGGCCGATAGCCCATCTCCTCCGCAAGCTTTCGGATCTTTTCGGCAGTTTCCGGTTTGATGCGATCCTTGTGTTTCAACGCCCGGTCTACCGTTCCCCGGGACACTCCCGCGGCGTCGGCGATCTGCTGTAATGTGACCGGCATAACCGATGCCCCCTTTCTGTATAGCGGAACCGGAATCTGATCCCGCTTCAAGATTTCCAACAAAATACATAAATTGGTATGTATCTGACAAACAATGCACATGGAAATAACGGTCCCGTGCATCGTAGTTTTTGATGCGTACACGTGTACATATGTATTATATCGGACTCTTTACCGGAATGCACGAGATTTCTGTCATGATCGTGCACAAATCTTTTCAGCAGAATCCATGCATTTTGCCGCGGTTCAGAAAAACGCTTCCTCTGCCGCCGCAGCCGTGCGCCGCCGGGTTCTCCCAAAGAAAGGACCGCCCCGGTCGCCGGCATTTTCAAAATGCCGGAAATGGGACGGTCCTTTGCAGTGGTAGTATCAATCTGATTCACAGTAGAGGGAAAAGTATAAAACGCATCGCTGCAGTTTTATCAAAATCATCTGCCGAGAAGTTCCTTCTCGATCCGCTCGCGTGCCTCCGGAGCCTGCTTATCCATTTTCTCCGGGAATCCGAAGTAGGATACACACGCGATCGTGTCGCCGCCGGCTTTTGCCGGATGATCGACGAGCTGCTTGTTCGCGAAGTTTGTCTCACGCAGCGTCTCGAAAATGCCGTCAAAATCGACCTCGCCCTCGCCCATCGCGAGATGCTGATGGATCGTGACATCCGCTCTGCCTCTCTGGTTCAGCCACGGCGGATTTGCGATGTATCTGCAGTCCAGGGTCTGATTGTACGTATCCGCAAACAGCACGTGCGTCAGCTCGTCGCCCGCGTATTTGATCATATGACGGACATCGCCCTTGCCCTGATCGTAGAAGAATCCGTGCGGAGAAGAATATACGTAGCCCAGATTCGGTGACCGGAAGGATTTGACCATATCACATGTCTCATCGTTCAGTTCGCAGAAGTCGTACGGATGAGACTGAATCTCGACACGAAGACCTTCTCTTTCGATGATCGGAAGAAGCTCCTCCATCGAGCGGAACCACATTCCGTTGCAGATCTCCTGCTGGTTCGGATCACCGGAAAGCTCGGTATTGATTACCGGGACTCCCATATTGACCGCGATCTCAATCATCTTCTTCCAGTTCGCGACCGCATGCTGTCTCTGTTCCTCGGTCGGGCCGGACCAGCGGTAGACACAGATAAAGGACGATATCTCGACGCCGGTCTCTTTGAGTGCCTGACGGTATTCCTGCTCGCACTCCTTTGAGAAGAGCGGATGCTTGTAGAACGGATTGATGCGCGGATGCGGAGACTGCTCGATATATTTATATCCCCAGTCCGCCACCTTGTGAACCATCTCATTGATTCCCATCTGTTTTGCGAGGACATCCACGTCAAATGCGATTTTCATACTCACTTGCTCCTTTCCATCGTCTCTTTGATTCTTCGATAAACAAACCGGCAAATTATGACATTCTGTGCGATTCGCCGATTTCTTTCTGTATTTCCTTTAACTATGCCAATTATAGCAACCCATACCAGAGTCATCAATTTGAAATCAGAGCCATTTATTGATATTTTCGACCTTATTGACCGGGACTGTGTTATGATAAAGAAAAAGCTCTCGGCAAAATAACGAACGGAGGTGAACCCCGATGAAAATTCAGGAGGCAGGCGTGCTCGACACATCGGTCCGTTACTTTTTTACCCCCTCCTCTTTCGCGGAACAGGTACTGTTTTATCCGACGCGCGTCGCACATTTTTTCTGTACGAAGGACTACTGCTTCAGCGGTTTTTCCGAGATCGGCATGCAGCCGAGCCATCATATGCATTATATGCTGTTTGCCATCGCATCCGGATCCATGACGCTCCGGCTCGACGGGCGCGCATTCCGCGCCGGCAGGGGCGATGCCGTACTCTTTGACTGTAAGCGTCCGCACGAATACCGTGCGCTTGCAGACGGAGCGGAATTCTACTGGCTTGTATTTGACGGAAATATGATGGAAAATCTTTTTGACCAGATCCTTCAGATTCACGGAGATCAGAATGTCTTTCCTGCGGCTGACTTCAGCAGTCTGACCTCCCGCTTTATGCGCCTTCTTTCCATCGCGGAAGGGCCTGCACACACGCCGGAAACCGCGATCTCCGAACTGATCTACTCCATACTCTGCATTCTGTTTCTAACCCAGCGCGTATCAAACGTTCCCGGGCGGGCCTTCATCGAAAAAGCGATGTCCTACGTCGATGCACATTTCAGGGAGCCGCTGAGGGTATCGGACATCGCGTCGAAAGCGGGACTCTCCTCTTCCTACTTCACGCGCTGTTTCCGTCAGGCCACCGGCTATTCTCCATACGAATATCTCACGCTCAGACGAATCGGCGCCGCAAAGGATCTCCTTCTCTCCGGCGACCTCTCCATCTATGAGATCGCCTGCACGTGCGGCTACAACAGCGAAGAGAATTTTATCCGGTCCTTCAAAAACGCCGTCGGTATTTCCCCGGGCAGTTTTCGCCGCTACCCCATATAAAATGCCGGTGCGGAGGGTCGTCCCCTGCCGCACCGGCTGCCATTCTTTCTTTTAAGCTGTACGCCGTTTTCTTCCGTCCGGAAGATCAGTCATTATCCGCATCAAACCGAACCCATGTGGAATTCTGATCCGCGGATTTCACACACGCGTTGATCCAGCGGATTCCGTCGATTCCATGATCGATGTCCGGATAGATCATATCTCTGATGAACTCCTCGTCGCCGCGGTCTTTCGCTGCCATGACCTGCGCAAACTTCGTGTACAGATTCGCCCAGGATTCCGGAAGGCCTTCGAAATGAAGCGCACCGAGCCTCTCCTGCTCCTGTGTGAGCGGATCGTTGTAGTCGCCGCCTCTGGTGAGCACCTGTGCCGGCTCGCCCTGGACCTCGTATATCAGGGTGTCGCATGCACGGTCGTTCCACTCAAGCGATCCCTTCGATCCGACGATGCGGATGTGCTGCGAGCTCATATCGCCGGCATTGACGGCGGATGCCCACATGCGTCCGACGGCGCCGTTCTCATACCGCATCAGAACATACGCATTATCCTCGAGCGGATAGCGGCTTCCGACGAATGCCTGACGGTCGCAGAGCACCTCTTTTAACTTCATATCGGAGGTGACCAGCTCGGACATATAGAATGTATGAGTGGAAAGGTCGCCGAGAACGAAGGATTTTCCGACCTTCTTCGGGTCCACTCTCCATTTCTGGCCTTCCGCTTTCACATCTGCCGTCGCGTCACAGCCATATCCATGTGCATACCGGAGATCAACCATGTTTACTTTACCGATCATGCCATTTGCGATCATCGCTCTCATCTGGAGCAGCATCGGGAATCCGGAGAATCCGTACGTCACACAGACGACCTTGTTCATCTTCTCCGCGAGCGCCTTGATCTCTTCGCCCTCTTTTACGCTGAAGAACATCGGCTTCTCACAGATGACATGCAGGCCTGCCTCAAGTGCCGCCTTCACGACCTCATAGTGCAGGAAGTTCGGGGTCGCGACATCAACGACCTCCACGCCGTCTTCGCGTTTTGCCTCTTCCGCGAACATCGTCTTATAATCCGGATAGCAGCGGTCGGTGTCCATATTCAGCGCGGCGCCGAACTCTTTCGCGCGCTCCGCGTCCACATCAAAGGCGGAAGCGACGAGTCTGAAATTCGTGTTATCCATCAGGGCTCCGAGACGATGCTTGTAGCCGACCTGACTTGTCCGGCCTCCCCCTACAATTCCCCAGCGATACGGTCTGTCGATTTTCTTTTCACCAATATTCATATCTGATCTCCTTCGAAAAAAGCCGCCGGCATTCATGACATGCATCTGTTCATCATGCTGATCTTCATGAGCGCCGTTCCATCTGACAAGAAAAAGATACCGCAGCGGCGCCTTCTTCTCAATGGAGTATCTTGCCGCAAAACTCATCGATATTGCTTATATCGCCGGCCGCAACATCCGCCAATTCTATTGATTGAAGTAATTTTTCCGGAAGCGGTTCGGCGAAATTCCTTCGTGCTTGCGGAAGAGATTGATCAGGCTTCCGCTCGACGCATATCCCACCTCATAGGCGATTTCTTCGATCGAGAGATTCGTTCGGATCAGAAGAACCTTCGCACGCTCAATGCGCGTATTGATGACATAATCCATCGGAGATCTCCCCGTGATGCTCTTGAAGCAGTGCGAAAAATAATACACGCTCAGATTCACCTCGTCCGCCAGGGTCTGCAGCGAGATCTCCTCTCCCACATGTTCACGGATATACGCCACCGCCCGGTTCATCAGCGCCCTGGTACTGTCGCCGTCTTCCTCCGGCGCCATGAGAACTTCGAGGATCTCATAGATTTGAAGCGAGATACTCATCGAAGATTCCGTATTCCCGGACTCATAATTTTTCAGAAGCTTTTCGATCTTATCCCTCACGATCCGGTTGTTCTTCTTTCGGATCAGCCATCCGTTTCGTTCCATAATAAAACGCGTCAGATCGTGCGCATTCGAGCCGTCATAATGCAGGTAGATGAACTCAAGGTTATTCTCCGCACTGTAATAGTGCTCTTCCGTACAGTCCAGAAGCGCGATATCACCCGCGGAGGCGACACAATCCTCGCCGCGGTAGCGAATATGCATATGCCCCTTCTGCACGTATAATACAAGCAGGTACGGGAAACTTTTCCGGTCGATCCGGTAGCGGTCTGTGCAGTAATAATGCCCGCACCACGTCGGATAAAACAGGTACCTCTCGGCTTCTTCTGTCGGCGTCAGTGCAAAAACCGTTGATTTTTCAAGTATTCCGGGATCCGAAATCTTCAAATTTGTTTTCCTCTCACTTTTCACAAAAAGCGGACTCCCGCATTCAGACGCGAAGCAGACAATTGAATGGGTACTTCAATAATCCGCCGTGAATGCGGCAGTCCCGCCTGCCGTTTCATATTATCCGCATAACCGCGGAACCTTTTGTTACGCTTTCTGCGTCGAATCCGTGATGACGATATTTCTCATCAGGTTCTCTTCACTGATTTCCGTCTCTCCGAGCTCACCCGTGATGCGTCCCTGTGCCATCGTATAGATCCGGTTCGAAACGCCCATGATCTCCGGCATCTCGGAGGAGATAACGATGACAGCCAGTCCCTGCTCCGCCAGGTGCGCGATCATATTATGGATCTCGGATTTTGCTCCGATATCGATACCGCGGGTCGGCTCATCCAGGATCAGAATCTTCGGATCCATCGCAAGCCACTTTCCGATCACGACCTTCTGCTGGTTTCCGCCGGAAAGATAGACGATCGGCTGTTCCGAACTCGGCGAACTGATCTGCATCGCGTCGTGGTACTTGTCGTAAATCTCATTAGTTTTGCTGTCGTCGACAAACAGTCCCTTTTTGATCTGAGGCAATTTCGCGAGGGAAATATTCTCGCGGCAGGATTTCGGAAGCAGCAGTCCCTGTTCCTTCCGGTTTTCCGTGACAAAACCGATTCCGTGTTTTACAGCCTCAACCGAACTGCTGATCTTGACTTCCTTTCCGTCGATAAAGATTTTTCCCGCATCAAGATGACGCACACCGAAGATCGCTTCCATGATCTCGCTTCGTCCCGCGCCGACCAGTCCGTAGAAACCGACTACCTCTTTCTCACGCACGGAGAAAGTGATGTCGCGGAAATATCCGTGTGCAGTCAGTCCCTCGACGCGCAGCACCTCCCTGCCCGGCTCTGCGGTGCACTTCGTAAAGTAATTGTCCATATGGCGGCCGATCATCGCCTGGATCAGGTCATCGAGGACAATATCTTTGATCCGGAACTGACCGGTGAGTTTGCCGTCGCGAAGAACGACTGCCTCATCGCAGATATCAAAAATCTCGTCCATCTTGTGACTGATATAGATGATGCCGACGCCCTGCTTCTTCAGCTTGCGGATAATGTCAAACAGTGCGTTCTTCTCGCGCTCCGTCAGAGAAGAAGTCGGCTCGTCCAGAATCAGAATCTTCGCGCCCAGAGCGATACCCCGCGCGATCTCGACCATCTGCTGCTGGGAAATCGGAAGATCCCGGACATAATCGGTGGATTTTACCGTGGAATTCAGATCCTGCAGGACCTTGTCCGCGTCCGCGTTCATTTTTTTCCAGTCGATGCTCCTGCCCTTTTTCGGCTGTGAACCGAGAAACATATTTTCGGCAACGGTCAGATCGGTGATCAGCGACAGTTCCTGGAAAATCAGGATCACTCCCGCTGCCTTGGCCTCGTCCGGATTCTTGAAATTGACTTTTTCACCCTTAAAGTAGATTTCTCCGGAATCCGCATGATAAGAGCCATACAGACACTTCATCAGTGTGGACTTTCCGGCACCGTTCTCACCGCAAAGTGCGACGACTTCGCCTGCTCTGACCTTGATTCCGGCACCGTCCAGCGCCTTTACTCCAGGGAACGTCTTGACGATATCCTTCATTTCCAGAAGATATTCATCTGCCATAAAAGATATTCTCCCTTCTATTCAACAGAACACAATGCCGTTCGATGAGATCCTCATTTTCTCCCGGCCGGCCGCCCTTTCTCCCGGGCGGCCGGTTCCGGATCACTATCTCAATTCCACACGGATTGCTTGATTTTGCTCCAATATCTCTGATACCATCATCCGGCGTCAGATCAGTTTCTCAAAGTTGCCCTGATCGACCTGTGCGAAATTCTGCTCGGTAATAACCGGGGTATCGATGAATACGCTCTTGGACGGAAGGTCATTTCCAAGTCCGATCCAGCAAGCCCAGTCGAGTGCGGTCTCAGACTCTGTGATCGGGGACTGAAGCGATGCGCCTGCAATCTTTCCATCCTTGATGTATCCGCTGATGATCGAGTAGTCGCCGGTCGCCGCTGCCCAGATCGGGAACTCTCCTTCACGGCCCGCCGCTTTGACCGCATTGTAAACGCCGACTGCTGTATTATCATCAAATGTCATGATCGCCGTGATGTCGCCCTTGGACGGATATTTGACGAGCCAGTTCTCCGCGACCTGCTGTGCTTTCTCACGTTTTCCCTCAGAAGTCTGGCTGTCGACGAACTTTCCGCCTGCTTCTTCAACTGCTTTCTGCATTCCTTCTTTACGCTGCTGCGCCTGCTGCTGGCCGTTTACGCCCTCGACAAAAAGGATCTTCGCTCCCTTTGCGCTGCTTCCGAGATCGGTCATCGCCTGTTTCGCCGCGTTGTAACCCTCTGTGTAATCATCCGGGCCGACGAATCCGACCGTATAGTCGACGCCGTCGTCAGTTACGTTGGAGTTACACATCAGGCACGGAATGCCCGCCTGCTGAACGGATTTTGCCTGTGCGACAGAAGACTCCGAGTTTACCGGCCAGATCATGATTACGCTGCACTTCTGCTGAATCAGATCCTGTACCTGGTTCGTCTGCTTCGTGACATCATCCACCGCATCGAGAAGAACAAGGTCGACTCCGAGCGTCTTCGCATAGTTTTTCATATGCTGGAAGTAAGAGGTCATATAGGTATCGTTCGATCCATGACGAAACGCCATGCCGAGCTTCAGTCCGGAGAGATCCTTGCCGGAAAGATCCGGACGGCTTTCGGATACAGCCGAAGATCCGGACGAAACACTCTCGCCGGCGCCGGAAGCAGAGGCGGAAGCAACCGCCTCACTCTTGGCGGAGGCTGACGCCGAAGCGGAGGAACTTGCGGAAGAAGAGGAGCTTCCGGATGAGGAAGATCCGCCGGAACCGCATGCCGCAAGTGAAAGTGCCATTGCGCCGCAAATAACAAGTGTCGTTAACTTTTTAAATTTCATACCCTTCTCCTTTGTTCTTTCCTGTTTGATTCATAATGGGTCTTTATGATATTCCGCATCCCGCGGTTACCATCATGTTTGATCAATGTTCTAGTTCTTCAGGCCTGCTTTCGCGCGTGCATCGGACAGGAACTTATCAGCAATCAATACTGCGATCATGATCGCGCCCGTGCAGAATGTGGATACCCATGGCTGCGCGTTCGTGATACTCATGATATTATTGACGACGCCGAGGATCATGACACCGATCAGTGAATACCAGATGTTTCCGTAGCCGCCGGAGAGCTTCGAGCCTCCGAGTACGACTCCCGCGATGACCAGCATGTGCATATCCGGCCAGCCAAGTGCCGGCGTGGATGCGCCGTTCTGCGCCGCATAAAGAATACCGCCCAGTCCGGAGAGAACGCCGCAGATGACGAAGTTGATGAAGATCGTCTTTCTTACATTGATTCCCGCGTTCTCTGCCGCGCTCGCGTTGCCTCCCGCCGCATAGGTGTTGCGGCCGTGGCTCGTGTAGCGGAGAACATAGTGCGCGATCAGAAGCCCGATGATGTACAGCCAGCTGATATAGGTCAGCGGTCCGAGTTTTCCGGTTCCGAAGGCGCGGAATGCGTCGCTCGTGGCGGAGATGGACTGCTCATCCGGGTAGATGTAAGCGAAGCCGCGACATCCCAGCATCAGGGCGAGCGTCACGACAAACGCGTTGATTCCTACGTAAGCAACGAGCAGACCGTTGATGATTCCGACGATCAGACCGACCAGCAACGCCACCAGAACCGCTCCCGCAACTCCGATCTTCGGCTGCAGTCCACAGGCGAGAGCCGCCGTGAGGGAAAGCAGTGTGCAAAGCGACATATCGAAGAATCCGTTCAGAATGACGAAGGACATTCCGATCGCCATGATTCCCTTGATTGCGTTCTGGTTAAATACATTGAAAAGGTTCCCGGGCGCCATAAACGATACGTCGAGGATCGTCGCGATAATCATGATTCCGATCAGAATCGGTATGGATGTGTTCACTGAAAGGAACTTTGTAACCTTTTTCATTACTTTTTCACTCCTTTCCTTGAAGCGCGAATGTCCATGTAAACCGCCAAGAGGATAATGACGCACTCCGCAACGTACTGGTAATACACCGACATACCGAGAATAACGAATCCCGTTTTCATGATTCCGATGATCAGCGCTCCGACGAAGGTCCGGTAAATGCTTCCCTCGCCGCCGTTCAGATCCGCTCCTCCGAGAATTACGGCCGTGATGACGTCGAACTCATAGCCAAGACCCATGGTCGGCTGCGCGCCCGCGCCCCGCATCGCCAGAAGAATCGCGGCGACCGCCGTGGAAAATCCGGAAATCACGAAGGTCAGCATGACGATCCGGTTGTCATTGATGCCGCTGTAGCGGCAGGTCTCCGGATTCGTTCCGACCGCTTTTACATGATGGCCGAACACGGTCCGTTTCAGGATGATCGCAAAAACAACGCAGAAGATTGCCATGATGATAACCGAGATCGGAACAATCCCGACATTTCCCTGTCCCAGCCCGACGATCGGAAGATCTGAATTGTCGAGACTCACGAACTGTCCCTTCGTGTACATCAGGGTCAGTGCCTGAAGAACATTCATCATACCGAGGGTCGCGACCATTGAATTCAGATGAAGATAACCGCACAGGTATCCGCACAGAACGCCGGAGAGACATCCGACGAGAATGGTGATCAAAACCGATCCGACCTGGCCGACCTGGTTCGTCGTGACGATGACCACCGATCCGCACAAAGATAACAGCGATCCGACCGACAGATCAAAGTTGCCGCCGATGATGGCGTATGTCATCCCGGCTCCCATGATTGCGATGACCGCGATCTGCCGGAAAATGTTTACAATGTTGGCTGTTGTGAAAAACGAGTGCTGCAGCAGGCCGAAAATGATGAAAATTATAATTCCGACCATCAGAAGCGCCTGGCTTTTCAGAAAACCGCCGACTCCCATTTTCTTATTCTGTTCCATAACAAATCCCCATTTTCTTTTCATTCATTATCGCAATTGCTCCGGACTGCGGGCGATCCGGTTTCCGGCCGCCGCGCCCCATGAGAATTTTCTCCCGGTCTCCGCCTCATGCACTGCTGAACACACTTGCCTTCATCGTTTCCACCTCCCATGCCATTGTTCAGGTTTTGTAAACCCTCCGTTCCTCTGCATTTCATTTATTGATTGTAATAATATCATTTGCGTGCACGTGTCCGCAATTGATAATTTATACGATATTGCTATATCATTTTCGTTCAATATTACAGTTTGCTTATTTTTTTGTTAATTTATTATCGTGATTTGCCATATTTACTGTTATTTTTCTAACTAAATCCACATTTTTCCCGCCTCTGCCTCCTTTATTCAGCGGAGAGACAGATAGTTTGCGTACACGCGTTATATTTATATGGAGTTCCGGTAAAAAATACGATAAAATAAAAATAAGCCGCCGGGTAAACAGACGAGCAAACGGTCTCCTGTTTACCGCGGCAGCCCTTATTCGGAAATGCCTGTATTTTGAAAGGAAAAAATTATGAACAGCGTAAATTCGATTGTCAGCTTCACCTATATCGCGCTCGGCATTTACCTCGCAATTCTTATTTTCCGCGCACGCTATACCGGATTTGTCAACAACGCCCTGCTCTGGGACCGGACAAAGAAATTCGAGGACTGCCGCGATAAAGAAGGATTTCTTCACTACCTGTTCCCGCGCGGACTGGTCTGCGCTGCCGCGCTTCTGATCTCCGGCGTCTTCGGCATCATATCTGAGAGCTCCGGCATCCCCGCCGACTACCAGATGGTTTCGATGATCGCGATGATTCTTGTATTCTTTTACTACATCTATATCATACGAAACGCGATGGCAAAGTTTTACTGAATGGCCGCTCCCGCGTCAATCATCCTCCGCGCGCACGCACCACGCGGCATATCCGGCCTGACCGCCCATGTTGCAGGTCACGAGAGCGACATCGAACGCTGCCCCGTCGGTCAGTTTTCCGATATCCTCATCGTTCACTCTTCTGTGTGAGCGGATGACGTATCGGTAAACTTCGCCGTTCACATTTGTAAAAAACAGCTCGCTCCCGTCCTGCAGGCTGGACAGGCGGCTGAATTTTTTCGAGTAGTCGTGCGCGCAGATCACAAGGCTGTCGTCGATATACGACCCGCTGTACCGGCAGGGGGATTCTTTCAATTTTGTATAGTCAACCGACGCCCGGATCGGAAGATCCATACCCAGATCCGGGATTCGCAGCTCCCCGATGTATTCAATTCCGTCGACCCGGATCGAGGGCATTCCGTCGACTTCCGGCGCCCCGATCACAACGGCCTTCTCCCGGAGATGTGCGTACTTTTTGATTTCCGGCTTCAGAACGGCCAGCGCTTTTTCCGCCTCTCCCTCCCCGTGATCCGACTCCCATGCGTTATACGCGAACAATGCGGCCGCCGCTAAAGCAATCGCCGCCGCGATCGGAATCACAAAGGACCGGACCGTGGTTTTTCTTGTTTTCCTGTGCATCTGTATTTCCATGCCTCCCGCTGTTGTCGAGAACCGCCTTCATTCTAACGTGCCCTCTGCCTTCTTTCAAGAGATATTCTGCGATTTCCGATCTCTTCGATTTCTGTGATTCTCCGTCTTTTCCCGGATTTTTCCATACACTTTCCCGATGGAGTCTTTGTAGTGACAGTTGATAAACCCTCCTGCCAGAAGGATGTAAAAGCAGCAGTACATCCAGAACAGAAGGATCGCAAAGGTGCCGATGCTCCCGTAAAACGCGGTGTATTTATTGATCCCATTGACATAGTGCGCGAACAGTACTGAAAACAGCATCCAGACCGCCGCTGTAAAAACCGCCCCCGGGAGCTGCCGAAGATACCTTCTCTTTCCCGCCGGCATAAATGTATAGAACAGCGCGAAGATAAACGCGGCGATAAAAAAACAGATCACTTTCCGTGTGTTCGTAAAAGTCCGGATCCGGTGTTCCTCCGCCGGAATATACGTCATAAAGAATTCCCGTATCTGGTTGCTGAAAATGAAATACGCGAGGATCAGAAACAGGATCATCAGAACCGCGGTCCAGAAAAGGGAAATCAGAATCAGCCGTAAATAACTTCTGTGTTCCTTTACCTGATAAACGTCGTTCAGTCCCTGGAGCAGGGCCAGATTTCCCTGAATCGACGTCCAGAGCAGCGTGATGATCGAGATCGGAAGAAGATTGGATGCGTGAGAATACGCCTCCGCAATAATGATCCGCACGAGTCCGTCCACCGCCTCCGGTGTCACGGAGGTCACTGCATTTTCAAGATCATGCTCCTTCATCCCCGTCATCGGAAGCATCGCCGACACGAAAATCAGGATCGGGACGATCGCAAGGAAATAATAAAACGTCGTGCTGGACGCATACGTTCCCATATGACGTTCTCCGATTCCGCGCAGGATCCGTCCGCCTTCGCTTCCGATCTTCTTTCTCATCGTCCCCTGCCTTTTTCTGTTCCTCTTCTGCGGCATCCTGTTTCCCTCCGTTCTGGCACAGAGCCGGGCGAATCATTCCGAAAATCCGGTCTCACATAAAATATATACCTGATTCGAACACGTCGGCTACCCGTTTTCTTCTTTCCTGAGTTATAATAGAAAAAACTCAACGAAATATTAACTGGAGGTAACCGGATGAACAAAACATTAGTCGCATATTTTTCTGCAACCGGCACGACAAAAAAAGTCGCCGAGGACATCGCGAAAGAAGAGAGTGCGGATCTTTTCGCAATCACTCCCGAAACACCCTACACCAAAGAAGACCTGAACTGGAACGATAAACAGTCCCGCTCATCCAGAGAGATGGCGGACCCGAACTGCCGGCCGGAACTGGCGGATGCCATCCCGGATCTTTCCTCGTACGAGACCGTGATCCTCGGCTTCCCGATCTGGTGGGGAAGAGAACCGAGCATCGTCGATACCTTCCTCACGACAGCTGATTTTTCCGGAAAGACAATCATCCCGTTCTGCACTTCCGGAGGGAGCGGCATGGCACGCACAAGCGAGCGTCTTCAGAACCTCGTGGGAAAAGACGCCAAAGTGACGGAGGGGCGCCGGGTAGGCGGCGAGATCTCCATGCAGGATCTCAAGAAATGGTTCGACGGCTACCAGCAGTGGTGATCCGGTCCTGACGCAGCTCCCGCTGACACTTTGACGGATCTCAATACGGGCTTTGAATCTGCCTGCCATGCCCTGCCCGAAAAGGCTGGATGCACGGCAGGCATCCGTTTGTCCGCCCGGAAGATTCACCGGACCGCTGCTTCATGAAGTGCCGGACACCGCTTCCTTTGTAAAGTCTTATTTGCTTGCCAAGTTTTTCCGCACATTTTATAATTGGTAGTGCGTTTGTACAGAACCGCCGTTTCACGCCGGATTTTCAGCTGAAGGGAGGGCTTTCCGATGGACGAGGAAACGCTCGAAGAAGAGACAGAGAAGAAAAACCTTGAGTCCCTGCGCGGTATCATCGGATCGAAGGATCCGGATGCACTCTCCGCTTTTTTTGATTCACAGAACCCCGTCGATTTCGCGCACACCGCTGCGGAATTGGATGAAGAGGAACTGAAGGAACTGACGCCGCTCCTCGATGACGACGAGCTGGCTTCACTGATGGAAGAATCCGAAGACGACGAGCGGATCCGGATCGCGCGGACGCTGGACAACAAGCGTCTGCTGACCGCGTTCGAATATATGCAGAAGGATGATATCGTCGATATGCTCGGCGATTTTCCGATCGGCCGCCGCAAAGAAGTGATCAATCTGATGAAGGCGGATGACCGGAGAATCATCAACACTCTGCTCCGCTACCCGGAAGATTCCGCCGGCGGACTGATGACGACTGCCTACATCGCACTCCGTGAAAAACTGAGTGTCTCCTCCGGACTCGACAAGATCCGGGAAATCGGTCCGAAAACCGAGGTCATCGAGACGATTTTCGTGATCAACGACTGCCGCCAGCTGATCGGCTGGTGCGACCTGAGGGATCTGCTCGCCGCCCCGAAAGACCGGCATCTGAGCGACATCATGCACGACAAAGTGATCTCTGTCGCTCCCGAAACTGATCAGGAGGAAACGGCCCATATCGTATCAAAATACGACCTTGACGCACTTCCGGTCGTCAGCCGCACGAATCAGATCCTGGGCATCATCACCGTCGACGACGTCATCGATGTCATCGTTCAGGAGTACGACGAAGATATCCTGCAGATGGGCGGCGTGTCAAAAGAAGAAAATATCGATACGTCTCTCGCGGAATCAATCAAGATGCGCCTTCCGTGGCTTCTCGTCAATCTGCTGACCGCGTTTCTCGCATCCTACACGGTCAAATCGTTTGAAGACACGATCGCGAAGGTCGTCGCACTCTCTGCGATCATGACGATCGTCAGCGGTATGGGCGGCAACGCAGGGACACAGACGATGTCGATACTCGTGCGTGAGCTTTCTCAGAAAAACCTGAAATTCTCCGACTGTATCCGGCCGTTTCTCAAAGAGATTGCCCTGGGCGTCGTGAACGGTGCCGCAACGGGCGCCGTGACCGCGGTTGTCGTATATTTCATGTATGGCAATGCGTTTCTCGGAATGATCACACTGATGGCTATGATCGGAAATCTTGTCGTCGCCGGCGTGTGCGGCTTTCTCGTACCGGTGGTTTTGAAGAAAATTCACGCGGACCCGGCGATCGCCTCGTCGATTTTTGTCACGACCGCGACCGACGTCCTCGGATTCTTTATCTTCCTGGGACTCGCAAATGTATTTCTGCGCTATCTGATCTGATCAGACAGCGCAGGGCCGCTTCGATCATACGCGAACGGAAGGATGCGGAGTATTCTGCTATGTCAAATCAGTTCAAAGGTTCAATTCTCACGATAACCGGAGGCGCATGCTGGGGTATATCCGGATCAGTCGGTCAGTATCTCTTCACGCGTCAGGGAATGGACAGCCGCTGGCTCGTCCCGATTCGTCTGGGTTTTGCAGGCATCATCCTGCTGATCTACGGAATCATCCGTTTCCGGGGAGCGGTTCTGGATCCCTGGAAAAACCGGTATGACCGCCGTGACCTGATCATCTACGGCATACTCGGCGTCTCGATGTCGCAGTTCCTGTACTTTCTGACGATCCAGCTCTCCACGGCAGGAACCGGGACGATCCTTCAGGATCTTTCTCCGATCATTATCCTCTCTCTGAGCTGCATCGTCGCACGGCGCCTGCCGGCAGTCCGTGAAATCATCGCGATCATCCTCGCACTTACCGGCGTTTTTCTGATCGTCACCCACGGCAGTCTCACGAACATGAGCGTATCCGGCGGCGCTCTTGTGAGCGGAATCCTCAGCGCGGTGTGTGTCACGATCTACAACATGGAACCCGTCCATCTTCTCTCAAAATTCAGCGTGATGCAGCTGCAGAGCTGGGCGTTTCTGATGGGATCCGCACTGTTTGCCCTGCTCTTCCGCCCCTGGCAGTTTCACTATGTCCCGAATGCAGCCGGCTGGCTCGGGATCGCGGCGGTTGTTCTGATCGGCAACGTAGCGGCTTTCCCCTGCTATTTAAAAGGCGTCTCATACATCGGTCCGGAGCGCGCGATCCTGTACGGATTTTCCGAGCCTGTGACCGCGGCGATCCTGTCTACTCTCTTTCTCGGGAGCACCTTCACCGTGTGGGACGCCGTCGGATTCATCGCCGTTTTCGCGATGATGGTACTGATATCGGTCCGGGGCGGGTCCTCCAACCGGTAATTCTTTTTTCTCTCTCCGGTTTATTCCGGCAGATTCCACTTGCGTACACCTGCGAAGTACGGTGCCTGCTCTCTCCTTCGAAAATCCTCCCCGTCTTTTTCAGACCAGTCATAGAAGCCTTTTCCCGCCTTCTGCCCGGTCTTTCCGGATGCGATTCCGTTTCGGACGGTTTCCTGAATTTCCGTCGTGCGGCAGAGGTCCGGGTAGACATTCTCTTCAATCGCCCTCTCGAGTTCAAAGCCGACGGCATCAAAATACTCGAGCAGACCGATCGAGGCATAACGCATGCCGACCGCATAGCGAATCGCCTTGTCGATGTCCTCCGGAGTGGTCACTCCCTGTTCAATCAGATTGATGGACTCCCGGAACAATGCCTGGGCAAAGCGATTGACAATAAAACCGGGAACGCTCCGGTTCAGAACGACCGTCTCACGGTGCAGCGCTTTGAGCAGTTCCATCGTCCGGTCCAGCGTCCCGTCCGATGTCTTCGACTGACGCACCACCTCGACGAGCGGGAGCATGTGAACCGGCTGAAACGGATGCGCAACAATCAGATTTTCCGGCTTTGATACGAGTCCTGCCAATATTTCCGCGTCGATGGAGGAAGTACAGGAAGCAATGACGGCATCCGGATCCGCCAGTTTCTCGATGTTCCCGTACACCTCCTTCTTGATCGTCACATCTTCCGCCACCGCTTCAAATACAAAGGTCGCGTCCTTAAGCGCAGCAGGATCATTCGTCAGAGTCAGCAATCTCATCGCCGCCTCCTTATTCTTTTCCGCCACAAGCCCTTCACGGATCAGATCGTCAAAATTCTGTGCGACCGCATCCCGGCACCGTGAAAGCCCCCGCTCTGAATGGCCGACGACTGTACACGGAATCCCGTTTCCGATGATCAGCGTCGCCTCACAGGAACCGATCGTCCCCGAACCGCAGACTGCAATACGTTCCATATCGTTTTCTCCCTCCGCCTGATTTCTGTTTCTAAACAAATCGGATGATAAATGAATCCGACATTATTATACGGAATCCGGAAAAGGACGGCAAGCACCGCCGCTTTCCTTCGCAGCCGTTCTGTGCTAAACTTTCTCTGTCGCAGATCACCGGAGGGATAGCAGATGATATCCCGAATCAGACAATGTAATGGGAGGATTTTCGGATGAGTTTTCAGAAAATAAAGCCGGAAGAACTGAATGAAAATGTTTTTCAGATGATCGGAAACAAATGGATGCTGATCACAGTGGAAAAAGACGGTAAAGCAAACACGATGACCGCCTCCTGGGGCGGACTCGGCATTCTTTTCGGGAAGCCGGTGGCATTCTTCTTCATCCGCCCGCAGCGATACACAAAGGAATTCGTCGATGCCGCAGACCGTGTATCTCTCTCCTTCTTCGGCGAAGAATACCGGGACGTCCTGAATTACTGCGGGACCGTATCCGGACGCGATGAGGACAAGATCGCAAAAACCGGACTTTCTCTTATCCACGAAGCAGGCGCTCCGTGTTTTGAAGAGGCGGAGACGACCCTCATCGTTCGGAAAGTATACAATCAGACTATGAAACCGGAGTGCTTTCTCGACTCCGCAATCATGGAAAAATGGTTTGCAGACCGGGATTTTCATACGATTTATATCGCAGAAATCGAAGAAGTTCTGGTACAGTCATAAACGCGGCAATGCACCGGAAGGGCAAATACCGGCCGGACCGTGTACAACAGCCTGGGAAATGAAAGGCGATGACAGATACCCGGCCTTCCGGACTGGAGATGGCCGGGTATCTGTCATACAAAGGAGTATACAAATAATCGTGTATTTTCAGCTCTGTTTTTCTATATGCTCGAGATTCAGTCCCGTATCCTTCGCGAAGACGTGACAGACGGTCCCGTCGAATGTAAAGCGGATTTCCTCTCCGGCTTCGATCATCCCGTAACCTGCTTTCTGAAGGTCACGCGTCTGGGCGACGACGATCATGTCACGGCCGAATGCAGACAGATGGATGTGCAGCGCGCTGCCCATCAGCTCGGTCAATTCAACTTTCCCGGTGAATCCGCGGCTCTCGCCCATGGGGATCGCCATGACGTGCTCCGGGCGGACGCCGAGGATGACTTTCTGTGAAGAAACCCCTGCCTTCGCAAGATTTGTGATCTTCGATTCCGAGAGTTCAACCTCTTTCCCGTCGAGAGAAACCTCATAGTCATCCGCACTCTTCCTCTCCAGCTCCGCTTCGATGAAATTCATCTGCGGCGTCCCGATAAATCCGGCGACGAACAGATTGTACGGATGATCAAACACATCCTGCGGCGTCCCGACCTGCTGAATCACCCCGTCCTTCATGATGCAGATACGGTCGCCGAGCGTCATCGCCTCGGTCTGATCGTGCGTGACGTAGATAAAGGTCGACGGAATTCTCTGGTGCAGCTTGATAATTTCCGCACGCATCTGATTTCTCAGCTTCGCGTCCAGATTCGAGAGCGGTTCGTCCATCAGGAGTACCTTCGGCTCGCGGACGATCGCCCGTCCGATCGCGACACGCTGCCGCTGACCGCCGGAAAGCTCCTTCGGCTTCCGGTCGAGATACTGCGTGATATCCAGCGTCTCCGCCGCCTGCATCACTTTCCTGTCGATCTCGGCCTTGCCCATCTTCGCGATCTTCAGCGGAAACTCCATATTCGCCCGGACCGTCATATGCGGATAAAGTGCGTAGTTCTGGAAAACCATCGCGATATTCCGGTCCTTCGGGCTGATATTGTTCATCAGTTTCCCGTCAATATAGAGCTCGCCGCCGCTGATCTCCTCCAGACCCGCGATCATGCGAAGCGTCGTCGACTTTCCGCATCCGGACGGCCCGACGAGAACCATGAACTCACGGTCTTTGATCTCCAGATTAAAATCCTGAACAGCGAGAACGCCCTCTTCCGTAACCTGAAGATTTGTCTTCTTCTCCGGTTCACCCTTTTTCTTCTTTTTCTTCCGATCAAGATTCGGGTAAACCTTCTTTACATGTTTCAACGTTACATCCGCCATTACTGCTGCTCCTTTCAAAATCACTGTCTTCGAATGATCCTGCCTCCGCCCGGCGGCCCGGCCATCAGAGTATAAAAAAACTCGAACCAAAAGAGACCTGCGGCATCCCGAATCTGAATTTTGTTCGCGTGCCGCCGGACTGACCCGGTTCAAGTTTTACTGACAATCTTTTATTATAATAACAATCACAGCTGCCCGTGTCAATTGCCGCAGTCATTATTGTTAAATATTGCTGACAATTCGGTGCATTTGTTGTAGAATTGTTATAAAGTCAGCGCGAAAGTTTTCGTTCGTAATATAAAAAAATCGAAACACTTCAGGGAGGGACGAAATGAGTCTGAACAGCACACCTTCATCCGGCCGCGTGCACATCGGCATTTTCGGAAAACGAAATGCCGGGAAATCCAGTCTGATCAACGCGATCACCGGTCAGGATCTTGCGGTCGTATCCGATGTATCCGGAACGACGACTGATCCCGTATCGAAATCGATGGAGCTTCTGCCTCTCGGTCCGGTCCTGATGATTGACACGCCGGGACTGGATGACACCGGCGAACTCGGCGCTCTCCGCGTCCGAAAGAGCATCCAGATTCTGAACAAGACAGACATCGCCGTCCTCACCGTAAACGCCGCAGAAGGTTTTTCCGCGGAAGACGCGGAAATCATCCGGCGGATTCAGAAAAAAGAAATTCCTCTTGTGATCGCGGTGAATAAGGCGGATCTCATATTTGATCATGCCGCAAAAGCGGATATTCCCCCCGCCCTCTCAGGAAACAACCGCAAGAGCCGCGGAACCGGCCTCTGTACGGAGCGCACCGATGCCGCTTCCGCGTCCGAACAGAGATGGATCGCCTCTGCGCTCGCAAAATACGGTCTCGACCCGCAGCTGGCCGGCCGCACGATTCTTGTGAGCGCCGCGACCGGATATCATCTCTTCGAGCTGAAGGAACGGATCGCCTCTGAACAGCCGGCGGATGACGGAGAGCGGCGGATCGTCGGCGATCTCATCCATCAGGGAGCGCTGGCGGTGCTCGTCGTCCCCGTCGATTCGGCGGCACCGAAGGGACGGCTGATCCTGCCGCAGCAGCAGACCATCCGTGACCTTCTGGATGCCGGGGCGCTCTCGCTGGTCTGCAGGGAGACGGAACTGTCTGACGCGCTCGCCGGACTCAAAAAGAAACCCGCGATGGTGATCACAGACAGCCAGGCCTTCAAAAAAGTGGCGGCCGTGACGCCGGACGACATTCCCCTGACGTCTTTTTCGATCCTGATGGCACGGTACAAGGGGAATCTTGAGGCACTCGTAAACGGGGTCCACGCCGTCCGCACGCTGAAGGACAACGATCCGGTTCTGATCAGTGAAGGATGCACGCACCATCGGCAGTGCGACGACATCGGCACCGTAAAACTTCCGCGTCTGCTCCGGAATTTCACCGGCACTGATCCGGATTTTTCCTGGAGCAGCGGAACCGGTTTTCCGGACGACCTCACGAAATATAAACTGATCATTCACTGCGGCGGCTGCATGCTGAATGCGCGCGAAATGCGATACCGCATCGCCTGCGCGGCAGACGCAGGCGTTCCGATCACAAACTACGGCGTCTTTATCGCATATGCAAACGGCATTCTGAAGCGCAGCCTTTCCGTATTTCCGGATCTCGCATCCACGCTCGACTGATGCAACACCGGCGCGGACTTATGATCGGAAAAAAGGACGGTGCGATCCATGCAGGGCGCCGGTCAGGGAGAATCCATGAACGATTTTGATAAAAAACCATTCCCGG
Organism: uncultured Lachnospiraceae bacterium; assembly: GCA_902797025.1. GTDB lineage: Bacteria > Bacillota > Clostridia > Lachnospirales > Lachnospiraceae > CADBRN01. Next base: position 25,381 of record CADBRN010000057.1, read on the forward strand.
AGGAAGACGGATCAACCGTTCGTTTCACATCCGGCTACCACGAAGAAAAACTGCCATTTGCGAAGTCTGCGGAGGAAGCGCTTCCATCTGTTGCACAGAGTCCTGACGCCCCGTCCTTTGTTCCGGCGGAAACAGGCGGCGCAGCAGCCGGGGATTCTTCCGTCCCGGAGCGGATCCGTTCCATGCGCAGCATCGCACCGGATTACACAAGATTTCCTTACTCGAAGAGCCTTCATTTTTACCGTCAGGGAAAGTGGATGGAGGATTATGAAGAGACGTCGTATGTCTATCACGGACATTTCAGCCGCTATTTTCCGACGTATCAGACGATGAACAATGATCAGCTGCGCGGCTATTTCGCGTGGCGCACCGGCGTGCGCCGCTTTCTCAAAGCGCTGAATCCCGGCTTTTCCGACGCGGAGATCATCGCCGCAGCGGAAGCGCTGCCCGAGGGTTCCCGGCTTTTTGACACCGGGCAGTACCTGTCCTTTCTCTATCTCTGGATCTATGAACTGATCTCGGGGATCGGTGTGACCGAAAAAGAAGGATTTCGGTACCTGCGAATCGCAGACGCACTCGCCGGATCCCGGGATCCGCGTCTCCGAATCCATCTCCGGAGATGGACAGCCGATTACGCGATCTACTGCGGTCTTGACCGGTCGCTCATCCTTCCGTATTTTCACACGGATCTCGATGAGGCGATGGAAACCGCGGCCAGGTTCGAGCGCGGCATTGCCTCCGGGGAGGATTCCGCAGAGCCTTTTCCGGACTTTTCAGCCGTTCACCCCGTGTTTTCCGCGCTCAATACACTCTCAAAAACGGACCTGACCCGTTCGCCGCTGTACAGACAGCACAAAGAGGACACCGAGCGCGCCGCGCTGCAGGTCTACCGCGCCGTCTGCCTCTTCTACCGGAACAGCGGAAAACCGATGCTTCTCGAACAATCCTTCGGCGGAAGAGGGATTTATCCGTACCGGATCTTTGACGCGGCCGTTTTCTACGACTATAAACACTACTCCGATTACACGTACGAAGTAGACCGCGCACATATTTTTCACTGCACGAACGGCGTCTGGCGCTGTGAAAAATATCTGATCTCCGATGAAAAAAGCAGGCTGATCGGCATGATCTTTCATGAGACGGACTGCATTCTCAGGACACGGCTCCATTTCGGCCGCCCGCTGAAATCCCGGATACGAAGCCGCGTGATGGAATCGATCCTCGCAGAGGCCATCGACGGATACCTCGCCGAAAAACGGGAGGCACTCCGGCCAAAGGTGCATATCGACCCCGCACATCTCGCATCCATCCGGAGCGACGCGGCACTGACGCGCGACCGGCTCATCGCCGGGAACGGGCCGGATGAAGAAACAGCAGAGGTACCGTCCGCGGCAGAACCGGCTCCGGCAGAGGCCTCTCCGGTTCCGGCAGAAGTATCTCCGGTTCCGGCAGAAGTATCTCCGGGTCTGCTCACCGGCGACCAGACCGAATTTCTCCGGCTGCTCCTTTCGGGGAATGGCTGGAAGGAGTTCGCCGCCTCACACTGTCTGACTCTTTCGATCCTCATCGACGAGATCAATGAAGCATTGTACGACGAAATCGGCGACACCGTCATTGACACCTCCGGAGGCGAACCGGAAATCATCGGGGATTACCGGTCCGAGCTTGCCGCTCTCGTTCAGATGTAATCGGACTGCTGCAGACTTTTCCGGGACTCTTCCCGGATGCGCCCCGCCGTATACGTTTTCCAGGAAAGGACCCGGGAGAGCATCCCTTCGACATCCAGGACTCCGTAAGCAAACCCTTTCCGGACGAGTACATCCGGTACGAATTCATCGTATTTTTCGAAAACCGGCACCTCATTTTTGTAAAGGAGTTCCATCGCGTCGAGCGGGCGCTCCGCCTGCGCCGTTACGATCTCGTAAAATGATGCGCGGTCCGCTTTCATCGTGAACTGCATATAATAGGGTTTTGCGCTCTCCAGACCTTTCAGACCCAGAAAACCCGCGCACCGGATCTTGAGAAAGCGCTCGAGGGCCATAAACGCGTACGTCCCGAGCCACGGAAATAATGCCCACATATCGCCTCCGAGCGGGATCAGCGGCTCATCCAGCAAACCGGCGTGCCTCGCCATGTCCCGCCCGAGCGCAATCCTGACCGCCGCGTTCTGCATCAGATAAGGATACGGCTGATCTTCTTCGAGTACCTGTTTCATCCGTTCCAGAACGTGCGTATGAATGTCGCCCGGACACTCTCCAAAGTAAGCCGGAACATTGCCTTTCACCATGTGGCAGTATACGCTGTGACGTCTGTGATCCACTTCTTCGACGACCCAGACATGCCCGGCGATGGCAATTTTGTCGCCGACCGGCGGCGGTTTCACGATCGTTCCGAGTTCTTCCGAATCCGCTCTTACGGTATACTCCTCATTTTCCTGAAAAACCGCATAGAAGCGGTAGGAATTTGTGATTCGTTCACCGGCAAGCCCGACGATCAGTCCGCCTCTCTCCGTCGTCTGAATATGATCGATCGCGATCAGGTGACGCAGCAAAATCCGGTAATCGTCCTGCGAAATCCGGTAAAAACAGGAAAGTGTACGAACCCGCGCGGCGAGCTCCGCCGGTGTCATCTCTCCTCCGCCCGCCAGCGTGCTCATCGTCTGATGATAGAGCAGGCTGTAGGGAAGACGGTCGAGACGCGGCGGCTCCACCCACCTCTCTTCGAGGTAAACCTGGACAAGCGCAATTCCCTGTACCAATTTCCACGGCACATTCTCAGGAAGCATCGCGCGCGGTTCCGGAGGATCCTCGCGCATGACAAACCACATCTCCGGCGGCTGTCCCCGCCTTCCGGTCCTCCCCATTCTCTGCAGAAAGGACGACACGGTAAACGGTGCATCCAGCTGAAACGCTCTCTCCAGCCTCCCGATATCAATTCCGAGCTCCAGCGTCGATGTCGTGACCGTCGTCAGCATCGCCTCCTCATCCTTCATCGCATCCTCTGCGGTCATGCGCAGTGACGCGGACAGATTGCCGTGATGGATCATGAACCGGTCCGGCTCGTGCTTTGCCTCGCAATACTGGCGGAGCGTCGTCGTCACAGTCTCCGCCTCCTCCCGTGAATTGCAAAACACGAGACACTTTCGCCCGCGGGTATGCTCAAATATATATCCGATACCCGGGTCCGCCGCTTTCGGGGCAGAATCCGAAGCCGGATCCGCCGCCGGCAGCGGATCCGCGGCGAAAGACGGCTGTTCCTGCGCTGCTCCGGACGACTGTTCCTGTGTCCCTCCGGAAGGCTGTGACACGGGAACGACGTAAGCGTCGATCACATCGTCCCGCTCTGTCCCGCCCGCACCGGATCCCTTCCCGTCCACGTCCGACCCCTGCGGGCCGGTCACGTAGAAGTGTTCCATCGAAAGGCGCCACGTCTCCTTCGGACCCTCAATTTTCGGGATAATCATCCCCCGCCCGGTTCCTGACGAAAGAAATCTTCCTGTCGCCTCCAGGTCCCCGACCGTCGCGGAAAGCCCGATGCGGCGCGGTCTGCATCCGGCCATCCGCTGGAGGCGCTCAAGAAGACAGAGCGTCTGAGCGCCGCGGTCCCCGCGCATCAGAGAATGGACCTCGTCAATCACGACAAACCGCAGATCCGAAAAGAGACGGCCAAGCGCCGCATGTTTGTGAAGCATCAGTGCCTCAAGCGATTCCGGCGTGATCTGAAGTATCCCGGAGGGATGCTTCATCATCTTATTTTTGTGGGACCAGGGGACGTCGCCGTGCCAGTGCCACACCGGAATACCCGCGTCCGCACAGAGATCATTCAGGCGCGTGAACTGATCATTGATCAGCGCTTTCAGCGGTCCGACGTACAGGACGCCGACCGAGGAGGGCGGATCTTCAGACAGGAGCGTCAGGATGGGAAAAAATGCAGCTTCTGTCTTTCCGGATGCCGTCGACGCACAAAGCAGAAGATTTTCCTCCGTATTAAAAATGGCGTCTCCTGCGGCGACCTGGATCGCACGCAGAGACTGCCACTGATTCCGATAGATGTATTCCTGAACAAATGGTGCATACCGCTCGTATACGTTCATAACACGCCTCACAGCTGAAATTCCGCAAAACTGCGGTTTCCGCTTTGAAAGGATTCCTCCTGTTCCGCCAGAGGATCTTTTGCATACTCAAATTCGCCGGAGTTGAGCAGTGCCTCCGCCGTCAGATCCGGTCTCTGGCAAAGAATGTCCGCAAGCTCGATGAAATCGCGGATCACTTCCCTCGGAGTGATATGCGAATCGGCCCCGATCCGTCCATACTCAATCCGGATGAATGTCTCCAGATCCGCGTCGGTAAGCTTCTTCTCATACCCGTACAACTGTGCGTGGATATCCGCAAGTTTTCCACAGAGAACAAGCATCTCCTCAGGCGAAAGCGCCTCCAGGCGAATGACCGGTCCCAGCAGATCCCGCACGCCGCTGTGCGAAAATTTCCCCTCCTGCAGCCTTGACCGAAGCGCCTCATAGCTGTAAACGCCGCGCCGGGTATCCTCGATGCACTGCGGCGTTCCGCACATCAGAAAACCGAGATATCTCGCTTTTCCCTGCAGCGTATCGTTGTACATCGTCAGGATTTTTTCATAATTATTATTCCGCGTGACGCTCTGGGGGATCTTGTAAATATTGACGAGCTCATCGATCATGATCATCATGCCCGAATAACCCGCCTGCCGCAGGAACCAGGCGTAAAGCTTCATGTATTCATACCAGTCATCATCCGTGACGATGATATTCACCCCGAGCTCTCTTCTGGCGTCCGTTTTCGTCGCATACTCGCCGCGAAACCATTTGAGGATCTTCGCCTTCATCTCATCGTCGCCGCTTCGGTCGGCATTGTAATACATCGAGAGAAGCTTTGCAAAATCAAATCCGTGCACAAGCTCGTTCATCGAAGCGATCACAGAATAAATGCGTTTCCCGACTTCATCCGAAAATGATGCCTCCGACGGATCGATTCCCCCGGCTGCCGTATCCGCCTTCACACCTGCGATCCAGCGGTCAAGAATCAGCGGAAGGGCCCCGCCCTCCGGGCGCGTCTTCGTCGACATGTTCTGCACAAGTTCCCTGTAGGTGGCAAGTCCCTGCCCTCTCGTACCGCAAAGCCTCCGTTCCGGCGAAAGATCCGCATCCACGACAACAAACCCCCGGTCCATCACATAGTTCCGGATGGTCTGCAGCAGAAAGCTCTTTCCGCTTCCGTATTTGCCCACGATAAAGCGAAATGATGCGCCGCCGTCCACTATGATATCCACGTCTCCAAGCAGCGCGGCGATCTCATTTTTCCGTCCGACCGTGATATAAGGAAGTCCGATGCGCGGCACGACGCCGCCTTTGAGCGACTGAATCACAGCATTCGCAATCCGCTTCGGTACTTTTTTTCGAATCTCTGTCAAAGCAGGCCTCCGTAAATACAATCCACCAAAACAGCAAGGCCATTATAGCACAGACGCGAAAATCGCACAACTGTTCGATACTTTTCAGGCGCAGCCCTCAGAAAAGCCGGCCGGTTCAAACGAACCGGCCGGCCGTTACCGCCGCATCTGTCTGCGCAGATATTCGGATCGGATCGAAGGATCGAAAGCTCACGGGGTCTGCTGATTCTGACCGTTTCCATCCTGACTCTGCTGACTGCTCTGACTTTCGAGATCCGACTTGCTCTCGAGCGTTACGGTAAAAGTCTGCTCCTTGTACTCACCGTCGTCTGCCCGTTCCGCTGTGATCGTCACATTCTCGCCTGCCTTGTAATACTGCAGCTGTTCCTTGAGCTCGTCCAGCGTGCTCACGCTCTGGCCGTTGATCTTCGTGATAACGTCGCCCTTCTTCAATCCCGCGTTTGCCGCGGCTCCGCCTTTATTCGCCGTGATAATGCAGATACCTTCCGGCATATTGTAGACCTGCGCGTACTGACTTGTGACATCCGCGCCGGAGATTCCGAGGTATCCGCGCTCGTCCTCGGCGACCACGGTCTTTGTCTCCTGCTTCATCAGATTGTCCAGGATCGGCTCCGCCTTCGAGGTCGGGATCGCGTAACCCATGTTGTCGACGGTCGTTCCGTTCGTGGATGTGCTTTTTCCCTCATTAATTCCGATCAGCTCACCCTCCATATTCAGCAGCGCGCCGCCGCTGTTTCCGGGGTTGATCGCGGCATCCGTCTGAATCAGACCCTCGGATTTCGTTCCGTCCGACGTCTGCAGCGTGCGGTTCAAAGCGCTGACGTACCCGCTGGTGACCGACTGGCCATAGCCGAGCGCATTGCCGATCGCAACAACCCGCTCGCCGAGCTGAAGGCTGTCCGAATCCCCGATCTTGATGATGGAAATCTGTTTCTTCGTATCATCCTTGATATCCGATTTTTTCACTGCGATCACTGCGAGATCGTTGTCTGAATCGGTTCCCTTGATGCTTGCCGAGACGACCGACTCATCGATAAACCCCACGGAAAGCTCCTGGGCGCCTGACACAACATGCTCATTCGTCGCGATCAGATATTCGTCGTCATTCTCACCGACGATCACACCGGTACCCGCTCCCGACACTTCATACTGCTGTGACTGCCCGAAGTAATTCTGCATTTCCTGCACCGACATCGTCGAAATCGTCACCATCGAAGGCATCGCGGTTGACGCGACCTTCTCCACCGATGTATCGCCGGCCGTGCTGCTTCCGGTTCCGGAAGATGCATTCTGACCGTCTGACGTGCTGATTTTCGCAGTCCCTCCGCCTGATTTTGTTCCGTTGTCACTCGTCACCGCCGCACCGGATCCTGATATTGTCCGTGCGGTATAACTGGTGGCAAACGCTGTGCCTCCGGCGATCAGTCCGAAAACGAGCGCCATCGCGATTACCCGGATCCACGGATGACTTTTCTTCGGACGCTCCGGCTTTTTCTCTCCGAAATCATTATGATTCGCATTCTGATCCGACCCGTTATAACCGGTATTTTGATACTGATAGTCGTTGTAATTGTAATCCATGATCCTTCCCCTTCTGTCCTCTGCAATCGAATACTGCAGTCGTTCTTTTCTATATTTGTACTCTATCGAAGCTTTGTGTTGAAAAATCGTCAAATATGTGAAGGAATTATGTTCTAAAACTTTCCATACCGAAAACTCGTGCAGACCCTTCGCTCTCTAGCAGCCACAGCGGCCGGCTCACTCATGTGTTTTTTGCTGGAAGCGGCGGGATCTGTGTCATGATCACTGCAGAAAAAACGAGTCCGCAGCCGAAAAGCTCGCGCCCGCTCATCGTCTGGCCGAGGAGAAGCCAGCCCCCGATACCCGAGAAAACGGATTCCATACTCATCGCGATCGACGCGGGCGCCGGATCTGCATACTTCTGCCCGATGATCTGCAGAGTGTAACCGATGGCGCTTGACCCGATGCCGCAGTACAGGAGCGGAATCAGAATCGATGCCACATTGCTCCAGCTGACCGTCTCAAAAAACAGCATCCCGAACAGCGAGAGAATTCCGCAGACGAAAAACTGCAGAAATGACAGAGTCAGGCCGTCCACCCGGCTGAAATGATCAATCAGGAGGATCTGTGCGCTGAAGGCGAATGCATCGAGAAGCATCAGCAAATCGCCCAGATACACATTTGAGACGCCGCCCGCAAGGCAAAGCATATACATGCCGAGAAGGCAGACCCCGGCGGCAGTCAGCGTAACCGGCCGCGGTTTTTTTCCGAGGAAAATCGAGGCGATCGCGACGATGACGACGTATGTGGCGGTCAGAAATCCCGCCCTTCCCGAGCTCGCGACTCCCTCCGGGTAGATCTGCATGCCATATTGCTGAAGTCCGATCCCGAAAAACAGCGCAATTCCGCAGAGAGTCCCCGCTGTCAGCACCGTCTTCCGGTTCTGGCAGAAAAATGACGGTTCATCCGGATCGGCCGCGCATCCGGCGGCAAGCAGCGTATCGCACAAAACGCCTTTCTTTTTCCGCACAGTCTGGACTCCGCAGAGCAGCGCGGCGGCGATCAGACTTCGCAGGCAATTGAATGTAAACGTTCCTACGTGATGATCGACAACAATATCCTGTGCCGGAAAAGACATTCCCCAGATCAGGGATGCGGACAGCAGGATGAAAACACCTTTCATATTTCTGGACATAAAAATTCCTCCGGGCCGGCAGTCCGGCTGTACCGATTACAACCAGAATATTTTGCCAGTACCCGGAGGCAATGTCAAGATTTGTAAATCACGATCGCCGTTCCCGCGTCGATGTTATTATAGATCGCCGCGGCGACATCTTTCGGAAGGTTGACACATCCGTGGGAGCCGTCCGACTTGTAGATCGAACCGCCGAAGCTCGAGCGCCACGTCGCGTCATGCAGCCCCTGTCCTTCGAAGAAAGGCATCCAGTAGCTGACATCGACCGAATACCCATTCACATCACTTGAGAGATTTGCCGGGCTCTTTTTATACGCAAGAGGGAACACGCCGGTCTTCGTCTCTCGTTCAGAAGTCGGCAGACCCGTTACGACATCACTCTCGACAATCAGCTGCCCGTCCTTATAGAACCACAGATGCTGTTTCGTCAGATCAACTTCCACATACGTACCGGAAAGATCATCCGTTCCGTTCCGCTTCAGATAAAGTGGGTTGCCGTAACTGTTTTTTGAAACATAGCAGGGCTCCCTCGTCACTTCCTGACCGGATTCGATATCGGCCTTCATCTGCGCCAGCTCCGCGTCCTGATCGATCCGGTAGCCATACTCATTGTCCGACCCGCTAAACGTGATCTGTGTTCCGGCCGTCGTCGTAAAGGTCCGATTGCGCGACCGCGTATTGTATTTGCCCGCCATATCCGAGATATACTGCTTCATCGCCGCATCGTCAAACGTCAGCTGCCCGCCGCTGTACGAGATCCACCGGCTGATTGTATCAAAATCCAGCGTCACGCTCTCGCTGCCGAATGTATAAATGATCTTCGCGCCGGCGTACTTATTCATCATCTCCGCCTGATTCTTCAGCTCTTCCCCGCTGAGGGCGGAACTCTCTTCTGCCGCGACGATATAAACGGACGACGGAATCGTGATCCCGATCGAGCCTTCATGATCCGTGACCTGAACCTCCGAAGGGGCCGACGCCGCTCCGCTTTCATCCGAACCAGATATCACAGCCGCCGGGCCGGAAGAAGCACTCACATCTTCCGTTGATCCGGAAGAAGCACTCACATCTTCCGTCGATCCGGAAGAAACACTCACATCTTCCGCCGGGCCGGAAGAAACACTTCCGGTCTTCTCCTGTACCACAGATCCGAGTTTCTGATCAATTGCTCCCTTCACGACGCTCTGAAGCTTCGCATCGTCGATCTCATTTCCGGCATCGTATCCTCTGGCGACGTAAGCCGCCGATGCCTCGTCATAAACTACACCTGCCTGACGCGTTGAGCGGCGTGCCGTGCGGAAGGATTCCGACTTCACAAAATCCGCGAAGACGTTCCCGTTATACGTCCAGTCCGGCTCGACCGTGACCGCGAGGGATCCGCCGAGACTTTTCAGCAGATTGACCGGGTTCTCCTTCTGTTTCTTCACAGCTGCTGAAATCTTTGACACAAGCGTATCCCGGTTCACCGTGTACCCGTACTCCGAAATCGTACCGGTAAGCTCCGTCTGTCCGTTCTCCAGAAGACGGATCTCTCTTTTTTCTTCCTCAGCGGCGATCTTCTCCGCCAGATCCGCATCAGAAAGTCCCGCAGTATCGATCCCGTTCACTGCTACGCGGGCGTGTGAGGACACATACGCGATCAGGCCGACTGCGCAAGCCAGAGCCGCTATGACGATCCCGAGTATGATCAACAGAGTTTTTTTCTTTTTCGTCATCCCATTGCTCCCTTTCATCTCAGGCAAAACCAATTGACATAAACTGATTTTGTCAAATCAGAATGCATACATAGTAAACGCCAAGGCGATAAATGTCAAATGCGCGTCCGATCCGGGATTCAGCCGCATATTCCCGAAAATTTCGCATAAAATCAGCCTTTTCGGTGTACAGCTCCTTCCTTCCGCCCGGAATATGCCGTATTGCTTTTCTCTGAACTTTTTGTGAAGATCGTGTTACATTTTCCCATAGAAAAGCGGAGGACATCGCAGGATGCCCTCCGCTTTTTCCGTCTGATCACAAGCAGGATATCTGATATCACTGTCCGAGATATTCTTTCAGTGTCTTCAGTCTGTCTGCCGCGTTTTCCTTCGTCAGAATCTCGAATCCGGTGTCATAGAAACTTGCGAGTTTCTCGCCGTTCGCCGCACGGATCGCTTTGTCGATCGCATAATATCCCATGTCGTACGGTTTTGTCGCGACGGAGATATAATTCGTCAGATCGCCGTTCACAAGGCCCTCGGAAGGTGCCTGGATTCCGTCGAATCCGAGGAAGATCGTGTTCTTATACGCCTCGTTGCCCTTCGCGGTCTTGTACGCCGCCATCGCCATATCGTCATTGTTCGCACAGACGATCGCTACGCCTTCCGGATGGTTGGACATAATCGCCTCCATGCAGTTGACCGCCTGATCGGCGACCGCGTTTGCATACTGAACCTCGTTCTCAAGGAAGTCGCCGCCGGATTCCTCGATTCCTTTCATGTAACCGTTCATACGCGCGGTATTGTTCTCATCGCCCTGAACGCCGGCGATCTCGATGCACTTGATATCGTCCCATCCGTTCGCTTTTGCCATCTCGACCGCCTTCTTCGCGCCGCCCTCAGCTGCGACTTCATTTCCGACGCCGACGAATGTCGATACTTTATCCGAGTTGATCTTTGTATCGAAAGCCACAACCGGAATCGTCGCATCCTCGATCAGCTTCGCCGCGGAATCGGACTGAAGTGGGATCACACAGAGTGCGTCGTATTTCCCGGAAGCAAGATCGGTCGTAATCATATTGATCTGCTCGTCATAGGCCGTTTCAGAGGAAGGTCCCGTGATATCCAGATGGATATTCGGATGATCCTTCTCATACCTCTCGCAGCCTGCCTGCAGATACTGGCCAAATTCGGACGACTGGGTTTTCAGAATAACACCGATATTCATCTCTTTGCCGTTCGACGGATCCTCTGTGTACTCGTCGATCGGAGTCGTCGTCTCACCGTCCGCCGAAGCTGCACCCGAAGCCCCTGCAGACGAAGAGCTGACGGACTCAGATTTCGAAGAATCCGACGCCGCTGTGCCGGATGCGGAGGATGACGCGGATGACGAACTGCTTCCCGCCGAAGAAGAAGCGGACCCGCCGCAGGCTGCCAGTGACAGTGCCATTCCCGCTGAAAGAACTACTGCAGAAACCTTTTTCCAATTCATACCTTTCTCCCTTTTCCATAACCTTTTCTAAACTACAGCCACCACTGCCTGAATTAAATCCCGCCGTTTTTCCGGCCGGTTAATCCCAATACTTCGCGACGTGCGCTTTCGTGACCTCCGCGGATTTTCTGACATTCTCCTCCTGGTCCATCTCCCAGTACTCCGGCCGGAAAATCTCGATCGTGCAGCATCCGCCCTCGAATCCGATTTTCTTAAATGTCTCCGCGTACCGCTTATGGTCGAGGCAGTCCATCGGATCTCCCGGCCACAGACGCTTCGCATCGGTGTTATAAGACGCGCCGCACGGCACATCCTCCATTCCGTTCAGATGCCAGATGAAGATTTTCTTTCCATCCGCTTTTTCAAGTGCCGCCCAGTCCGAAGCCATCGCATGGAAATGATACTCGTCCAGTGTCAGTCCGACGAGCGGAGATCCCACTTCCTCAACGATCTCATAAGCATCTTCGAACCGGTTGATCGTCATGCCCGGCTTTCCGCAGAACTCCAGCGAAAGACGTATTCCGTGAGGTTCGACCTTTTTTACCATCTGCTTCAGAACCTCGACCGCATCCTTCCGGATCTCGCCTCTTGTCGCCTCGACGCGGATATCCTCATTCGGAACGACGACGATGGTACCGCATCCGAGGATTCCACATCGTCTGATGATCTCATCAAGCTCGGCCATCACCGCGTCCTTTTCCTCCTGCGTTTCTTTCATATTGAAATGAACGAGCGCATTGTAGGAAAGCATTTTCAGATGGTGTGTCCTGAAAAACTCACCGACCTGCTCCAGCGTGACGGCTCCATTCGCGAGATCACGGTCCAGACACTCCGACTGGATATCGATAAAATCGAACCCGTACTTCTCACAATATTCAAGATCCTTCATCAGCGTGTGTCCGGCACAGCCCTTGCTGTTCGCTTCATTAAATCCGATCTTCATCATTTATGCTTTTCCTTTCTCTCTCAAGCAGCCCTCACCCCTGCATTTACGTGCTCGTGCACGTTCAACCTATGTGCTAATTATATGCGGTCGTGCTCGTGCACGCAATACGTAATATTCACAATTTTCAATCAGGATCTTTGTCTAGAATGAACAACTCCGGCCGGACAGCTCTCCCTTCCGTAGGTTCCACATCTCATAAATGCAGTATTTTCGCTGTATATCATGCTGTTCCGGCCGCCGTCCCTGTCAGTATTATTTAACGTGCTCGTTCACGATTTATCCGTAAACAGCAAAAAAAACGCCGCATACATCAGATGACGGACTTCATCCGGTATGCTGCGTTTTCCCTTTGCCGTAAAAATGCCGGCAATCAGACGTTGTAACGCGTTTTGATAAGAATCTCCGTGTACATATTTTCCCGCTCCGGCATTTTCCCGTCGAGCAGTTTTTCAAAAAGCACGCGCACCGGCTCATAGCCCTGCGTATGCCCGTCCTGACCGATCAGAAAATCCAGCCTTCTTTCGCGGAGTGCCTGCATATTTTCCGGGGTGATATCATTTGAAATCACCTTGACGCGGCCGACCGCCCCGTCCTTTTCCAGCGCCCTGCACACGCCCTCCGCACCTGCTGCGGCGAGATAGATACCGGAGAGATCTCCGGTGTCGCGAAGAATCGCAGAAGTGATCTCCTCCGCCTTCCGGTCCGAATCGTAATCGTACTGTACCGGCAGGATGCGGATGTCTCTCCGCAGCTCCCCCAGTTCCTCCTGAAATCCGAGCGCCCGGTACTCGTTCGACAGATTGCTTGGATGGCCCGAGAGGACGAGGCAGACCGCCCCGTCCGGCAGGATCTCCGCCATGAGTCCCGCTGCCGTCCGCCCGCTCTGCAGAGAGTTCTGCCCGACGAAGCAGAGCCGCTGCACGTTCTTGACATCCGAATTGAATGTGACAAGATCGATCTTCTTTTCCTGCGTAAGCTGATTCAGCTTCTCAAGCAGACGCGGATCGTCCGCCGGAACAAGTGCGATGCCTCCGCAGCCATTCTCCGCAAACCGGTCAAGAATCGTCACCGCTTTTTCCGCGTCGACATTTCCGATCTGTTTCAGATCGACGGTAATTCCGTACTGCCCGTACTCTGCCGCCGCATCACGGACGCCCTCGATGACTTCCTTCATAAACGGCGTATCCGCCGCCTGAACAAGCACCCCGATCTTTTCGCCCCGCGCCGCAAGCGCGAGCGCCCGGCCCGCGCGGTTCGTGCGGTACCCCATCTTGCGGGCGAGTTCTTTGATTTTTGCCTCCGTATCCGGATTGATACCCTTTCTTCCGTTCAGAGCGCGGTCGACCGTCCCACGTGACACCCCCGCGCGATCCGCAATTTCCTGTATTGTAACCGGCATACTTTCCTCTTTTTCTTTTATGTAATAAAACTTCCCATACGAAAATTATGTACAGGCCGAACTTTTCCCCGTCCGGCTTCGTGGATCTGCACGAATTCGGACGGATCCTGTTACGCCCTTGCAAAAATCCTGAATTTACAGTATCGTGCTCCTGCACGTAATTATAGCATCCGCACAACCGGGAATCCAGATTTTTTGCAAAAAAATACGGCGGACTTCGAAAATGAAGCACGCCGCAGCTCCTATCCCATATCAGAAATCCCGTATTCGCCGAGTCGGTGCTTGCGGATGAACCGCAGGAACCGAATCGGCAGGCACGGTAGTCCTCGCGTCCGTAGCAGTCAGACGCTCGAACCGGTAGTAAGTTAAGGTTTGTATGAGCAGTACATAGGTATTATACCATCATTACCACGGTTGTGGGAAAAAATTATCATTCTCCCGGATAATAAATCTTTACCTCTTCCAGATCATACTCGGTTCCATCCTCATCCTTCACGTGGAACCGGACGAGATATGCCCCCCGGCCGGCGAATGCGTTTTTGATTGACGCGGTGTAGATCATGTCCCCGCTGTCGTTGTGCGGGGCCGTATCCGCCGTGACGCTTCTTTCCGCATCGGAACTGCTGTCTTCGCTCACAGGGCGGACGGAAATCGTCACAATCTTGCTCTGACGGTCCACAACTTCCAGTCCGGTCATGGACACATTCAGATTCGGACCATCCTCTGTGACGATCGGCTGCACATAACTGCAGATCTTTTTCAGCATCGCCCCGGTCAGAGCGATCTTGTTCTTGGAAGCAAGAAAATCCGACTTGTTCTGCATCTCCCGGTTCATTCGGTCCACGCCGTACTGTTCTGTCAGTGTCTCTTTGCCGGAGAAGAGATTTGTTCCGAGCCCGAGGCGGTCCCCGTCGATCCCGACACCCATAGCGGCGAGAGTCGTCGGAAACTGATCAATCGTCGAAAATTCACGGCGCTTCGCCGCATCTACCGGCTGCACTGCAGAATTGATATAGCAGGTGTACGTTTTTCTCGTGTAATCATCCGGTACATTGTCGCAGAAATCCTTATCCATCGTCGTGTGATCCCCCGAGATCACGATCGTAGTGTTTGCATAAAAATCCTGCTGTCTGATCCAGTCCACGAGAGCGGCGACCTGGCGGCTCGAGCACGCCATGACATTCGCGTACTGATTTCCCTCAAACTGATCCTGACACAGCCGGCAGTAGTATCCATCCTCAAAATGCGTATCGGCGGTGAGCATCGTCAGATTAAAGGGCTGTCCGGATGACGCGAGCTCGGTCAGCGTCTCTTTCGCGTACTCAAACAGCTTTTCATCCTCATAGCCCCACCAGACATGATAATCCGCCGGAATCCGCCCGGTCTCCTTCGCCCAGTTGTAATCGCGCATCTCATAATTGCCGTGTTCTTTAAAATACAGCTCCCGCCCTCCGAACGAGGCTTCGGATCCCAGAAGAAGTACCTGCCGGTAGCCCTGGCTGTTCAGCACATCTCCGAGGGTCTCGATGCCGCTGTAGAAACTGGACTGCGTGTCCATGCCGTTATACAGCGTCGTCTGGAGAGGAAGACCGCTCGTCTGTGCAAACATACCGCCCATCGTATAACCGGTATTTGAGAGAACGTTTCCGCCGTTCAGCCGGGCCGAATCCCCTGAAAAATCCTCGTTTTCCTGTGCGAGCCGCGTCAGTTCGGGGATGTAATCCTCATCGAACCCTCCGCCATCCTCCCGGTCGGTATACGTGGCCTCCATGGACTCGAGATAAATATAGACCAGGTTCCGCTTCTGCTCCGGAAATGTCAGCGCAGTCGACAACGGATCCGCATAATTGTCTTCGATAAAAGTAGATTCTGAAAATTGCGAATGAATATAGGAAAATCCGTCGGTCTCCGAAAGAAAATGAACGACCGAGTATGAAATCAGAATGGCTGCTGCCAGGAACTGCAGCGCGACTGCCGTACGATAACGCCAGATCTCCCGCTTCCTGATATTCGCCGCCAGCACGATCGAAGCGGCAAGAGCCGCGCCGGTTGGAAGAAATACCTGAAGCACAGCGGAGATCAGGACCGTGCTCTCCGTCCCCTCCATCGGAGCCGTCAGATGAAATACCATCTCATCCATTGTGAGTCCGCCCCACGTTCGGAGTCCGAATGACTGTGCCGAGAAAAACAGGACTCCGATCGTGAAAAGAACGATTGAAAGAACCAGCGAGAACCTTCCGGTAAACAATTTTCCGCCGGTTTTCTCCGCCCCTTTTTCAGATCCGCCAGCGGCAGAAAAATCTTCAGACACGGCAGAGGTGCCGTCCGGTGCATAGTTGTTTCTCTGAAATGGCAATTTGATCATGATGTCCGGTCCTTTACGAAATGTTTACAATTGCACAAAAGACATTTTACCATAACTTTTTTCGAACTCAACCGGATCTTTCGGTCTGAACGCATTCTCATAAGTTTTCCGGATTCTGCGAGAGAATTTGACTTTTCCGCAAGATAGCAAAATACAGACCGATGGCTTCATGATAAAATCAAAATATGGCATGTGGCACATGTACGACTGGACAGGAGGTATACATGAAAAAATTCAGACTTGGGGTAATCGGACTCGGTGACATCAGTAACGCATATCTGACAAATCTGCAGAAGTTCCCTGAGGAGGTGGAACTCGCAGGATGCGCCTGCCGCTCGCTCGCAAAGGCGCAGAAAAAAGCGGAGCAGTACGGATTTAAAAAAGCGTACGCTTCCGGAGATGATCTGATCGCGGACCCGGATATCGATATCGTGCTGAATCTGGCGGTTCCGGAAACACACTATTATTACAACCTGGCGGCAATCCGGGCTGGAAAGCACGTTTATTCCGAAAAACCGCTGGCAGCGACCTTCGCGGAAGGAAAAGAGATCGTTGATCTGGCGAGGGAAAAGGGTCTGTATGTCGGATGCGCGCCGGATACCTTTATGGGCGCACGCCTTCAAACCTTCCGCCGTCTCATCGATGAAGGCGTCACGGGGAAAATTATCGCGGGAACCGCGAACTGCGTCTGCCACGGTTGGGAGTGGTTTCATCCGAATCCGGCATTCTTCTATCAGCCGGGAGCCGGCCCCGTGCTGGACATCGGCCCTTACTATTTTACAGCGCTTCTCTCTCTGCTCGGTCCGGTCGAATCGGTCTGTGCGATGGGAAGCCGCCCGCAGGAAGAACGGATGATCTACGGAGGGCCAAAAGAAGGAGAAACCATTCCGGTTCATCCGGATGTCATGACGACCCTGATGGCGGTCTTGAAGTTCAAAAGCGGCGCCATCGTCAATGCCAATATGAGCTGGGACGCATGGGATTCGGTTCTTCCCCGCCTCGAGCTCTACGGGGAGAAGGCGACACTCTGTATCGACGAAGAAGATCCGAACGCCGGTCCGAACCTCTTCGGCGGCGACACGCTCGTCAAGACCCCGAAGACATATCGCTGGAGATCCATGCCGCGGAACGATGAAGAATCGGCAATTCCCTGGGAAGTCGCCGAGGTCAGGCATGATTATGATGCAACGAGCTACGTGACAAACAATCGTGGCATCGGTCTTGTCGATACGATCCGGGCGATCCGTGAGGGAAGAGCGAACCGGGCCAGCGGAGACATGGCGCTCCATATGCTCGAGGTATGCGAGGGAATTCTCGTCTCCGCCCGCGACGACCGGTACGTCACGATGACCTCGACCTTTAAACTTCCGGCGGCGATGCCGGAGAAAAGCTGAGATCCGTACCGGAATCGGGATGTTGCAGAAACAGAAGGCATTGCAAAAATCCGGCCTCACGACGGGCCCGCGGAGGAAATCTCTCACCGGGCAGCCATGAGGCCGGATCTTCTTCTGTAAAATCTGGAAACCGGATGCCTGTTTCAAGACCGGTGTTCGCCCGATCGACGCGGATCAGAAGAACGACGCGACATCGTCGACGCTCTTCCGGCGCGGCTTATCGTGCGGATCGTCTCCATAACCGACCGTGATGACAGAACAGATGATCTGATCCTGCGGAACATTGAGGAAACGGCGGATCGCCTTTTCATCGCGGATTCCCATGATCAGCGTGTCAAGACCCATATCTTTCGCCTTGAGCACGATATTTTCCGTCGCGATCCCGTTGTCAAAAAAGCCCCAGCCGTCGCCCACCTCATTATCCTGCGAGCCGTCCCGGGAAAATCCGGAACGTCCCTTCACAAACGTCGTGACGATCAGCGCGGCGTTCTCCGCATTCTCGTAATTTTTGCCCGGAAGGCAGGCGCCGCGGAACGCCTCGCACGCTTCCTCCGTGCAGAGGCAGTAAAAACGCCAGGACTGACAATTTTTCCACGTCGGCGACTCGATCGCCGCCGCGATGATCTCACGAAGCTGGTCTTCCGTGACACGCCGCTCCGTATATTTTCTCGTGCTTCTTCTCGTCTCGATCAGTTTCTGAAACTCCATACTTATTTCCTTTCTTTTTTTCCCTGAACGTTAACATTGTAGTGCCACTTGAACACAGCCATGCTGATGATGATCACATACCCTGCGACGGACCATTTGTCCGGCACCTCCGAAAAAAGCAGGAGTCCCCAGAGCGATGCGAACATGACCTGAGAATAATCAAATACGGATATTTCCTTCGCGGGCGCGATCTTGTACGCGAGGGTTACCGCGAACTGTGCGATTGCCGCCACACATCCCGCTCCGACCAGACAGAACGCCTGCCGAAGGGTCAGCGGCTTGAACTCCGCGATCATAAACGGCAGACACATCAGGCAGGTGAAAATCGAGAAAAACGCGACGATCACCGGTCCCCTCTCGCCATGATTTCCGAGTTTCCGGACGTACGTATACGCGACGCCCGCCCCAAATCCGCTGACAAGTCCCGCAAGCGCAGGGATGCTGGCCGCACCCATCGTCGGTTTGACGACGAACGCCGCCCCGATAAACGCCACGATCACGGTCACGATCTCGACCGCGTTCGGAACTTCGCCGAGAATCGGAATCGATGCGAGGATTGCGAAAAACGGAGACATCTTATTTAAAATATTCGCATCCGCGAGTCCGATATGATCGATCGCCCAGAAGTTCAGCACCAGGCCGACTCCGCCGAACAGCGAGCGGAAGAACAGCCACGGCAGCGATCCCTTGTGAATCCGGAATTTTTCCTCCGTCCGCGAAAGCGTGATCAGTGCGATCACCGCCGCCACAACATTGCGGAAAAACGCCTTTTCCATCGTCGGCACATCCCCCGACAGCCGTACAAATACCGTCATCAGCGAAAAGAAAAATGAATCCGTGATGACGAGAAGAATCCCGAGTACGTGCGGGTTCAATGATCTTTTTTTGTTCTCCATGAAACGACTTCCTCTCTCTTTCATAGGCAGATCGGAATCATGATTCCTCCGGCCCGTACGAATGTTATCTTATACCCGGAATCCGGACTTGTAAACGTGAAAAAGCGGATCGTGTCCCTCTTTCGGAAAACACGACCCGCTCCTTCTCCGGATACTACCGGCTTTTTATCGAACTTCCCATCCCGAAAAGCGGCGCCGGCCCTTCGCCCTCAGAGTCCGGCAGTCCGCTTACAGCCGCCACATGCGGCCGGCTGTAAGCGAGACGGATCAATCACAGCGCAAATGGCAGGCGCAAATAAAAAGCAGTTTCAATTTATCCAGTTAATCTGTTGACCGGTAACCAGTTTGTAACTCACAAGCTCCGACGAATCCAGATCACAATGGTTCATATCCACCGCGGAGATCTGACTGTTTTCGTACGTCGTATAATAATAAACTCCTTTCTCCATGTTAATGCAGGAGGAGTAGATCGTGATCTCGTACTTATCTTCTCCGAGATGAACGAGCCCTCTCTGCTGTTCCACGGATCCGAGAATATGGAAAAACTGGCTCACCGCCTCGGACTCGGAATCGCCCGAGATAGAATTCAGCTTCGTAAACGCGACTTTCACGAAACGGGACGCCGATGACAGATCTCCCGGAATTCCGAGTCCTCCCATGCCGCGGCTGTATGCGTCCAGATGGATGGCATCTGAAAATCCGTCCCGCGCCGGCTCGACCGATACCTGCGGAAAATCATTCAGGCGAAAAAGCTGGTAGTCAAAAGTCGGATTGTTCGTCATGACGCCGACCGGATTGTCATACACGTGCAGGCCGCTTTTCACCGATTCCACGACGATCGATTCGTCCCGGTCCGAGATCATCCAGTGAAGCGGCGTGATCGGCAGCTGATCGCTGAACGCGATATCGGCGAGGTTGATGCGGGAAAGAAGTCTGCGCGCTTCCGCGACCGTCCGGCACTGACCGAGAATCCACGGGATGAACTCGAACGGCGCAATGTTGTCGCAATCCTTCCTTACCGGATTAAAATATCCATTTTCCGGAAAATTCAGCCCCGCCATGCACAGACCCTCTTCATTCGCCGCATCATAATACAGCGGAAAGCCCGCACAGACAAACGCCATGCCGATGATCGCAAAATGGTGATCCATGGCAGGCATCTGCCGAAACGGAATCGGAAAATTCCGCGGCGTGACCGTCACCGTTTCGTTATATGAAAATTCCAGATCCAGATTTCTTCCAAAGTAATGATCCTTCGCTGCATAAGTCGCACATGTGCACATAAGAGACCTCCTCCTGCAACCTTCGTTTCATCCGGACCACTTCCGATAAACGAAACCGGTCCGTACCCCAAAAATACAAGGTTATTATACCATGAATGTGCAGGCGGAAACACCGCAAATCAAATCAGCCGTTCCACCGCTTCCCGGACCGTCTTCATGTCGGCAGTGGGCTCAAACCGGTTCACAACGTTGCCGCTGCGGTCGATCAGAATTTTTGTTTTGCATAATTATATTGCTTCAAATCTTTCAAAAATCAAGAACCACTTGTGAAATAAAAAGGCGGGCAGAAGAATTCCGTTCTCCTGCCCGCTCCTTTTTTTGCAGAGCCGGTTATTTTATTTTCTACGGCGCTTCCTGCACGATACAAGCAGAGCCGCCGTCAGCGCAAGTACCGTCACGACTCCATACAGCAGCGCGTGCGCGCCATCTCCCGTTCGCGGAGAAGAACCGGTTTTGCCCGCCGCATTTCTGGCCGGATTCGTCGGTTCAAGCGCGTTGATCACGGTAAAGCCGTTCTTTGCGCTTCCTGTGATCGAAGAGGTGTAGCCATCCGGAATCTTTACCTCCGAAACGGTATATTCGACCGCTTTTCCGGCACTCATCTCATCCAGGCCGCTCCAGGTGTACGTCCAGTTATTTTTTGCGGTCAGCTTCACCGGATCTCCCGATGCTTTACCGTCCGCGTACAACTGAACCTGTACGCTGTCCGGGCGCTTCCCGTCCGGATCATTCCGGTCCTC
Source organism: uncultured Lachnospiraceae bacterium (assembly GCA_902797025.1). Lineage (GTDB taxonomy): Bacteria > Bacillota > Clostridia > Lachnospirales > Lachnospiraceae > CADBRN01. The sequence continues at coordinate 46,459 of CADBRN010000057.1, forward strand.
CCAGACCTTGGTGACGGTTACACTTGTCTTGCCCGGCGTATACCGGTTGGTGATGTCATACCCGCTGATTTCCGTGCTGTACCCACTCACTGCGTCTTCCGTCACGGTGTAAACGATTTCTCTTCCGTTCTCGTATTTCGGAAGATTGTCAAAGCGGTACGTCCAGTTTCCGTCCGCATCCGCCTGCACAGCCGCTCTTTCCTTCTGAACGCCGTCCGCCAGCAGGTTGACCGTGATGCTCCCAGGCCGTTTTCCGTCCTGATTGTCCCCGTCATCCCAGGTCTTCGTCCCGGACACCTCGATGGTCTCCGGCTGATGGGTGTTGGTGATGACAAATCCCTGCCCGGCGCTTCCC
>CADBRN010000058.1 GCA_902797025.1 uncultured Lachnospiraceae bacterium
AAGAGCGAACTGGAAAATGTCCGTTCCGAATCTTGTCAAGTGCCCGAAATGCGGCGAGCTTATGATGCCGCACAGAGTCTGCAAGAACTGCGGTACTTACAATATGAAAGAGATCATCGCTGCAAAGTGATGGTCCTTCGGAAGAGTGAATTGATGAAGGGAGGTGTCACGTACGTGGCGCCTCCTTTTTCTTGGCCGCCTGCTGCCGCAGTCCGGGCGCCGGTTTGACACTCCGGAACGCGTCATGCTATAATTTTATGAATCATGTCATAAGGCATGGAATGTACCAGGTATGAAACGCGATTGAAAACAGCATATCGATTAAGGGGATTTGTTCATATGAAGAGAAATAAAATCAAACTGTATTTTGCAGCGGCCGTATGCGGTTCGCTTTTGCTCTCAGGCTGCTCCTTCGGCCATACCGTTTCGAATGTACTGGATGACGGAGCCGAAGAAGTGACCGTCGTCTCCTCCAGTTCGGCAGCCGCGTCCGGAGCAAAAACGATCGTCGATGATTCTCTTGAGGCTCCTGCGTTCGACAAGAATCTGAAGGGCTGCGTCACCGTGATTCAGGGCTCGGAGCTGAGACTGGAGACGGCAGCTTCCGTGAAGGACGGAGGAACCGTGACTTATCAGTGGTACCGGAATAATGTCAACGCAAACGGCGGCGGTACGGAAATCGGAGGGGCGACCGGTGCGACCGTCGACGTCGATACGTCGGAGACCGGCGCGTCATTTTATTACGCCGTTGCAAAAAACACACAGGGTAAAAAAGTCAATCTGTCGGTCAGCGACACCTTCGAGGTCAAGGTGAGCGCGAAGGGAGACTGGCAGAACGATGAAACCGGCTATAAGTATATGCTGGGCGACGGGACGTTTCTTACGGATACAGTGCTCGAAGAAGGCGGAAAAATGTATACGATCAACGCGGACGGATACCGCACAGATGACGGCACGGATATCCCGCAGACGCTGACGAGCAACGACGCGACGATGGATCCGCCACAGGAAACCGACGGCACATCAGACTCCGTATCTTCCAGCTCGGCAGCGACGCCGGAAGATGCACAGTGACAAAGGAGTATTGAATATGGAAATGAATGATTCCGTAAAAGTTGCACTGGATGCGATGGGCGGAGATTATGCCCCGGCAGAAACGGTTAAAGGTGCAATCGCGGCTCTGGATGCAGATCCCAGAATCCGTGTCGCGCTCGTCGGGAAAGAGGATGCGATCCGGCAGGAACTGAGCAAATATCAGTATCAGAAAGACCGCATCGAGATCGTTCCCTGTTCGGAGATGATCGAAATGGCAGAGGCTCCGGTCAACGCGATCCGGACCAAGAAAGATTCATCGCTGGTTGTCGCTATGAATATGGTGAAGGACGGCCAGGCGGACGCGCTGGTATCGTCGGGCAATACCGGGGCAGTTCTTGCCGGAGGACAGCTGATCGTCCGCAGAATCCGGGGTGTGCAGCGTCCGCCCCTCGCACCGTTGATCCCGACTGCAAACGGACCGAAACTTTTGATCGACTGCGGGGCAAATGTAGATGCCCGTCCGCAGCATCTCGTCCAGTTCGCGCATATCGGATCCATTTACATGGAGTCGGTCCTCGGTATCAAAAATCCGAGAGTCGCTCTCGTGAACATCGGCGCGGAGGAAGAAAAAGGCAACGCGCTGGCGAAAGAGACGTATCCGCTCCTCGCCGCTTCGAAAAACATTCATTTCGTCGGAAACATCGAGGCACGGGATATTCCGTACGGCAAGGCAGACGTCATCGTCACGGAAGCATTCGTCGGCAATGTGATCCTGAAGCTGTATGAAGGTCTCGCCAAGGTGCTGATGAAGGGACTGAAAGATTCCATCTACAGTTCAGCCAGAAGCAAAATCGGCGGAGCGCTGCTCAAGCCGGCGCTGAAGGACACGCTTGGCCAGTTCGACGTCAGCCGGTACGGAGGAGCTCCGCTTCTCGGACTTCGGGGTCTGGTGGTCAAGACGCATGGAAGCGCGAAGGCAAATGAGATACGCAATACAATCCTCCAGTGTCTGACATTCAAGGATCAGGACATCAACGGCAAGATCCTGAAATATCTGGAGGAGGAGTCCGCCGCGGAGAAGGAATCTGTCGATAAGGAGGAACGTGACAAATAATGGATCTCGATGACATCCGGCCGATTATCGCCGACGTCCTTCGTGTAGATCCGCGCGAAATCACATCAAGAAGCAGACTAACCGTTGAACTCGGCGCGGATTCGCTCGATCTCTATCAGATCATGGTGAAGACGGAAGAACAGTTCGGAATTCATGTGACCGAACAGGAGTTCAGCAGAATCTATACGGCAGGGGATATTGTCCGTCTGATTATCAAAAACAGGGCGGAGGCAGTAAAATGATCAGTGAAAAACGGTTGAGAGAGCTGGAAGCACGCACGGGTTACCATTTCCGCGATATCGGATGGCTGGAAAAGGCGCTGCGCCACAGTTCTTATACAAATGAAAATAATATGGACCGTCTCGTCTGCAACGAGCGGCTTGAATTTCTGGGCGACGCGGTGCTCGAACTCGCTTCGAGTGAATATCTGTATAATCATTATGAAAATCTGCCGGAGGGGGAACTGACCAGACTCCGCGCAAGTCTTGTGTGCGAGCCGACGCTGGCCTACGATGCGAAGGCTCTGGATCTCGGGTCCTATCTGCAGCTGGGAAAAGGGGAGGACAAGAGCGGAGGGCGCGGCCGCGATTCAGTCGTCTCCGACGCCTTCGAGGCTGTGATCGGCGCGATCTTCATGGATGGCGGATTTGATGCTGCGCGTAATTTTGTACTCCGCTTTGTCATGGACGACGTCGAGCACAAACAGCTCTTTCACGACAGCAAAACGAAGCTCCAGGAACTGGTTCAGAGTATTTCCAAATCAGAAATCACTTATGAACTTACCGGGGAGTCCGGGCCGGATCACCGAAAACGGTTTGAGACACAGGTGCGCGTCGGGGACCGGATTCTCGGCAGCGGAAGCGGCAGTTCAAAGAAATCCTCGGAGCAGCAGGCCGCTTATCACGCGCTCTGCCGGCTTCATGAAGAAGGAAAAGCATGTATTTAAAAAGCATTGTGATGCAGGGATTTAAGTCCTTCGCAAATAAAATCGAACTTGATTTTCACGATGGAATCACCTGCATCGTCGGACCGAACGGAAGCGGAAAAAGTAATGTTGCGGACGCGGTCCGTTGGGTTCTCGGGGAACAGAGTGCCCGGCAGCTTCGCGGCGGTAATATGCAGGATGTCATTTTTTCGGGGACAGAATCCAGAAAACCGCTGGGTTTCGCGATGGTTTCCATCACATTCGACAATTCAGACCATGTGCTCGCTTATGACGCGGAAGAGGTTCAGGTCACAAGAAAACTGTTCCGTTCCGGTGAGAGTGAATACCGGATCAACGGGAGAGCCTGCCGACTGCGCGACATCAACGAGCTTTTTTTCGACACCGGAATCGGCAAGGAAGGCTACTCGATCATCGGACAGGGGCAGATCGACAAAATTCTGAGCGGAAAACCGGAAGACCGGCGCGAGTTGTTCGACGAGGCTGCGGGCATCGTGAAGTTCAAGCGCAGAAAAGCCGCTTCGGTAAAAAAACTCGAAGGCGAAGAGCAGAATCTTGTCCGGGTGAAAGATATCTTGAAGGAACTTGGAGAACGGAAGGATCCGCTGAAGGTTCAGGCCGAAAAGGCGGAACGCTATCTGGTTCTCCGGGATGATCTGAAAGAGGCAGATCTGGCGCTTTTTTTCCGCGACAGCGAGCGGATCAGCGCGCAGATGGACGAGGTAAAGAAGGCTTATGACATTGCCTCCGGGCACCAGGCGGAGGTGGAGGCGGAGTTTGACCGCACGAAGCAGGAGTACAGCCGGATCGAGGAAGAACTTTCAAACCTCGAAGGCGAAATCAACACGGCACGCGAGCTTTGCGCTTCCGATCGAATGCGGTATCAGCAGACGGAAAACGAAATCGGCATTCTGAATGAGCAGATCCGGTCCGGAATCCGGAACGAGGAAGTCCTGAAAACCCGTATCTTTGCGATTGACGAAGAAAAAAAGCGGAGAACCGAGGAAGAAAAATCTCAGCGGGAAGAAAAAGAATCGCTCGGCAGAGAGCTTCTGGAAATCGGAAAACGCCGCGATGAGAGCGCCGCAGCCCTCGAGGAACTCCAGAATAAAATCCGGATGCTTTCGAGTGATACCGAGCAGAACCGCAGCGAGACCATCTCGCTGCTGAACCGCCGTACTTCAATCAGGGAAAAGCTGCAGCGATACGATACGATGCTCGAGCAGATTGAAATCCGGCGTTCAGAAATCAGTTCGTCTCTTCTGCAGAGTGCTTCCGAGCGGCGGTCCGCAAAAGAAGAGCAGGAAAAGCTGAAAAAACAGCACGACGAAGCACTTTCCGATGTGAAAAATCATGAGCGGGAGCAGAAAGAAACCGAAGATTCCCTCCGGACGCTCAAGCAGAAGCTGGATCAGATGAATCACGAGATGGAGACCGGTCTTGGCGCGTATCACCGCGAATCAAGCCGTCTCGAATCTCTGAGAAATCTGGCGGAGCGCTATGAAGGTTACGGAAACAGCGTCAAGCGTGTGATGGCGAAGAAAGACGAAAACCCCGGCATACACGGCGTCGTCGCCGAACTGCTTCAGACCGACCGCCGTTATGAGACAGCGATCGAAACGGCTCTGGGCGGAACCATGCAGAATATCGTCACGGACAATGAGCGGACCGCGAAGGAACTGATCGAATACCTGAAACGCGGCCATTACGGCCGGGCGACATTTCTGCCTCTGACATCGGTGCGATCGGGCCGGCCGTTCGATAACGAAAACGCCCTCAGCGAGCCCGGTGTGCTCGGTACCGCAAGCACGCTCATCCGGTGTGAGCGGATTTACACCGGCATCGCCGAGTCTCTCCTCGGCAGAACGCTGGTCGTCGATACGATCGATCACGCGATCCAGATCGGCCGGAAATACCGCCATTCGATCCGGATGGTCACGCTGGAGGGAGAGCTCCTGAACCCGGGCGGCTCGATGACCGGAGGATCGTACCGGAACAGCAGCAATCTGCTCGGAAGAACGAGGGAGATCGAAGATCTTGCGAAACGTGTCGGCGTCCTGAAACACGAGCTCGAAGAAATGCAGGAAACCATCCGGGCGGTTCGCGAAGAGCGCCAGACTCTGCGCGAAACTGCGGAACGGCTGCAGGAAGAACTGCAAAAGCTGTATCTAGATGAAAACACATCGCGGATCGGGCTGGAATCCTGGTCCGAAAAACAGCAGACGCTCTCGAATCACGAACAGCAGCTGAACCGGGAACTTTCTGAACTTCAGAAACAAACCTCCGAAATCAGTGCAGAGAAGAAGAAAATCACAGCGATGCTTTCTGAGTCGAAAGATGAGGAAAACCGTCTCGAACTGGCGGTGAAGGACGCCCAGGAGTCGATCGCCGCACTTCAGACCGAGGAGGAAGAGGCGCGGGACCGCCACGGAGCCGTTCTCCTGGAATACGCGAATGCCAGACAGAAGGAACAGTTTCTCGATGAGCAGCTTAAAACGGATGCTTCTGAGCTCAGACGGCTTGACGCGGAGCGGGACCGCCTGATCTCGGATGCCGCCAGGGAAAACAGCCAGGCCGATGAAAAGCGCCGGAAGATCGAAGAACAAAAGCAGAAGCTTGAAGAACTTGGCGAATCCGTGAGACGTCAGAGCGAAAAAATCGAAGACTGTGAAAAGAAAAAGGAAGCGATGAACCGTTCGCACCGGACATTCTTTGAGAAGCGCGACGCGCTTTCGGAGGAGCGCTCTGAGATTGACCGGGAATGTTTCCGTCTGAACGCAAGGATCGAAAAGCTGACGGAGGAGAATGACCAGATTGTCTCCGGACTCTGGGAAAACTATGAAATGACGCCGGACACTGTGAATCTTCCGGCGAAATATGCGGATACGCCGCAGGGCGGCCTGAAAAAAGAGGCTTCTTCTTTAAGAAAACAAATCCGGAGTCTTGGCGATATCAACATCAACGCGATTGATGAGTACAAGGAACTGAAGAAGCGGTACGATTTTTTGACCGCGCAGTATGAGGATATCATCCGCGCGACCGAGTCGCTGCAGGATATCATCCGGAAACTCGATGTGTCGATGCGGCGCCGCTTTAAAGAAAAATTCGCCGAGATACAGAAGGAATACAATAAGGTCTTCCGTGAACTGTTCGGAGGCGGAGCCGGATCGCTTGAACTCGTTGACGACGAGGATGTCCTGGACGCCGGAATCATCATCAGCGCACAGCCTCCGGGAAAGAAGCTGCAAAACATGATGCAGCTCTCGGGCGGAGAAAAGGCGCTGACTGCGATTGCCCTTCTGTTCGCGATTCAGAATCTGAAGCCGTCGCCCTTCTGCCTGTTGGATGAGATCGAGGCGGCGCTGGACGACTCGAACGTGAACCGATACTCCGAATATCTGCATAAGTTGACAAAGAACACCCAATTCATTATCATAACTCACAGAAGAGGCACGATGGCCGCCGCGGACCGTCTCTACGGCATCACGATGCAGGAGAAGGGCGTTTCGGCACTTGTGTCTGTAAAATTGATTGAAAACGAACTGGACCAGTAGGCTCCCGGGCGGGGGACTGCCGGACATACAAAATGAATAAGGCCGGGAGGAGCGTTTATGCCGGAAGATATGATGCAGGAAGAGCCAAAAAAGAAGAAGGGATTTTTCAGCAGGCTCTGGAGCGGACTGACAAAAAGCCGGAAGAGCTTTTCCTCCGGCCTTAATTCTATATTCGGCGGATTTACAAAAATTGATGAGGATTTTTACGAAGAGCTGGAAGAAATCCTGATCATGGGAGATCTGGGAGTCGAGACGACGGAAAAGATTCTGGATGAACTGAAGATCCGCGTGAAGGAAGAGAAGATCCGGGAACCTGAGCAATGCCGCCAGATCCTGACGGACAGCATCAAAAACCAGATGCGCGTCGATGCGCATGCTTATGATTTCATCGACAAGAAGTCTGTCGTTCTCGTCGTCGGGGTAAACGGAGTCGGAAAAACGACGACCATCGGAAAACTCGCGTGGAAATACCGGGAGGCAGGGAAAAAGGTCATGCTTGCCGCCGCGGATACGTTTCGTGCGGCTGCGACCGAGCAGCTCGTGACCTGGGCGGAACGGACCGGCGTCGGGATTATCAGCGGACAGGAGGGAGCGGATCCGGGATCTGTCGTGTTCGACGCGATCTCAGCCGCAAAATCGAGAGGGACGGATATTCTTCTCGTCGATACCGCCGGCAGACTTCACAACAAAAAAAATCTGATGAACGAGCTCGGTAAAATTTACCGGATCATCGGAAGAGAGTACCCCGAGGCGGCGCTGGAGACCTTCGTCGTTCTTGACGGAACAACCGGTCAGAACGCACTCGCGCAGGCGAAGAGCTTCAATGAAGCCGCAAATATCACCGGGATCATCATGACGAAGCTTGACGGAACCGCGAAGGGCGGGATCGCGATCGCGGTTCAGTCGGAACTGGGGGTTCCGGTAAAATATATCGGCGTCGGAGAACATATGGAGGATCTGCAGGAATTCGATCCGGACGCGTATGTCGACGCGCTGTTTTCAGAACGGGAGGAGACACCAGATGAGTGAAATGCTGACACTCGGAGCCTTTGAGGAGGCATCCGAGCTTGTAAAAAAGGTTACAAATGATACGAAGCTGATTTACAGCGACTATTTCAGCGGAATCTGCGGAAACCGTGTCTATCTGAAGCCGGAAAACATGCAGGTGACCGGCGCGTACAAAATCCGCGGCGCATACTATAAAATCAGTACGATGAAGGAAGAGGACCGTCAGAAGGGACTGATCACTGCTTCCGCCGGAAACCATGCGCAGGGCGTCGCATATGCGGCGCGCGCTTACGGTGTCCCGGCTACGATCGTTATGCCGACGACGACGCCGCTCATCAAGGTCGAGCGCACGCGCGCCTACGGTGCGGATGTGGTTCTGTACGGGGACGTGTACGACGATGCATGCGCCCGGGCGCTTGAACTTGCGGATGAGAAAGGATACACCTTCATCCATCCGTTTGATGATCCGGCGGTAGCTACCGGACAGGGAACGATCGCGATGGAGATTTTCAAGGATCTTCCTCTCGTAGACTGTATCCTTGTCCCGATCGGCGGCGGCGGTCTTGCGACGGGCGTTTCGACCCTCACAAAGCTTCTGAATCCCAAGGTGCGTGTGATCGGTGTGGAACCCGCAGGCGCAAATTGCATGCAGGTATCGCTCCGGAACGGAAAGGTCACGGAGCTTCCGTCGGTCAATACGATTGCAGACGGCACCGCGGTCAAGAAACCCGGAGAACATATTTTCCCGTACATCCAGAAAAACATCGATGAAATCATCACGGTCGAGGATGAGGAGCTCGTGGTCGCATTCCTCGATATGGTTGAAAATCACAAGATGATCGTGGAAAATTCCGGCCTTTTGACCGTCGCGGCACTGCGCCATCTCGATCTGAAGGATAAGAAGGTTGTTTCCGTACTCAGCGGCGGCAACATGGATGTGATCACCATGTCGCAGGTCGTCCAGAACGGACTGATCGCAAGGGACCGGATCTTCACGATCTCCGTTCTGCTTCCGGATCGTCCGGGTGAGCTCGTGCGCGTTTCAACCGTGATTGCAAAAGAACAGGGGAATATTATCAAGCTGGAACACAACCAGTTCTATACGACAAACCGCAATGCCGCCGTCGAGCTCCGCATCACGATGGAAGCATTCGGAACCGATCATAAGAACCGCATCATCGCCGCCCTTGAGAAGGAAGGATTCCGGCCGAGAGCGGTCTCCGCACAGTTGTAATTGCTGATTATGCGTATCTCAAAGCGAAAACTGGCTCAGATCATTTTTTTCGCTGCCGTTCTTCTGCTGACTCTTTTCAGTGTCCTGAAGGGAGTCAGCCTGCAGGAACTGGCAGCGGATATGCAGAGCGCGGATCCGATCTTCCTGCTCCTTGCGGTCGGTTCGGTCCTGATGTTTCTGATCCTGCAGGCGTTCGTCATCTACATGATGCTGATCACGCTCGGTATGCGGAAAAGCATAGGGAAATGTCTGCTGTTTTCCTTCACCGGATATTTTTACTGCAGCATCACCCCGTTTCAGAGCGGAGGCCCGCCGGCACAGATCGTGCTCATGAAAAAAGAGGGAATCCCCGTCTCGATGAGCTCCATCGTCATCCTGATCATGACGTTTCTGTTCAAAGCGGTTCTTGTCGCGGTCGGGATCTGGTATCTTCTGTTTGGCTGGAGCGTTCTGGGCAATTATTTATCCGGAGTTCTCGGATGGTTTTGCCTGGGCCTCGTGATGACGATCGGATTTACCGCATTTCTCGCGGTTTTTATTTTTTCCCCGTCATTCGCGCGGCGTTTCCTGCTGTTCCTCTACGACCGTATTGTGGAGCGCGGCCGTGTTCTCAGACGTTTTTCCGGGCAGAAGCAGAGAATTGTTTCATTTATGGACCGGTATAAGGAAACGGCGTCATTTTTCCAGGCTCACAGAAAGCAGATGGGCGTTCTGTTCGGAATCACGTTTCTCCAGCGTTTTTTCTACTTCCTGACGACCTATTTCGTCTATCGTTCCTTCGGATTGCAAGGTACCTCTTTCGCTGTGATCACGCTGCTGCAGGCTTGTATTTCGATCTCCGTGGATCTGCTTCCGCTTCCGGGCGGAACAGGAATTACCGAAGCGCTGTTTCTCAGGATTTTCCGGCCTCTGTTCGGTGCGGCGCTCGTACTGCCCGGCATGATGCTCGCACGCGGGATCTCTTACTATGTCCAGCTGTTTTTCTGCGCGCTTTTTGCTGTCGCGTCACGTTTCTTTATCGGAAAGGATCCTGAAAATGAATCAGAAAGGCCGGCAGAAGGTCAACTATCAGAAGAAGACGGATGAGGCGATCCGCACTCTGACGAAGGACGGGGCGGTTCCGCAGCTGCTCCTCCACAGCTGCTGTGCGCCGTGCAGCAGTTATGTGCTGGAATATCTTTCGCGCTATTTTGAGCTGACGGTTTTCTACTACAATCCGAATATTTCTCCGGCGGAAGAGTACGATAAGCGCGCGGATGAACTGGAGCGGCTTGTATCGGAACTGGCATTTGAACATCCGGTTCATGTGATCCGCGGACGGTATGAACCGGAGCGATATTATGCGGTCGCGAAGGGTCTGGAAAATGAAAAAGAAGGGGGAGCGCGGTGCACACGGTGCTTCGAGCTGCGTCTTGATGAGGCTGCGAAAACCGCGAAGAAACTGGGAATCCCTCTATTTACAACGACACTGACGATCAGTCCGCTGAAAGACGCGGAACGGCTCAATGCCATCGGAGAGGCTGCGGCAGCCCGTCACGGCATTTCCTTCCTGCCGTCGGATTTTAAAAAGAAGAACGGATACCTCCGCTCGATCACGCTGTCGAAGGAACATCATCTGTATCGTCAGAATTTCTGCGGCTGCATCTATTCAAAAAACGAAGCACAAACACGCGAACAGGGAAAGAGAGGAATCAATTATGGCTCAGCTTTGGGGCGGAAGATTTACGAAGGAAACCGATAGACTCGCGTATCAGTTCAACGCGTCGATCACCTTTGACCGGAGACTGTACCGCTACGATATTCAGGGCAGTATCGCCCACGCGAATATGCTCGCCCGCCAGAATGTCCTGACCGGAGAAGAGCGAGATAAAATCGTGGACGGTCTGATGGACATTCTGAAGGATGTCGAACTCGGAAATCTGAAAATCACGGAGGAGTACGAGGATATTCACAGCTTTGTCGAGGCCAATCTGATCGACCGGATCGGCGACGCCGGTAAAAAACTCCACACGGGACGCAGCCGCAATGACCAGGTCGCGCTTGATATGCGTCTCTACGTAAGAGATGAAGTGGATGCGGTGGATGATGAACTGCGTGAGCTGCTCACAGAGATTCTCAAAACCATGGAAGACAATGTCCACACGTATATGCCCGGATTTACCCACCTGCAGAAGGCACAGCCGGTGACGCTGGCCCATCATTTCGGTGCGTATTTTGAGATGTTCCGCCGCGACCGCGAAAGACTCGCCGATCTCCGGCGGCGGATGAATCTGTGCCCGCTCGGGGCCGGAGCGCTCGCGGGAACGACGTATCCTCTCGACCGGCGTTATACGGCGGAAAAACTCGGATTCGACGGGCCGACGCGCAACAGCATGGATTCCGTATCCGACCGGGATTATGTGATTGAATTTCTCTCCGCCCTCTCGACGGTCATGATGCATCTTTCAAGATTCTGCGAGGAAATCATCACCTGGAACACAAACGAGTACCGCTTCGTCGAACTCGATGACGCATACAGCACCGGAAGTTCAATCATGCCGCAGAAGAAGAATCCGGACATCGCGGAGCTCGTCCGGGGAAAAACCGGACGTGTCTACGGCGCGCTTGTACAGATGCTCACAACGATGAAAGGACTTCCTCTGGCCTACAACAAGGATATGCAGGAAGATAAAGAGATGACCTTTGACGCGATCGACACCGTCAAAGGATGTGTCCGCCTCTTTACCGGCATGATCAAAACAGCGAAATTCCGCACCGACGTGATGGAACAGTCCGCGAAAAACGGATTTACGAACGCAACCGACGCCGCCGATTATCTCGTCGAAAAGGGCGTTCCTTTCCGCGATGCGCACGGGATTGTCGGTAGAATGGTTCTTTACTGCATCGGCAAAAAATGTGCGCTCGACGACCTCTCGCCGGAGGAGTTCCGCAGTTTTTCCGAATCCTTCGGCGACGATATTTATGATGCGATCAGCATGAAAAACTGTGTCGAGCGCCGCAATACGGCCGGCGCACCGGGCGAACGGGCGATGGCCGCTGAGATTGCAGAGTGCCGCCGTTATCTTTCCGATCACTGATTCCATGCATTCCGTCTGTGGATTTCACGCTTGATTTTTCCGGATAAACGGCGTATCATATCAGACGTGCGTACAAATGTGCGCCGGACGCGGACTGCAGGAGGACCTGCACCGCATAAATGTTATCAAAGGTTTGACAGGAGAGATGGTTCAATGGAGAAAAAAATACGTGTCGGAATTCTCGGCGCGACCGGAATGGTCGGACAGCGTTTTGTCACACTGATGGAAAATCACCCGTGGTTCAATGTCACCGCGGTCGCGGCGAGCAAAAGAAGCGCGGGAAAGACATACGAAGAGGCTGTCGGCGGCAGATGGAAGATGGAGTCGCCGATGCCGGAATATATTAAAAAGATGATGGTTCTCGACATCAATCAGATCGAAGAGGTCTGCGATCAGGTCGATTTTGTGTTCTGCGCTCTGAATATGAGCAAAGCGGAGATTCGCGAGATTGAGGAAAAATACGCAAAGGCCGAGACACCGGTGGTATCGAACAACAGTGCCCACAGATGGACCGATGACGTCCCGATGGTGATCCCGGAGATCAACGCGGATCACTTCGAGGTGATCGAAGCGCAGCGCAGACGGCTCGGAACAAAGAGAGGCTTTATCGCGGTGAAGCCGAACTGCTCCATCCAGAGCTACACACCGGTACTGAACGCATGGAAAGAGTTTGAGCCGTACGAGGCAGTCGTCACGACGTATCAGGCAATTTCCGGAGCCGGAAAGACGTTTAAGGACTGGCCGGAAATGAACGGCAACATCATCCCGTATATCTCCGGCGAGGAGGAGAAGAGCGAGCAGGAGCCGCTCAAGATCTGGGGGCATATTGAAGACGGAAAGATCGTCAAGGCAGACAGCCCGAAGATCACCTGCCAGTGCATCCGTGTTCCGATTCTGAACGGACATACCGCGGCTGTTTTTGTGAAATTCAGGAAGAAGCCGACAAAAGAACAGCTGATTGAAAAAATCAATTCCTACAGCGGTCTTCCGCAGGAGCTGAATCTGCCCAGCGCACCGAAACAGTTTATTCAGTACCTGGAGGAGGACGACCGTCCTCAGGTGGCACTCGATGTCAATTTCGAGGACGGCATGGGAATCACGGTCGGAAGGATCCGCGAGGATTCAATCTATGACTGGAAGTTCGTGGGACTGTCCCACAACACGCTCCGCGGCGCGGCAGGAGGAGCGGTGCTCTGTGCGGAAACGCTCGTCGCAAAGCATTATATCGAAGCAAAGTAAATTTCGAGGCACATTGATTTGAAATCACTCTACATCGCGGAAAAACCGAGCGTCGCTCAGGAATTCGGGAAAGCTCTGCATGAGGACCTGAAGCGGCACGACGGATATCTCGAGTCGGAGAACAGCGTGGTGACCTGGTGCGTGGGGCACCTGGTCACCATGTCTTATCCCGATCAATACGATGAATCTTACCGGCGGTGGTCATTCGACACACTGCCGTTTCTTCCGAAACAATTCAAATACGAAATCATTCCATCGGTCAAAAAACAATACGACATCGTCAGCCGCCTTCTCAACCGGGAGGATGTGGGTACGATCTACGTCTGCACCGATTCGGGGAGAGAGGGAGAATATATCTACCGTCTCGTCGCGATGATGGCAGGCGTCAACGAAAACACGAAGATGCAGAAGCGTGTATGGATCGACTCACAGACGGAAGAAGAAATTCACAGGGGCATTCGCGACGCGAAGGATTTATCCGAGTATGATCATCTCGCCTCTGCCGCCTTCCTGCGGGCAAAGGAAGATTATCTGATGGGAATCAATTTTTCCCGTGCGCTTTCGCTCCGCTATTCCTATACAATCTCGGATTACCTCGGAAAAAAATACCAGGCAATTTCGGTCGGCCGCGTCATGACCTGCGTTCTGGGGATGGTCGTGCGCCGCGAACGTGAGATCCGCGATTTCGATAAGAAGCCTTTTTACCGCGTACTGGCGGATCTTGCCGTAAAAGGCGGAACGCTTGAGACCGCCTGGCAGGTTTCGGATGCCAGTGCGTACAAAGGATCGCCGAAGCTGTACCGGGATAACGGATTTCTGAAAAAAGAAGACGCGGAAGGACTGATCCGGAACCTTCAGAAAATCGAACCGCAGGAAGCGGTCACGGAGTCCGTATCGCAAAAAACGGAAAAGAAAAATCCACCGCTTCTGTACAATCTGGCCGAGCTTCAGAACGACTGTTCGAAGCGGTTTCATATCAGTCCGGATCAGACGCTGGCGATCGTGCAGGAGCTTTACGAGAAAAAACTCGTGACCTACCCGAGAACCGATGCGCGCGTACTTTCATCGGCAATCGCAAAACAGATCGACCGCAATATCCGCGGTCTCGTGAAATACACGCCGGCCGCTCCGTTTTCAGAAGAAATTCTTGCGGGAGATTCATGGAAAAAAATCGGGCGGACGAGGTACACGGACGACTCAAAAATCACGGATCACTATGCGCTCATACCGACCGGTCAGGGGTTCGGAAACCTCGGAAGACTTGAAAATACAGCCCGCGGCGTATATGATCAGATCGTGAGGCGGTTTCTTTCGATCTTTTATCCGCCGGCCGAATACAGGAAGACCGCGGCCGTTTTCCGGATCGGAAACGAGCAATTTTCAGCGAATGAGCGGACGCTCGTGAAACCGGGATATCTGAAGGTATCCGGAATCCAAAAGGAAACCACGGAGCCGGAAGGAAGCGGCGGCACAGGAGGCAGTATGCAGCAGCTCAAAAAGGGCAGCGCTCTTCCGGTAAACGGATATCGGATCAAGGAAGGAGAGACATCGCCGCCGAAACGATACACCTCCGGATCGATGATCCTGGCGATGGAAAACGCCGGCCAGCTCATCGAGGATGAAGAGCTTCGATCACAGATCAAAGGAAGCGGGATCGGAACGAGTGCGACGCGGGCGGAAATTCTGAAAAAGCTGGTCACGATCCGGTATCTGACGCTGAATAAGAAGACGCAGGTGATCACGCCGACTCAAACCGGCGAGATGATCTATGACGTTGTGAACGCCTCGATCCGGCCGCTGCTCAATCCTGAGCTGACGGCAAGCTGGGAAAAGGGCCTCACCTACGTGGCCGACGGATCGATCTCGGAGGAAGAGTATATGCAGAAGCTCGAGGCATTCGTGCGGCGCCACACAGAAAATGTCAGGGGGCTGCGCAACCAGGGCGCGCTGCGCAGCCGCTTTGATGCGGATGCTGTATATTATAAGAAAACAGGGAGAAGCAAAACAAAATGAAAGAAGCACGAAACCGTTCACTTTATGATTTTAAGGAGACGCTGGCGGCGGAATTATTTGAAGCGACGACGTACCCATGGGAGATTTTGCCGCTGATCCATGACTTCATCCTGAAACTCGGCCCGACGCTCCCGGAAGATGAGTATGAGAAACAGGGAGACGATATCTGGATTGCGAAAGATACGAAGATCTACCCGACGGCGACGATCATCGGACCGTGTATTATCGGCCGCGGCACCGAGGTCCGTCCCGGAGCGTTCATCCGCGGAAATGCACTGGTCGGTGAGAACTGTGTCGTCGGCAACTCGACGGAACTGAAGAACGTGATACTGTTCAACTGCGTTCAGGTACCGCACTACAACTATGTGGGGGATTCCATCCTCGGCTTTCACGCACATATGGGCGCCGGCTCCATCACTTCAAACGTCAAGTCGGATAAAAAACTGGTCGTCGTGAAGGGCAGGGACGAACAGATCGAAACCGGACTGAAAAAATTCGGGTCGATGCTGGGAGACCGCGTTGAGGTAGGCTGCGGCAGTATTTTGAACCCCGGAAGTGTGATCGGGCACGACACCAATATTTACCCTCTGTCGAGCGTCCGGGGCGTGATTGATCCGGATTCGATCTATAAACGTGAGGGCGTGATCGTCAGAAAACGCGGATGATCGGAAAATTCCGCTCATCAGGAACTCCAGACCCGGTGCACACGGCACTGCGCGCTCTGTATTGCGGAGGAAAAAAGCACTTTACGAACAGAATCAATTATGCGAGAATAAAACGGATGGATCGTTACGATACTTGAAAGGAGTAGTGTAGAGTATGACTTATTCACAGGAAGTTGAGAATATGTGCTCTGTGCATCAGGGCGTACACCACGGTGCTGCCCCGATCCCGGAGGAGGCAAAGTGGGTTCAGGCTAAAGAAGTGAAGGACATTTCCGCATTCACACATGGCGTCGGCTGGTGCGCGCCGCAGCAGGGTGCATGCAAACTGTCCCTGAACGTGAAAGAAGGCGTGATCCAGGAGGCGCTTATCGAGACGATCGGATGTTCCGGAATGACGCATTCCGCGGCGATGGCATCTGAGATTCTCCCCGGCCTCACCGTTATGGAAGCACTGAATACGGACCTCGTCTGCGATGCGATCAATACCGCGATGCGCGAACTGTTTCTTCAGATTGTCTACGGACGTTCCCAGAGTGCGTTCTCCGAGGACGGACTTGTGATCGGAGCGGGTCTCGAAGATCTCGGAAAGGGAAACCGTTCTCAGGTCGGAACCATGTACGGAACTCTCTCAAAGGGACCGCGTTACCTCGAGATGACCGACGGTTATGTGACGGAACTGGCGCTCGATGAAAATGACGAGATCATCGGATATAAATTCGTAAACTTCGGCAAGATGATGGACTTCATCAAGGCCGGCGACGATGCGAACACGGCGCTCGAAAAGGCCAGCGGCTCCTACGGACGTGTCGACGACGCAGTGAAGTTCATTGACCCGAGAAAAGATTGAGAGGAGGACGGAAATAATGGCTTTATTTGAATCATACGAAAGAAGAGAAAAACAGATTCTGGCAAAGCTCGCCGAGTACGGAATCGGCTCAATCGAAGAGGCTGCGGAAATCACAAAGGCCGCAGGACTTGATGTATACCATATGGTTGAGAATATTCAGCCGATCTGCTTTGAGAATGCAAAATGGGCATACACCGTCGGCGCGGCGATCGCGATCAAAAAAGGCTGCCGCAAGGCGTCCGAGGCTGCTGCTGCGATCGGCGAGGGACTTCAGTCCTTCTGCATCCCGGGATCCGTCGCAGACAGAAGAAAAGTGGGCCTCGGCCATGGAAACCTCGGCAAGATGCTGCTGGAAGAGGATACCGAGTGCTTTGCTTTCCTTGCAGGCCACGAGTCTTTCGCTGCGGCTGAAGGCGCGATCGGTATCGCCGAGAAGGCAAACAAGGTACGTAAAAAGCCGCTCCGCGTCATCCTGAACGGCCTCGGAAAGGATGCCGCGCAGATCATCTCCCGCGTCAACGGATTCACCTACGTTGAGACAAAGTATGATTACAAGACCGGCGAACTTGAGGAAGTCTTCAGCAAGTGCTACTCGAAAGATCCGGAAAGCGCACGGGCGAAGGTGAGATGTTACGGCGCGAACGATGTTCAGGAAGGCGTAGCGATCATGTGGAAGGAGAACGTTGATGTCTCCATCACCGGAAACTCCACGAACCCGACGAGATTCCAGCACCCGGTCGCAGGAACGTACAAAAAGGAGCGTCTGGAGGCAGGAAAGAAGTACTTCTCGGTTGCTTCCGGCGGCGGCACGGGCCGTACACTTCATCCGGACAACATGGCAGCCGGACCGGCTTCCTACGGTATGACCGATACACTCGGACGGATGCATTCCGATGCGCAGTTCGCAGGATCTTCATCTGTACCGGCTCATGTCGAGATGATGGGGCTGATCGGTGCCGGAAATAACCCGATGGTCGGCATGACCGTTTCCGTAGCTGTTTCGGTCGAGCAGGCGGCAGAAGCGGGTAAGTTCTGAAAAACCGCATAATATAAACATTTTATAAAGTACGCAGGAGCAATGTGGGAAGAAGTGTGAAATTCATATTTTCTTCCTGCACTGCTCCTGCATTTTTATTTACAATTCGGAGTATCCATAATTATTGATCAGTGCATCAATCGGTTCCCCTTTTTTACACAGCGGGCAGTTGGTGTGCCTGTAGGAGGCGTATTCCGGCACATCGGCCGGTGTGAAAGCGGAGTTGATATCCAGCCCGGCTGCATTTTTTGCTACGCTGAAAATCGCGGAAACACCGGTGATCTCTGCATGATAGTATTTCAGGCATTCGATCGCGGTCGATACGGCGATGCCCGTCGTGATGGAATCCGTCAGAATCAGAACGTGCTTTCCGCGGATTGCGATCTGCATATTGTCGCGGAAGATGATCTGATCATAGGATGTATATTCCGGCGTGGCCACGTAAATCGTTTTATGTGCGTTGTAGGAAATGACTCCGGTTCTTGTGAGCGCCTGTGCCAGAAATGTCCCGATGACCTCGGTGCCGTTCAGACAGACGATTGTATCGACCGGTGTGGAGGTGGAGTAGCGCAGAGATAGCATCTCCGCGACACCCCGTGCCTCACTGATTCGCGATTTCATCGTCGTCACATCAAAATAGCAGTTTACGTGTGAATGCGGAGTGGCGAAATGTCCGTGAATTACCTTCAATGTTACGTTCGGATCTTTTTTTGAAGCAATTTTAACATATGGTCTCATGATCGTGCCTCCTGTAATGTCGATCAACAGCAAAACGCCTGCTATCATTATAACATCATCAGGGAAAATAGGTGAATTTATTGTCGAAAGTCACGCAATTCAAATCCAATTTATACATATTGCACAATGATCCGGGGCGGCGGGTAATTCCGGAGGCAAGAAAAAACGCCGGGGACGCGAAACGATGCGCCCCCGGCAATCTGCCTGTCTGTACCTGTGAAATTATGCTTCGTTTCCGAAGAAAAGCTTCAGATCATCATCAACCGTACCGATTCCCGCGATTCCGAAGTTATCGACGAGAACCTTCGCGACATTCGGAGAGAGGAATGCCGGAAGCGTCGGCCCGAGATGGATATTTTTAACTCCGAGGTAGAGGAGGGCAAGCAGCACGATCACCGCTTTCTGCTCATACCACGCGATATTGAACGCGATCGGAAGATCGTTGATGTCGTCGAGATTAAAGATCTCTTTCAGCTTCAGCGCAATGAGTGCGAGAGAATAAGAGTCGTTGCACTGTCCCGCGTCCAGAACACGCGGAATTCCGCCGATATCACCCAGATCCAGCTTGTTATACTTATACTTCGCACAGCCTGCCGTCAGGATGACGACATCTTTCGGAAGACGCTTTGCGAATTCTGTGTAATACTCACGGGATTTCTGTCTTCCGTCGCAGCCCGCCATCACGACAAATTTGCGGATCGCACCGCTCTTCACCGCATCGACGACCTGATCAGCCAGAGCGAAGACCTGCTCATGCGCGAAACCTCCGGTGATCGTTCCCGTCTCGATCTCTGTCGGCGCCGGGCACTTCTTGGCCTGTTCGATGATAGCCGAGAAATCCTTGGTCTCTCCGTAATTGCCGTCGATATGCTTACATCCCGGGAAGCCTGCGGCGCCGGTGGTCCAGAGGCGGTCCTTGTAGCTTGCGGCCGGCGGAACGACACAGTTCGTCGTCATAAGGATCGGGCCGTTGAATTTTTCAAACTCCTCTTTCTGTTTCCACCACGCATTACCGTAGTTGCCCGCAAAGTTCGGATATTTTTTGAATGCCGGATAGTAGTGGGCCGGGAGCATCTCGGAATGTGTGTAGACGTCGACGCCGGTGCCCTGCGTCTGCTCGAGAAGCATCTCCAGATCACGGAGATCATGACCGGAAATCAGGATACCCGGGTTCTTGCGGACGCCGATGTCTACCTTCGTAACCTCCGGATTTCCGTACGCTTCGGTATTTGCCTTGTCCAGGAGAGCCATTCCGTCGACACCGTATTTTCCGGTCTCGAGGGTAAGTGCTACGAGATCATCTACGGTAAGAGAGTCATCCAGAGTTTTTGCCAGAGCCTTCTGGATAAATGCATCGACATCCTCATTATCCTGAAGGAGCGCATTTGCGTGCTTGGAATACGCTGCAAGCCCCTTCAGTCCGTATGTAATCAGCTCACGGAGGGAGCGGATGTCCTCATCCTTAGTCGCGAGTACGCCTACTCCTGCGGCTTTTGCGTCAAACTCATCTCTGCTTCCCGTCCAGAGTGCTGCATCCGGGAGGCTGTCCTTGTTATCAAGACTTTCGAGCAGCTCTGCCTTTACGGAGAGGGTCTCCTCGATCGCACGGATGATCGCTTCGCGGTCAAAATTCGCATTGGTGATCGTGGTGAAAAGATTGACCGTCACGAGGTGATTGACGCCCTTATCAACAGCTTTTCCCTCTTCGCGCATCCGCGTAGTCACACAGGAGAGTCCCTTTGTCACATAGACAAGCAGATCCTGCATCGCCGCTACTTCCGGTTTCTTTCCGCAGACGCCGGAAATCGTGCATCCCCTGCAGCCGGCCGTTTCCTGACACTGATAACAAAACATCTTATTCTCCATCGTTTCCTCCTTTAATCGATGCGCCGGTAATAGCGCGGTCTGAACTATTATCCGGATTTTTCATCCGGTCAGCTCCTTGTCTTTCTGAGAACAGTATAGTATGATATGAAGCACAAATATGTTGTTATTACAACGAAAAGAAATATTTATGAGGTAAAGACGATGAATCAGGAAATGGCCGCGAAGTCAGCCCTTTTCCGGGGAATCGGCGAAAAAGAGCTTTCCGTAGCACTCAACAATCTGCAGGTCAGCGAGATGCAGTTCAAAAAAGACGAATCCATTTTCCGCGCCGGCAGCAAAACCGACAAGCTTGGGCTTGTCACCGGGGGAAGTGTACGGATCGAGAGCAACGACGTGTGGGGAAACCGCACGATTCTCTCCCACATCGGTCCCGGTCAGTTCTTTGCGGAGACGTACGCGATTCTGGAAAAGGAGCCGATGCTCGTCGATGCGATCGCAAATGAAAATTCCACAATCCTGTTTCTGCACACAGAAAACCTGAAAGAACCGGCTCTGCGCGGAGAGAAATGGGCCGTGAAGATTCTTACGAATCTTCTCATGATCACTGCAAGAAAAAATCTTGCTCTTTCCGGCCGCAGCTTTCACACCTCTCCGAAAACCATCCGGGGAAAGGTTCTTGCCTATTTAAATTCGGTCGCACTCAAGGAAGGCTCCCGCCGTTTCGATATTCCATTTGACCGCCAGCAGCTTGCGGATTATCTGAATGTGGAGCGCAGTGCCCTTTCGAAGGAACTTGGAAAGATGAAGCGGGAAGGACTGATCCTCGTCAACAAGAATCATTTTGAACTGCAGGAGGAGACCGAAATCGGATGAGTGAATATAAAATCGCGCTCGCACAAATGGCGATGTCATCTGAAAAAAACAAAAATCTGATCAGAAGCCTGACACTCCTCGAGAATGCGGCGGAGCAGGGATCAGATCTGATCCTTTATCCGGAGGTACAACTGTCGCCTTTTTTTGCCCAATTTCCCGGCAATCCCGGCGGATGCTGCGGGGGGAGCACCGGTCCTTCTGCGATGCGAAGCGGGGATCCCATATTCGCGATGTTCTGTGAAATCTGCCGAAAACATCGAATCACAGCATCACCGAATTTTTATTATGAAGAAAACGGCTCCGCCTACGACGCCAGTTTTCTGATCGATGATTCCGGCAGTATAAAAGGCTGCCAGAAGATGGTTCATATCGCGCAGGCGCTCCAATTCTACGAGCAGGATTATTACACTCCTTCCGATGACGGATTTCACGTATTTGACACCGGTAAGATCCGGATCGGGATCGTAGTATGTTTTGACCGCCATTACCCGGAAAGTATCCGGACAGAAGCGGCGATGGGCGCGGAATTGATCCTGATTCCGACCGCAAATGTGAAGACAGAACCCATGGAACTGTTTGAACAGGAAATCCGGGTTCAGGCCTACCAGAATGCGTGTTACATCGCCATGTGCAACCGCGTCGGCCGGGAAGCCGCGATGGATTTTGCCGGGGAATCGATCGTCGTCGATCCGGACGGCCGGACGATTGCAAAAGCCGGTGCGGGGGAGGAACTTCTGACCGCAGTGATCGATCCGGAGCGGGTCAAAAAAGTCAGGAAGACACGGCCGTACCTGAATCTCCGGGGACCGGAGTGGTATGTCTGAAGTTCCGGCGATTTTCCCCGCGCAAATTTCTATACACAGCTTTGTATCAGGGTTGACGTAAGCAGGATTTTTCTTATAATGAACAGTGTCACGAAAACCGCGGATCATTTCAGAAGCACGAGCTTTTGAATGCCGCAAGGAGGAGGAACTATATGCGTTGTCCGAAATGCGGCGCGATCATACCGGATGATTCCATCACCTGTCCGGTATGCGGAACCGCTCTGCAGCAGAAGGAAAAAAAATCAATTTTCGGAGCGATCCGGTTTCATGGAATCGGATTCGATGATCCGGATGAAGACGAAGAGTACTTAGATGACGAGGATTCGGAAGAATTCTTCGATGACGATGAGGAATATTTTGACGACGGAGACGAAGTGATCGAAAATTCGGCTGCGACGCAGAGGGATCTCCTGGACGCCGTAGACGGAACCGCAGATGAGATCGAGACGGACATCGGGGAAGAAACTTCCGGGAAGCACGGCACGGAAAATGTGCCTGCGCCCGCAGAAAAGTCCGCTGATCCGCCCCAAAAGAAAGAGAAGGCCCGGAAGAACAGTCCGAAACCGCCGATAATAAAATCTCCGAAGAATAAAAACAAAGAATCTTCTGTACCATCATTTCTGACGAGCCGCAGGTTTCTGATTCCTGTTGCGGCAGCCGCAGCCGCGCTGGTAATCATCCTCACAGTTGTGGTTCAGGTGGTGATGCGGCCCGAGCGGAATTCTCCGTATCTCGGCACATGGAAGATTACTTCCCTCTCGAAGGAAAACAAAGAATCAACCCTGTCGGATATCCGGGAAGCAGATACGGACGGAAACGCTTATCCCGCGCTGGAAAGCTTCTCGCTCATCCTGAAGGAGACAGGGAAATGCTCGGTGTCGGTTCAGGGTCTTACTGAGAAAGGTACCTGGAAGCACGATGATACGGGGCTCACGGTGACAGACGACCGCGGGAATGCGGTTGCACTGACCGATGGCGGTGACGGTTCCCTGATTCTGGATATGGCTTCGCTGTCCGAAGGCGGATCCGGCGTGACCGCGAGACTTGAAAAACAGGAGCGTGCTGCAGGAGTCCGGTCCTCTTCCTCTTCCGTGAGCACCCGGTCTTCCGTCGCATCAGACAGCGCCTCTGCTGCGTCCGCGGCTTCCACTTCGGGCGAATAAAACAACTCATAGCTGATCTCTCTGCCCGTGCAGGGCAGAGAGATATTTTTTTCTGTACTGAAGCGGCGTCGTGCCTACAAGATTCTTAAAGAGCGTCTGAAAATGATTGGTATTGTCGTATCCGACGGTCGTCGCAACCTGCGTCACGGACAGATCGCTGGAGATCAGGAGCGTCTCGGCCAGACCGATCCGGCACCGGATCATATACTGTACGGGAGAGTATCCCGTCACACTTTTAAATGTATGGGAGATGTACGGGATACTGAAAGAGAGTTCCGCTGCGATGTCCTCAAGCCGGATCTCCTCCGTGTAATGGGCGTTGATGTATTCCTTGACGCGCCGCGTCAGATCCGCAGCCGCATTCGTCGGCCGCATCTTCACCGCCGTCGCCGGTACAAGCACGGAAGCGAGAAGAATCGAGGCTCCGAGGGACTGCATCAGCATCGCCTGAACCGGATCCGACGCGTCGAGATCCAGTATCCGCTCCGAAAGTTCCTTCAGAAGTTCAAAATTGCTCCCGGAAGCACGCACGTGAGGACTGTCCGCAGGGATCAGTGCGTTTTCCGGAAGTCCCGGAAGTTTTACGGAAGAGAAGCCGAAGCAGTACGTACCGATCTCTGTATCCGTCCTGGAGAGCAGCTCGTGCCGCTCGCCGACGTTATAATAAATCAGATCTCCTTCTCTCACTTCATAGGAGTCGTCATCCACGTTGTATATGCCGGTTCCGCTATAGCACAGCAGAAGCTCACAGAGCGATTCGTGCCCGTGCATCGGGCGTTCATGCTTTGCGTCGCCGTAATCCTGCCGGTTTGCGTAAAGAAGACGCGGTTGTGAAAGATCATAAAAAAATCCGCGACGCGGTTTTTTGGACTGATTCATTTTTTTCTCAACTCCGATCAAACTATTTCATCTAAAACTTCGGACTGCATCACAGGCTTGCGATTCGTTCGTAACAGCCGTATAGTGGATCCGGTATCTCACCGTATAAGTCATCAAAGGAGCAGCAATATGAACCCGAAAAATATTATTCTGATCGGAATGCCCGGCGCCGGCAAAAGCACGGTCGGCGTCGTGCTCGCCAAACGTCTCGGGTACCGCTTCCTTGATTCGGATCTTCTGATTCAGGAAAAACAAGGCCGAACCCTTTCGCAAATCATCCATGAGGAAGGGACGGACGGTTTTCTCGCCATCGAAGATGAAATCAACAGCGAAATCAGGACGGAACGGTGCGTGATCGCTACCGGAGGAAGCGCCGTCTACGGGAAGCGCGCGATGCAGCACCTGAAATCCATCGGGACCATCATTTATCTCCAGGTCTCCCTCGAAAACCTGAAAAAACGGCTCGGCGATCTGACAGACCGGGGCGTGGCGCTCCGGGACGGCCAGACACTCGATGATCTCTACGCGGAGAGAGCGCCGCTTTATGAAAAATATGCCGATATCACAGTCCGCGAAGAGGCATTTGATATACCGGGAACAATCCGAAGAATCTGCCGGCAGATCGATTTGCTCCGGGATAACGCATTTTAGGTACGTGGCTCATCCCGTTCCCTCTCCGTATCCCGTTCTTTTTCGATAACAAGATAGTGAAGTTTTCGAATATGGCTCCTCTGGATTTTCAGGGAATCCGGACAAGATAATTGAGGTGCGGAAACCCTCTCTGGCTATAATAATAACTGTAGACAAGTTCTTGTTCAATACAAAACGCAAAAGTCAAATATATTGTCGCAACAATTGTGTGATGCGCATATGATTGACCGCGTATTGATCGCAGCAAGAATCATCACTTTTGTTTACTGCTTATGAGCGGACCGCGGCGCTTATCGGCTGTAGTTTCAGAGAACCAGGTATTTACGAGGAGAATGAGGTGCTCATATGAAAAAGAGATTTGCAGCAACGATAATGACGGGGGTTCTTTGCGCGGCGATGATGGCGGGATGCGGAAGCAGCGCTTCTTCAACATCCGCAAATTCTTCTTCCGGCAGTAATTCGCCATCGGCGCCGGCGGAACGGCGGCCGGACTTCAGTCGATTCTGAACAGCGAAGAGACGATGACCGTCACGTTCGACGGGTATGACGTCGGCTACAAGGGCGTACAGGCGGCGGTCGATGCCGTCAACGGCAAAAAGCTGGAATCTTTCATCGCTTCTGAGGGAACCGTCGTCGGAAAAGACAAGGCGCAGGAGATGCTTGATCTTGTCAACAAGAGACTGAATGGCTGATTCAGCCTGAACAACCGAATAGTTCAGAAGGATGCGGGGCCTGTGCCAGGTTTTATGGGACAGACTCCGTTTTTCTATGCCTCTTCTCCTGTGTTTTTCTGCATTGTTCTTCTTGCGTCCAGCCCTTGCGGCAGAGGTTCCGTGTGTTGTAAAATGATCAGGATAATAATTGCGTCGTTTGCGTCAATTAAAAGGAGGAAATGTCCTAAATGAGACATATGATGAGTCCGCTGGATTTTTCGGTCGATGAACTCGAGTCTATGATGGATCTCGCTGTTCAGATTGAAAATGATCCGGAGAAATACGCGCATGTATGTGATGGCAAAAAAATCGCGACTCTTTTCTATGAACCGAGTACCCGTACAAGGCTCAGTTTCGAAACGGCGATGCTGAATCTCGGAGGATCGGTGATCGGCTTTTCAAGCGCTTCGAGCAGTTCGGCCACGAAGGGAGAAAGTGTCGCAGACACGATCCGGGTCGTCGGAACATTCGCGGACATCGCTGCGATCCGGCACCCGAAAGAAGGTGCGCCACTCGTCGCGTCACAGGTTTCGCCGATTCCGGTGATTAATGCAGGGGACGGAGGACATCAGCACCCGACCCAGACACTGACCGACTTGTTTACGATCCGCTCACTTAGGGGAAAAATCCACGATCTGACGATCGGTCTCTGCGGCGACCTGAAGTTTGGCAGGACCGTCCATTCCCTGATCACTGCGCTCATCCGTTACCCGAACATCCGGTTCGTTCTGATCTCTCCGGAGGAGCTCCGGCTTCCCTCTTATATCAGAGAGGACGTGCTCGACCGCAACCACATCGCATACAAAGAAGTGACAAGACTTGAGGATGCGATCCCGGAGCTGGACATTCTCTACATGACGCGTGTACAGAAGGAACGATTCTTCAACGAAGAAGATTATGTGCGGATGAAGGATTTCTATATTCTGGACAAAGAAAAAATGGATCTTGCAAAGGAAGATATGTATGTTCTGCATCCGCTTCCGCGTGTAAATGAGATTGCGGTCGAAGTTGACAGTGACCCGCGGGCAGCTTATTTCCGCCAGGTGCGGTACGGTATGTATATTCGCGAGGCACTGATCATGACCCTTCTGGAGGTGAGCGTATGTTAAATGTCGGAGCGTTGGAAAACGGATTTGTAATGGATCATATCAAAGCAGGCAAGGCGATGACGATTTATCATGATCTTCATCTGGACCGCCTCGACTGCACGGTCGCAATCATCAAGAATGCACGCAGCGAAAAGATGGGCCGGAAGGATATCATCAAGGTTGAGTGCCCGATCGAGGAACTCAACATCGACGTCGTCGGATTTATCGATCACAATATCACGGTCAATGTGATCAAAAACGGGAAAATCGTCGAGAAGAAAAAGCTGAGTCTCCCGAAAAAAATCGTAAATGTCATTCAATGCAAAAACCCGAGATGCATCACCTCGATCGAGCAGGGACTTGATCAGGTCTTCGTTCTGACTGATCCTGAGAAAGAGGTGTACCGGTGCATGTACTGCGAAGAAAAATATTCCGGACATCGGAACAAATAATCAAAAAGAGAGCGGGATTAAAATGGATCATATTATTTCAAAACTGGTGATGTACGGCTCCATGCCGAAAGAATCGATTCTGATGCAGCTTTCCGACATATGCACATCGGCACGCGAAAAGCGGGAGAGCAGGGATGTGCTGATCACGCGCTGCTACCAGCAGATCAAGCGGATTCTGATCGTCGCGACGGATTATGGCTTCGACAGGAATCTATGGCAGAATTACCTGACATTTTTACTGATCACGGATGAAAATCCGTTCAGTCTGACGTGTGAGAAGGTCGGTGCGACTCCCGGCGGGTCCTGCAATTACTTTGCTGCCGGAGATTTTAAGATTTTCATGAAGCTGTTTCATTACGATTTTTCGTGGCTCGAGGAGTCGCTTGGAATCGATTGTTTTACACGCATTTTACATTATAACGCTATCGGAAAACCGGAGCTGATGTATAATAAGAATGTCAGCGAAAAGGTCCGGGAACTCAGTGAAAAACTTGATTCGGCAAAAGATGAGAATGAGTTTTTCAATGCGGTCACCACATTTTACCGGGACTACGGCGTCGGTATGTTCGGACTGAACAAAGCGTTCCGTATCATCGAGCATGAAAACGGTCCGGTGGGTTTCCATCCCATCAACAATATGGACAAGGTTATGCTGGATGATCTGATCGGTTACGAGATCCAGAAGAAGAAGCTTGTTGATAATACCCGGGCTTTTGTCGAGGGAAGAAAGGCGAACAACTGCCTGCTGTTCGGCGATTCCGGAACCGGAAAATCGACGTGCATCAAGGCCATTGTGAACGAATTTTATCCGCAGGGTCTGCGCATGATCGAGATCTACAAGCATCAGTTCAAGAATCTTTCAAATGTGATCGCTCAGATCAAAAACCGGAACTATAAGTTCATTATTTATATGGATGATCTCTCGTTCGAAGAATTCGAGATCGAGTATAAGTTCCTGAAAGCGGTCATCGAGGGCGGCGTCGAGACGAAGCCGGACAATATTCTGATCTATGCAACCTCCAACCGGCGTCATCTGATCAGGGAGACCTGGAGCGATCGGGATGATATGGAATCCGGGAACGGGCTGCACCGTTCTGATACGATAGAGGAAAAGCTCTCACTCGTACACCGCTTTGGCGTCACGATCAGCTTTTCAAAGCCGAGTCAGCAGGAGTATTTCCAGATCGTGACGGGGCTTGCACGCAAAAACGGGATTAACCTTTCCGATGAGGAACTGAAGGCCGGCGCGAACAAGTGGGAACTTTCTCACGGAGGCATTTCCGGAAGAACGGCACAGCAGTATATCACGTATCTTCTCGGACAGCAGGAATAACGGCACGGCAGAAATTTGATGTGAGGATTTGTGAATGGCAGACTTAAAAGAGCTGCGCTATGAAATCGACAGAGCGGACAATGAGATTGTCCGCCTGTTCGAGCGGCGTATGCGGCTTGTCGAGGATGTGGCAAAGTACAAAATTGAAAACGGAATGCAGGTGCTCGACTCACGGAGAGAGGGTGAAAAGCTCAAAACATTGAGTGAAGGCGCATCGACGGATTTCAACGAGCGGGCGATATATGAAATCTTCCGGCAGATGATGGCGATCAGCAGAAAGCGTCAGTACCAGATCCTTACGGAAAACGGCCGGGGTGAAACATTGCCCTTCAGTCAGTGCGACGCGTTTGATTTTGAGGGAAAACGTGTTGTATTTCAGGGAGTAGAGGGAGCTTACAGTTTTGCTGCCATGCAGACCTTTTTCGGTGATGCCATCGACAGCGTCCATGTTTCGACATGGCGCGAGGCGATGCAGCTGGTAGCCGACGGAGACGTCGACTACGGCGTAGTACCGATCGAGAATTCGACGGCCGGAAGTGTATCGGATATCTACGATCTTCTTGCCGATTTTCCGATCTATATCGTCGGGGAGCAGGTGATTCCGATCAATCATCGCCTGCTCGGCATCCCGGGCGCAAAAACAGATGAAATCCGGAAAGTTTTTTCACATCCACAGGCTCTGGCACAGTGCAGGGCTTATCTTGAGTCCCATCCGGAGTGGGAGGCTGTTCCCGTTCTGAACACGGCAATGGCTGCGGAAAAGATAGCGAAGGATCAGAATCCCACATTTGCGGCGATCGCAAGTGATACCGCCGCGGAATTTTACGGACTGGATGTACTGGAGGACGGACCGATCTCCAGAAAAAAGAACGCGACGCGGTTTGTGATTCTTTCAAACCGATGCTGCTTCGTCCGAAATGCGAGAAGAATCAGCATCTGCTTTGAACTGCCACATCAGTGCGGTACGCTTTATAATGTGCTGTCGCACTTTATTTTTAATGATCTGAATATGACAAGGATTGAATCGAGGCCGATCCCCGGCAAGGCCTGGGAATATCGCTTCTTTATCGATTTCGAGGGAAATCTGAACAACCCGGGGGTACAGAACGCGCTGTTTGGGATCCGGTCGGAGACTGCGGATCTGAGACTTCTTGGAAGCTGCTGAAAACCGTGTCTTATCAGGACCTTTTGCTATACCATCACAGAGAGTAACAGGAGGAACGGTTACGTGAGATACAGTACATTTGCTGCGATCTATATCGGAACGTACGATGTGACGATGGAGGTATTCGAGATCTCAAAGAGCAAGGGAATCCAGAGTATCGACAAGATCCGGAAGCATCTCGAGATCGCGACCGATACGTATGCGACCGGCAAGATCAGCGAACAGAATATCCGCGCGCTCATCGGGATTCTTCAGAATTTCAAGCAGATCACGAAGGAATATCAGGTTGAAAAAATCCGTGCAATCGCCGGAAGCTCGATCCGGGACGCGGAAAACAACGTCTTTATCATCGGGCAGATACGTGAGGAAACCGGTCTCAATGTGGAGCTTCTGAGCAATTCGGAGCAAAGATATCTGAGCTTCAAGGCCATCGTCTCATCGGATCCGAAAATCATGGAACTGATGGAAGATGGGACCGCTGTCATCGATGTCGCGGGCGGAAGCATTCAGGTCTCGGTTTTTGTTCACGGTCGGCTGAACACGACGCTGAATCTCCGGATCGGAAGTCTCCGGGTACGTGACCGCCTCCTTCCGATTCAGGCGAGTGTGAGCGATTATCCGGAGCTTGTCGAGGAATATATTTCCCATGAAATGCATACATTCCGCGAGGTTCATCTTCAGGGGCGGAAGTTCGAGAGCGTGATCGTTAACGGCGACTTTATCACCGAATCGTTGATGCGCGTCATAGAGAACGGGGATCGTCATGTCGTTTCCAGAAAACGATTTGACCGGTGGTACGAAGACATCAACACCTGCAGCGACGACGAGCTTGCGGTTCGTCTTAATTTTCCTGCGGAATTTGTCTCCATTCTTCGTCCGACCGCAATCCTGTATCACAAATTTGTCGAAGAAATCGGCGCGCAAAAGATCTACGCATCGGGTGTGTCGCTTTCCCGCGGTGTCGCTTATGAATACGCAGAAAAGTCGAAGAAGATGAAATCGGCTCACAGCTTCGAGGACGACATCCTCGGCGCCGCGAACGAGCTTGCTCACCGTTACCGCGTAGAAGACGCACATATTCGGAACGTCAATGCCTGCGCACAGGCGATATTCAGCACCATTCGGAAGCGCTTCGGTCTGACACAGCGAGACCGTCTTCTGATTCAAATCGCGGTCATGCTGCACGAGACGGGAAAATACATCAGCCTGAACAACAACGGGGCGTGTGCGTACCAGATTATTACGCACAACGAGATCATCGGCCTGTCGCATGAGGAGCGGAAGATGATCGCCTACGTCGTGATGTATAACACCTGCTGGATGCCCGGATTTGAATCCTTCACAAAGGAGACGGGTTATGACGGGGAGATGTACCTCCGTATCGCAAAAATGACAGCGATCCTCCGGCTCGCGAACGAGCTTGACCGGAGTCATCGTCAGAAGGTAAAGGATATCCGCGTCCGGCTTGCGGATGATGTTTTGAAAATCCGGGTGAGTGTGGACCATCCGTTCGCACTCGAACAAAATCTGGTCCGCAAGCAAATTACATTTTTTAAATACATCTATAACATCGATGTCGATCTGCATGTGACGAGAATCCGCTAATGCACCGGCAGCCGGTAATATCCGGTCATTTATCGGCTCGGATGAATT
The DNA here is from genome assembly GCA_902797025.1 of uncultured Lachnospiraceae bacterium. Classification (GTDB taxonomy): domain Bacteria; phylum Bacillota; class Clostridia; order Lachnospirales; family Lachnospiraceae; genus CADBRN01. The sequence goes on from CADBRN010000058.1 coordinate 31,125, forward strand.
CACGGATCTTATCCGGGGCACTGGAGGGGAAATCTTATGAGGGAGAATCTCAAAAAATATGATAAACCAGAATACTTTATGAACCGGGAGCTTTCATGGGTACAGTTTAACGAACGGGTCCTGAGTGAGGGACGTGACCGGAACATTCCTCTTTTTGAGCGGCTGAAATTTTTAAGTATCGTCTCCTCAAACCTTGATGAGTTCATGATGGTCCGGGTTGCTTCTCTGAAGGATATGCAGAATTCAAATTATACGAAACCGGACAATTCCGGAATGACTCCGACGATGCAGCTTGACGCGCTGTCCGGTGCGATTCACAAGATGGTCGCCAAACAGTATTCTACGTTTAACCGTTCGCTTATTCCGGCGCTTGAGAGTGTTGGTCTGTGCATCGCCGAAGACCTTTCCATACTGACGCCGGCGGAGATTGAATATCTGGACGAATATTTTGACAACAGCATTTATCCGGTTCTTACCCCGATGGCACTTGATCAGTCGCGTCCGTTTCCACTGATCCGGAATAAGACGCTGAATATCGCAGCGCTGATCTCGAAGGGGCAGAAACGTAAGAAGGCTGATTTTGCGACGGTCCAGGTGCCATCTGTGCTCCCGCGGTTCGTTGAACTTCCGCGGCGGGCGGACGGAATGCGCGTGCTTGTTCTTCTCGAAAAGGTGATCGAAAGAAATATTGACAAGCTCTTCCAGAGTTATCAGGTGATCTGCTGCTACCCGTACCGCATTATGCGAAACGCGGAGCTTGGCATTGACGAGGACGATGCGTCTGATCTTTTAATCGAGATCGAAAAATCGCTGAAAAAAAGACAGTGGGGAGAAGTCATCCGCCTGGAAGTCGATGACAAGATCGATGAGGATCTGCTCCGGATCTTAATGCGCGAACACAATATCAAAGAACAGGATCTGTACCGGATCCCGGGGCCTCTCGATCTCACTTTTCTAATGAAAATCTACGATCTCGACGGCTTCGACGCTTATAAGATTCCGAAATACACACCGGCGGCGGTTCCGCAGCTCGCCGGCGAAGGAAACATCTTTTCGAAGATCCGGAAGGGAGATGTGTTCCTTCACCATCCATACATGAGTTTTGATCCGGTTGTCGATTTTGTGCGGCAGGCCGCCCGCGATCCGGAAGTGCTCGCGATCAAGCAGACCCTGTACCGCGTCAGCGGTAATTCACCGATCATCGCCGCACTCGAAAAAGCAGCCGCGAACGGAAAACAGGTCACGGTTCTCGTCGAGCTGAAGGCGCGGTTTGACGAGGAGAATAATATCGTCTGGGCCCGGGAACTCGAAAAGGCCGGATGCCACGTCATCTACGGACTCGTCGGTTTAAAAACCCACAGCAAGATCACCCTCGTGGTCCGCCGGGAAGACGACGGCATCCGCAGGTACGTCCATCTTGGCACCGGAAACTACAACGATAAGACCGCGAAGCTCTATACGGACTGCGGTATACTCACATGTGATTCCCGGATCGGCGAGGACGCGACGGCGGTATTCAATATGATCTCCGGTTACTCGGAACCCGGGCGATGGAACAGCCTGATCGTCGCGCCGTTCTGGCTCCGGAATAAATTTCTCGCTCTGATCGGACGGGAGGAGGAGAACGCGCGCGCCGGCAAGCCGGCACGTATCGTGGCAAAGATGAACTCCCTCTGCGATCCAGAGATCATTGCCGCACTGTACAGTGCGTCGTCCGCCGGTGTCACGATCGACCTGATCGTCCGCGGGATCTGTACACTGAAAGTCGGCATACCGGGTGTAAGTGAAAACATTCACGTCCGGTCGATTGTCGGGAACTTTCTGGAACACGCGCGGATTTTCTATTTCCTGAATAACGGTTCGGAGGAAGTGTATATGGGAAGTGCAGACTGGATGCCAAGAAATCTCGACAAGCGCGTCGAAATCGTCTTCCCGCTGTATGATAAAAATACAAAGGCGGCCGCGATACACATTCTGGACGTGCAGCTTTCGGATACGGTGAAGGCAAGAATCCTCACGGCGGAAGGAAAATACGAGCGGGTCGATAAACGCGGAAAAGACCTGATTAACGCGCAAAAACAGTTCTGCGAGGAGGCTTCGGCCGCAGCGAAAAAAGGTGTTTCCGGAACGCTTCAGGGAGCAAGAACCTTCGTTCCTGCGGAGGCTCCCGAGGCTGAAACCGAAAAGATTTCGGACGAAAGCGATGTTTGACAAATAAAATCGAGTAGAGTATTATAATAGCCGTTTAGATTACATGAAAGGTTTTGGGAATTCCATGATTCAGAGAATTTATTCCATTCTGGTTGACAACACCTCCGGTGCGCTGAACCGGATCGCCGGACTGTTCAGCCGGCGCGGTTACAATATCGACAGTCTTACCGTCGGAGTGACAGCCGATCCGAACTATTCCCGCATGACCATCGTCACGACAAGCGATGATGAGCTTGAGCTCGATCAGATCGGGCGGCAGCTTGCAAAGCTCGTAGACGTCCGGGACATCAAGGTTCTGAAAAGCGGACAGAGTGTCAACCGCGAGCTGATTCTTGTCAAAGTGAAGACCAGCAAGGAACAGCGAAGAGATCTGATTGAACTCGCGAACATTTTCCGGGCGAAGATTGTTGACGTAGGAACGAATTCAACGATCGTGGAACTGACCGGTACGGAGAACAAGCTGAACGCCTTTCTCCGCCTGCTCGATGATTATGAGATACTCGAGCTCGCCCGGACCGGAATCACGGGGCTGTCCCGCGGAATGGATGACGTGCGTTATCTCTGAGTCCGGATGAAGTTAGCTTGTAAAAGGGCTCTGCCCTTTCACATAGAATTACAATTAGTGAATGGAGGAAATTTATTATGCCAGCACAGATCTATTATCAGGAAGACTGCAACCTCTCTCTTTTGGACGGAAAGAAAATTGCCATCATCGGCTACGGCAGCCAGGGTCATGCTCACGCACTGAACCTGAAAGATTCCGGATGCGATGTCATCGTAGGACTGTATGAGGGTTCCAAGTCCTGGGCGAAAGCCGAGAAACAGGGACTGAAAGTCTATACCGCTGCCGAGGCTGCAAAGCAGGCGGATATTATCATGATCCTGATCAACGATGAGCTGCAGGCCGATATGTATAAAAAGGATATCGCTCCGAACCTCAAAGAGGGCGATATGCTGATGTTCGCTCATGGTTTCAACATCCATTTCAATCAGATCATCCCGCCGAAGAACGTCGATGTTACAATGATCGCTCCGAAGGCTCCCGGTCATACCGTAAGAAGCGAGTACCTCCGCGGAAGAGGAACCCCGTGCCTGATCGCGGTTGAGCAGGATTACACCGGAAAAGCAAAAGAGCTGGCTATGGCGTACGGCCTTGGCATCGGCGGCGCGAGAGCAGGACTGCTTGAGACCACATTCCGCGTTGAGACCGAGACCGATCTGTTCGGTGAGCAGGCAGTTCTGTGCGGCGGCGTTGTTGCTCTGATGCAGGCTGGTTTTGAGACTCTGGTCGAGGCTGGTTACGATCCGAGAAACGCTTACTTCGAGTGCATCCACGAGATGAAGCTGATCGTCGATCTGATCTACCAGTCCGGATTCAAGGGAATGCGTTACTCCATTTCCAACACCGCTGAGTACGGCGATTACATCACCGGACCGAAGATCGTCACCGATGAGACAAAGAAAGCGATGAAGAAGATTCTCTCCGATATCCAGGACGGAACGTTTGCAAAAGACTTCCTGACGGAGATGTCCGCAGGCGGACAGGCTCATTTCAAGGCACTCAGACAGAAGGCTTCCGAGCATGAGTCCGAGAAAGTCGGCGAGCAGATCCGGGCACTGTACAGCTGGAATGATGAGGATAAGCTCGTCAACAACTGATTACATCCGAGCTAAATAGATTCAAACGATAAGAGCTGCTGCATTTGTGACAGGCGCATCTTCCGTATGCCGCTTCTACCAGATGCGGCGGCTCATTTTCATTCACGGAGGTAGGACATTATGGGTATGACGATGACGCAGAAAATCCTTGCTCACGCAGCCGGCCTCGATGAAGTAACAGCCGGGCAGCTGATCGAGGCAAAACTGGATCTCGTTCTCGGAAACGACATCACGACGCCGGTTGCAATCGATGTCATGAAAAACTTCAAAAAACAGGAGGTCTTTGACCGTGATAAAGTCGCGCTGGTCATGGACCACTTTATTCCGAACAAAGACATCAAGTCGGCCGAGCACTGCAAAATCGTCCGTGATTTTGCGGGCAGGTACCAGATCACAAATTATTTTGACGTCGGTCAGATGGGTATCGAGCACGCGCTTCTCCCGGAAAAGGGACTTGTTGTCGCCGGTGACGTCGTGATCGGAGCGGATTCGCACACGTGTACGTACGGAGCGCTCGGTGCATTTTCCACCGGTGTCGGAAGTACGGATATGGCAGCGGGTATGGCGACCGGAAAAGCCTGGTTCAAGGTTCCGCCGGCGATTCGGTTCAATCTGGTCGGAAAACCGTCGAAGTGGGTCAGCGGCAAGGACGTGATTCTGCACATCATCGGAATGATCGGCGTCGACGGGGCGCTTTACAAATCGATGGAATTTACCGGTCCCGGAGTCGCCGAACTGTCGATGGACGACCGGCTGACGATCTCAAATATGGCGATCGAGGCCGGCGGCAAAAACGGAATCTTCCCGGTCGACGATAAAACTCTCGATTACATGAAGGAACATTCCACGAAACCCTTCACGGTCTACGAAGCAGACCCCGATGCGGTATATGACGAAGAGTATACCGTCGATCTTTCTGAACTTCAGCCGACCGTCTCCTTCCCGCATCTTCCCGAGAACGCGAAGGAGATCGGTACATTCGGCGACATCGTGATCGATCAGGTCGTCATCGGTTCCTGCACAAACGGCCGGATTGAGGACCTGCGGACAGCCGCGGAGATTCTCAAGGGACGTCAGGTGAAAAAAGGCCTGCGCTGTATCGTGATTCCCGCGACGCAGAACGTCTATCTCCAGGCACTGAAAGAGGGTCTGATTGAGACATTTATTGAATCCGGAGCCGTCGTCAGCACGCCGACCTGCGGACCGTGTCTGGGCGGTTATATGGGAATTCTCGCTCACGGCGAGCGCTGTGTTTCGACGACAAACCGGAACTTCGTCGGCCGCATGGGAGCGGTCGATTCGGAGATTTATCTCGCAAGTCCCGCGGTCGCGGCAGCGTCGGCGATTACCGGAAAAGTAAGCGGACCGTCCGAACTCGGACTGTAAGGAAGGAGGAGCATGATGCAGGCACAGGGTACAGTTTTCAAATACGGCGACAACGTAGACACCGATGTTATCATCCCGGCGCGCTACCTGAATTCCTCCGATCCCGCGGAGCTGGCAGAGCACTGCATGGAGGATATTGACCGGGAATTCGTAAAAAAAGTACATCCGGGCGACATTATCGTCGCAAATAAAAACTTCGGGTGTGGTTCTTCCCGCGAACACGCGCCGATCGCGATCAAAGCATCCGGCGTCAGCTGTGTCATCGCGGAAACCTTCGCGCGTATCTTTTACCGCAATTCCATCAATATCGGGCTTCCGATCATCGAGTGTCCAGAAGCGGCGAAGGAAATCGAGAGCGGCGATGATGTGAAAGTCGACTTCAACACCGGAAAAATCTGCGATCTCACAAAGGGTACGGAATATCAGGGACAGGCTTTTCCTGAGTTTATGCAGAAAATAATCACCGCGGGCGGACTCGTCAACTACATCAACGAGGCAGAATAAAGCCCGCAGGCGGATCATAAACGGGAGCGGCGTCCGGTCATCCGGCAGATGCAGAGGCAGCCGGGTGCCGCTCCGGCGATGAAATCCGTCCCGCCTCGAAGAACACGGAAGAATAAGTATTGAAAAAATTTCGAAAATACGCTACAATTTATTTCATCGGGGCATGGCTCAGTCTGGTAGAGCACACGGCTGGGGGCCGTGGGGCCGCAGGTTCGAATCCTGTTGCCCCGATTTATATCCGTCTCATCGAAGGAGTCCCGTCAGGGGCTCTTTTTTGTTCACGATCAGGGAAGGGGAACCAGATACATGGAACCGGTCAGGATGATTTACTGTATGCAATGTGGAACGAAGCTTGAGACAAAATATCTGGAAGGGGAGGGGATCGTCCCGTACTGTCCGAAGTGTCAGGATTTTCGTTTTCCCGTGTTCAGCACCGCGGTCAGCATGATCGTCCGGAACTGTGATGGGAACATAATCCTGATCCGCCAGTATGGAAGGCCGCGCTTCATCCTTGTAGCCGGATACGTCAACCGCGGAGAGGACGCGGAGGACGCGGTGCGAAGAGAAGTCATGGAAGAACTGGGCATGACCGTGACCGATGTTCATTTCAACCGGAGCAGTTTTTACAAGCCTTCCAATACCCTGATGCTGAATTTCAGCGTCAGGGTGGCGGAAAAGCTGCCGCATCCGAACCGGGAGGTGGATTCCTATGAAATCTTCACGGACGAGGAGGCGAAGGAAAATATAGCAGAAGGCAGCCTCGCGCAGAAATTTCTTCTTTGGGCTCTGGGCGGCGCAGATTTAAAAAAGGAGAAATCAGACGATGTATCCGATGGGAAATAAAACAGTAGCGGACTCAAAGACGGAAATGACGAGAATCGTCCAGTACAACGATATGAACGGAGGGCGGCGGCTTTTCGGCGGCCGTCTGATGGAATGGATCGACGAGGTCGCCGGAATCTGCGCGATCCGTCACTGCGGCATGTACGTCACAACCGCGTGCGTCGACAATCTTCAGTTCCGCCGCGGCGCAAATCTGAACGATATTATTGTCGTCAAAGCACATCTCACACACGTCGGCCGCAGTTCTATGGAGGTTCGCGTCGACACGTATGTGGAAGAACGCAGCACAGGAATCCGCAGACTGATCAATTACGCCTATGTGACAGAGGTAGCGATCGGCGAAAACGACAGGCCTGCGGAGATTCCTTACGGTCTGGAGCTGAAGACGGAGGTCGAGAAAGCGGAGTGGGAAAACGCCGTAAAACGCAATGAAAACCGCCTTCACCGCCGCAAGGAGGGATTCTGAACCGGCCGCCGGAAAAGCTTCCGAACGATCAGCAGGAACGGGAGGTGATCATAAGATGACAGCATTCGAACGAATTCAATCCGGCATCCCCGAAATGGACAGGGTTCTGGACAATATCCGCCTGGGAGATAATGTCGTCTGGCGGGTGTCCGGTCTTGATGAATTTCATCTGTTTCTGGATCCGTACGTCAGACAGGCGATCGCAGATCACCGGCGGCTGATCTACGTACGTTTTGCCAGTCACCCTCCGCTCGTTAGCGAACAGGAGGGTGTGGAGACGGTCACCATTGAACTGTCGCACCGCTTTGAAACATTTACTGTGGAGATCCATAACCTGATCACGAAGACGGGCCGGGGCGCCTTTTACGTGTTTGACTGTCTCTCTGAGCTTCAGACCGCCTGGGCTACGGATCTGATGATGGGAAATTTCTTCCGGGTAACCTGTCCGTACCTTTATCAGCTTGATACGGTCGCATATTTCCCACTGATCCGGGGAATGCATTCCTTCCAGGCGATCGCGAAGATCCGGGATACCACCCAGCTTTTTCTCGATGTCTATTCCGACAGCCGGAGCGTATACGTCCGGCCGGATAAGGTCTGGAACCGCTACAGTGAAACGATGTTCCTTCCTCACATCTACCGGGCAGAACAGGGATCCTTCCGGCCGATCCTGGACGGAGTCGAGGCGAGCCGGTTCTATCAGGTGATGAACGACTGTCAGTCTCCGGACTCCGAGCAGAACATGGATTTCTGGGACCGCTTCTTCAATCAGGCGCGCGTCATGTACGCAGCGGGGATGGATATAACCGAACCGTGTTCACGCATGTGTAATATCATGATGAGCCGTGACGAGCGGATGCGTGTGATGATCAAAAAACACTTCACTCCCCAGGATTATTTCCGCGTTCGCAATCACATGATCGGAACCGGTCTTATCGGCGGAAAAGCATGCGGCATGCTTCTCGCGCGGAAAATTATCGAAGATGCGAATCCGGATCTCGCAGGGAGGCTGGAACCGCACGACTCCTATTTTGTCGGTTCGGATGTCTTTTATTCCTATATCGTGGAGAATCAGTACTGGGATCTCCGGGTGCGTCAGCGCACAGAGGAGGAATATTTCTCACTTGCCGCACCCTTCGCGGAAAAACTGATGAAGGGAAAATTTTCCAGAGAGATGGAAGAGCAGTTCGTCCATCTGCTTGAATACTACGGCCAGGATCCGATCATCGTGCGTTCCAGCAGCATTCTCGAGGACGGTTTCGGGAACGCATTTGCCGGAAAATACGAGTCCGTTTTCTGCGCGAATACCGGAACGATGAATGAGCGCCTCGAAGAATTTGAAAACGCGGTGCGGACCGTCTATGCGAGCACGATGAATCTCTCCGCACTGGATTACCGGATGAGAAGGGGACTTGAAAACCGGGATGAGCAGATGGCCCTGCTTGTCCAGCGTGTATCGGGATCGCATTATGACCAGTACTATATGCCGTGTGCCGCCGGAGTCGGATACTCCTACAGCCCATACCGTTTCCTTCCCACCCTGGATCCGAAAGCCGGAATGCTCCGGCTCGTCATGGGGCTGGGCACTTCTGCCGTCGACCGGACAGAAGGCTCGTATCCGCGTCTCGTGAGCCTTGATCGGCCGGAGGCCGGCGCTTCTGTGACGATCGCGGACCGGCATCAGTACTCCCAGCGGAAAATCGCTGTCATCAACAAGGAAAAGCGGACGCTTGAGCAGATTGATCTTTGTGCTATCGAAGACAAGCTGCCGCCTTATCTCGCAAAAATGGTTCTCGAACACGATACTGCAGTGGAGAGGAGACTGCGTGAGCGCGGACAAAACCGCACGGTTCGTTTTATATCCTGCGGCGGCATCGTCCGGGAAAAGCATCTCATGGAAGATATGCGAAAAATGCTCCGGCTGATTCAGGATGAATACAAAAGCCCGGCTGACACCGAGTTTACGATCAACCTGTCGGATACGGGCGAATATGTGATCAACCTGCTTCAGTGCCGGCCGCTCTATATCGCAAAAGATCAGGAGAACATCGCTGTGCCCGAACACCCCGATCCGGACCGGATCATCGCGGAAACACGCGGCGCATCGATGGGACTCTCGCGAAATATCCGTCTTGACCGGATCGTGTATGTCGATCCGGAAGGATATTATAATCTCCCGTACGCAGAAAAGAGCGCGGTCGCCCAGGTGATCGGAACGGTGAACTGGAAATGCCGCGATCAGGGACTGCATATGGCACTGATCGTTCCCGGCCGGATCGGAACCTCTTCTCCGGAACTCGGGGTGCCGACTGCATTCTCCGATATCAGCGGATTTGAGGCGATATTTGAGGTGGCAGCGTCAAAGGCAGGCTACAACCCCGAACTCTCATACGGGAGTCATATTTTTCAGGATCTTGTCGAGGCAAAAATCCTGTACACGGCGATTTTTGAAAACAAGAAAACCATCCATTACCGGCCGGATCTTCTGAAAAACTGTCCGGATCTGACCGATCCATTTGCAGAGGAAACAGAAAAACGCAGAACGATCCGTACGGTCGTTTCCGTATACGATGTTTCCGGTTCAGACTGCCGTCTGTATCACAGCCTCCAGGATGAACATATGATTCTCCTGATCGATACATCGACATAAATATGTTATGTAAATGTGACGTTTTTATGAACCTTCTCCACATCGGTTGAAGTTGCCCCGATTGGGTGTTAAGATGGTTTCGTTTTAAGAATAAGGGGAAGAAGGGGATCAAATGAAACTGAGACAGTGGAGAATCATGGATAAGTATCTCTGCGGCACGGTTGAGGAGAGCAGCCGTTATCCGGATGGTACTTACATTGAAACCTCAGAGGTCGTCACCGCCGCATTTGACGGCAGTCTGTTCCTTGTCCGGACCGAAAACTCACTTTATGAGTGCGATGCCGGAGATTATACCGGAACGAATGACGAACTGGAGCAGTTTATCAAACGAATCGCAGAGCAGCAGAAGCGCGGGACGACGCGCCAGCTGAAACCACACAGACCGTCGGCGGACTGATCCGCCGGCGGTTTTTTTTGACACGTATATTTTTGTATGCTAAACTATCAAAGTTAATGTTTTTCGTTGAAATGAGGGTCTGTTATGATAAGTTCATCCACTATTGGAATCTTAATTACCATGGTTGTATACCTGGTCGGGATGCTTGTGATCGGCTTCATGCTCGCCAAACAGAACGAGACGGTCAGCGACTTTTACCTCGGCGGCCGGAAACTCGGGCCGTTTGTGACGGCGATGAGTGCGGAAGCGTCGGACATGAGCAGCTATCTTCTGATGGGTCTTCCGGGACTCGCCTATCTCTCCGGCATGGCGGATGTCGGCTGGACCGCGATCGGACTCGCCGCCGGAACGTATCTGAACTGGCTGTTCGTCGCAAAACCGATCCGGCGCTACACGGAAGCCACCGGATCGATCACGATCCCGGATTTCTTCTCAGACCGCTATCACGATGACCGCCGGATTCTGATGCTGATCTCCGCGATCATCATTATTATTTTCTTCATTCCTTACACCGGTTCCGGATTCGCAGCCTGCGGAAAACTGTTCGCGAGTCTGTTCGGCGCGGATTACCACGTGGCGATGATCATCAGCGCCGCTGTCATCATCGTCTATACAATGACCGGAGGATTTCTGGCAGCAAGTACGACGGACTTTGTTCAGAGCATCGTCATGACCTGCGCCCTTCTGATCGTCGTAATTTTCGGCGTAAACAAGGCCGGCGGTATGGACGCGGTCATCGCAAACGCAAAGAGTCTGCCCGGATACCTCAGTATGTCGCAGACCTACGATCCGGTCACAAAAACCGCTTCCGCGTACGGGATCATCCGAGTCGTCTCGACCTGTGCATGGGGGCTGGGTTACTTCGGCATGCCCCACATCCTGCTCCGGTTTATGGCGATCCGTGATGATGAAAAGCTGAAGCTTTCCAGAAGAGTCGCCAGCGTATGGGTGGTGATTTCGATGGCAATCGCCGTTTTCATCGGTATCGTCGGTCTGGCGATGTCTGCAAACGGAAGCATCCGGCCGCTGGAGGGCTCCGCTTCCGAGACGGTCATTGTGGAAGTCGCCTCCCTGCTGAGCAGACACGGATTACTTCCGGTGATTTTTGCCGGCATTATTCTCTCCGGCATCCTTGCCGCGACCATGTCCACTGCGGATTCGCAGCTGCTCGCGGCGTCCTCGTCGGTGTCGCAGAACATTATCTATGAGTTTTTTAATGTCAAAATGAGTCAGAAGAAACTGATGCACATCGCGCGCCTGTCCCTTCTTGCAATCGCGGTGATCGGAATCGTGATCGCGTGGAATCCGGACAGCTCGGTCTTCCAGATCGTCTCGTTCGCGTGGGCAGGATTCGGCGCTTCGTTCGGACCGATCGTGCTGCTTGCGCTGTTCTGGCGCCGGTCCAACAAATACGGTGCGCTCGCCGGACTTCTGACAGGCGGAGTGATGGTATTTGTCTGGAAATATCTGGTTCGCCCTCTGGGAGGCGTATGGGATATCTATGAGCTTCTCCCGGCTTTCGCGGCGGCGATCCTTGTCAATGTGGCCGTAAGCCTTTTGACTCCCGCGCCGGAAAAGTCCGTAACCGACGTGTTTGACCGGGTAAAAGCAGGAAACTGAGAAAACAAATTGACAGCACGGAAAAATGATGATATGGTAGACACAATTAATGCGAAGACAAGGATTAGTACATTCCCGTCCAAAGCGAAGAGAGCATCCGGCCGGTGTGAGGGTGCGTGAGGACGTGTCTGGAACTGCCCTTCGAGCAGCTGCCTGAAATCAGCGGTGCGATGTACATCCCCGTATGAGAGTAAACGCAGACGGTAATCCTCCGTTATCGGGATAAGGATATCAACGAGGGCTGCGCCCGGATTCGTATCCTGATGAGTGTGCGGTTATGCCGTGAAGAAGAGTGGTACCGCGAAGAATCTGATTGATTGAAATTCAGGCTCTCCGTCTCTTGCAGGATGCAGGGGGCGGAGAGCTTTTTTCATAAGCACCGCACTCTGCAGGAACGTACAGATGTGCATTTTCAGAAGACACAGGAGGAAATTATGAAAAACTATAAACGCTATATCCGACAGTATTATCTTCCGCCGGAAGAGTGCCTTGACTGGGCAAAAAAAGACCATATTGACAAAGCGCCGCAGTGGTGCAGTGTGGACCTTCGCGACGGGAACCAGGCGCTCGTCATCCCGATGGATCTGGAACAGAAAATCGATTTTTACAAGCTTCTGGTCAAAATCGGCTTTAAGGAAATTGAGGTCGGGTTTCCGGCAGCTTCCGAGACGGAGTACGAATTTCTCCGCCGTCTGATCGAGGATGATCTCATTCCGGACGATGTGACCGTCCAGGTTCTCACCCAGGCGCGGGAACATATTATCAGGAAAACATTTGAGGCGCTGGAAGGATGCAAAAACGCGATCGTTCACGTCTATAATTCCACGTCCTTCGCACAGAGACAGCAGGTCTTCAAAAAATCAAAGGAAGAGATCCGTCAGATCGCCGTCGACGGAGCGGTGATGCTCAAAGAACTGACCGAAGAGGCCGGCGCGGATTACCGGTTCGAGTACAGCCCGGAGAGCTTCACCGGAACAGAGCCGGAATACGCACTGGAGGTCTGCAACGCGGTTCTGGATGTCTGGAAACCGACCGCGGACCGGAAAGCGATCATCAACCTCCCGAGTACCGTCGAGCTCTCGATGCCCCACGTATACGCGAGCCAGATTGAATACATGAACAAGCATCTGAACTACCGCGACAACATCGTACTCTCACTTCATCCGCACAATGACCGCGGATGCGGCGTCTCCGATGCGGAACTCGGCATTCTCGCAGGCGCGGACCGCATCGAGGGAACCCTGTTCGGAAACGGAGAGCGGACCGGAAACGTCGACATCGTCACGCTGGCCATGAATCTGTTCTCACACGGCGTAGATCCGGAGCTCGATTTTTCCGATATGACGTCCATCGCGGAGCAGTATGAAAACAATACGGGCATGCAGATCGACCCGAGAAGTCCCTACAGCGGTTCCCTCGTGTTCGCGGCCTTCTCCGGATCGCACCAGGACGCAATTGCAAAGGGCATGCACTGGAACCAGGAGAAGGATCCGGATCACTGGACGGTACCGTATCTTCCGATCGACCCGCACGATGTCGGCCGCACGTACGACGCGGATGTCATCCGGATCAACAGCCAGTCCGGAAAGGGAGGGGTCGGTTATATCCTTGAGACGAACTACGGACTCAACCTTCCGAAAAAAATGCGCGAGGTTATGAGTTATGCGGCGAAGGATCTGTCCGATCATCTTCACAAGGAGCTCAAGCCGGACGAAATCTACAGCCTGTTCAAGCAGAAATTCGAGAATGTCGCGGAACCGCTCAGCATCCACGGCGTGCATTTCAAGCAGCTTGAGGACGGTCTGATTCAGGCGGAGGTCAACTCGCGGCTCGGAAGCGATTCTGAGATCATCAAGACGTACGCGGAAGGAAACGGCCGTCTTGACGCGGTCAGCAACGCTCTGAAGAAGGCGTACGGATTCGACTACAAGCTGGTCACGTACCAGGAGCATGCGCTCACACAGAGTTCAAAATCGCTCGCCATCGCGTATGTCGGTGTACAGAATCCGGATGGTACCTTCGGATGGGGCGCCGGAACGGATTCCGATATTATCCGTGCATCGATCGACGCTCTGGTGACATCGATCAATAACCGGTAAAAAACTTTTCTTCTAATTTATGCTATGTTATAATGAGTACCGTCCTCCACAGGAGGACAGCTGCGGATTTTACATCAGACAGATCAGGAGATTTTATGAATATTATGTACCACAGCACGCGGGGCGGCGATCCGGACACAACCGCTTCGCGTGCGATACTCGCAGGTCTTGCTTCGGACGGAGGACTTTACGTTCCGGATTTCATACCGGCATTTGACCTGCCTCTCACCTCGCTCGCAGACATGGATTACCGTGCGGTCGCATACGAGGTCATGAGCCGTTTTCTCACCGATTACACCGCTGACGAGCTTCATTACTGCATCGATCACGCGTACGACAGCAAGTTTGATACAGAAGAAATCGCGCATCTGCATGAAGCAGACGGCGCCTTCTATCTTGAACTGTTTCACGGGAAGACGATCGCCTTCAAGGATATGGCGCTGTCGATCCTCCCTTATCTGATGACAACGGCGGCGAAGAAAAATCATATCGGGGAAAAAATCGTGATCCTGACCGCGACATCCGGCGACACCGGCAAGGCGGCGATGGCAGGATTCGCAGATGTTCCCGGCACGGAGATCATCGTATTCTATCCGAAGGACGGCGTCAGTCCGGTCCAGGAGCGGATGATGGTAACCCAGACGGGGGAGAATACTCACGTAGTTGCTATACGGGGCAACTTCGACGACGCGCAGACCGGAGTAAAAAAGATCTTCGGCGATGAAAAAATGGCGGAAGATCTCCTGAAGGCCGGGTTCCGTTTCAGTTCGGCGAACTCGATCAACATCGGACGACTCGTTCCGCAGATCGCATATTATTTCTATTCCTATGCGAGTCTGCTCCGCAGCGGAAAAATTACCGCCGGTGATGTGATCAATATCACAGTTCCTACCGGGAATTTCGGAAACATTCTCGCTGCGCATTATGCGAAGAAGATGGGACTTCCGGTCGGACGTCTGATCTGTGCGTCGAACAGCAACAATGTGCTGACCGATTTCTTCCGCACCGGCATCTATGACCGGAATCGGGAGTTTTTCCTCACATCCTCTCCTTCGATGGATATTCTTGTCTCAAGCAATCTGGAACGACTGATCTGCGAGAGTACAGAAGGAGATGTGAAGAAAACGGCCGCGCTGATGAAATCGCTCCGCGAAACCGGCCGTTATGAAATTACTGATGCGATGCGCCGGAACATGAGCGATTTTTACGGCGGCTGCGCAGATGAGAACGAGGTATTCGAAGAAATCCGCCGTCTCTACAAGAAGAGCGGCTACGTGATCGACCCGCATACTGCTGTCGCCTCCGCAGTTTATCACAAATATACCGAAGAGACGGGCGATCCGGCTCCGACCGTGATCGCTTCGACGGCAAGTCCGTACAAATTTACCCGGAACGTCCTTGCTGCCCTTGATCCGAAATACGAAAGCTTCTCGGACGACGAACAGTTCGACGCACTCGCTGAAGTTTCCGGCGTAGCCATTCCCGCGGCGATTCGTCAGCTTCGTTCCGCAAAAGTACGGCACAACACCGTCGTTGCCATTCCGGAGATGGAGCAATCCGTCCGGGATATTCTCCACATCTGAATCACTGTAAACACAGGGGCAGCAGCTGCTGTCCCTTAACTGACAAGGCCTGAACTATGACATCATTATTTGAAGAAACCGTTGCAAAGATTCGTCCGGCAGATACGGATGCCGTACAGGCAGCCCGCCGCCGGTGGGACTCTATCGCGAAGCCGCTGAAAAGCCTGGGCAGTCTCGAGGATATCATCGCAAAAATCGCGGGCGGTATTCGTACGGCAGATGTGAAACTGGATCGAAAAACCCTCGTGACTTTCTGCTCCGATAACGGTATCGTGGCGGAGGGCGTCACGCAGACCGGACAGGATGTGACCTCGATCGTTGCGGACAACCTTGCAAACGGAAGGGCTTCCGCCGCCATTCTCTGCGGATACTGCGGCGCAAAGCTGATTCCGGTCGACATCGGTATGGTTCGTGACGTTCCTTCCGTCCGGAATGAAAAAATCGCTCATGGCACGAAGGACTTTCTTCTCGAAGATGCGATGACCCGGGCGGAGGCGGTCCGTTCAATCGAGACCGGTATTCGGATTGCATTCGAAGAGGCGGATCTGGGCACGCAGCTGCTCGCTGCAGGTGAGATGGGGATCGGCAACACGAGCACGAGCAGTGCGGTCGCATGCGTCCTGCTTGGAAAAAACGCCGGAGAACTGGTCGGACGCGGAGCAGGCCTTTCCCGCGAGGGACTGGAGCATAAAACGGAAGTGATCGCCGATGCGATCCGGCGAAGAGATCCGGACCGGAATGATCCGGTGGACGTCCTCGCAAAGGTCGGCGGATTTGATATCGGCGGTATGATCGGCCTGTATCTGGGAGCCGCGGCGCGCGGCATCCCGGTTGTACTGGACGGAGTGATCAGTGAGACGGCAGCGCTGCTCGCGTCGAAGATTGCTCCGGCGGCGAAAGATTATATGATTCCTTCGCACAGATCCTCCGAGCCTTCCGCAGATCTTATTTTTCAGGAACTTGGCTTCGAGGCGCCCCTCCAATTCGGACTGCATGCGGGCGAAGGATGCGGAGCGGTGCTTATGTTTCCGCTTCTGGATATGGCGTGCCGGATCTACAGCGGAATGCCGTCCTTTGAAGAAACACATATCGAAACTTATCAGTCGTTTGACAATGAGGAGTAACGGATATGATTCATTTAATCACCGGAGGTGTCGGGAGCGGGAAATCAGGCTACGCAGAGCAGCAGATTGTGGAGCTTGGAGATGGCGAACGGATTTATCTCGCCACAATGGCCGCAAAGGATGACGAGAGCAGGATGCGCATCGAAAAGCACCGGGAGCGCAGGCGCGGGCTGAACTTCACTACGATCGAAAAGCCTACGCGGCTGGGAGAAGTCGAGGTGCCGGCGGGAAGCAATGTTCTTCTCGAATGCGTCTCGAATCTTCTGGCAAATGAGATGTTTATGCCGGGCCAATCCGGGATTCATTCGGTCAACGCTGTGATCGACGGGATCGAGCATCTCGATCGTCAGTGCGCAAATCTCGTGATCGTCACAAATGAGGTGTTCTCGGATGGGGTTCAGTACGGCAATATGACGCATATCTACATGGAATTCCTCGGTCTGATCAACCAGCACCTCGGGAGAATGTCCGATCTGGTTACCGAAGTCGTATATGGGATTCCGGTTCCGGTCAAACGCCCGGGACACCCGGAAGTTTCACTATGAAGTATTTAAAGAGCCTTGTGATGGCTTTCTCGATGTATTCAAAAATTCCCATGCCACACATCGAGTGGGACGAAGAATCAAAGAAATGGCTGTTTTGCTTTTTCCCGGCGGTCGGCGGCGCCATCGCGGTTCTGCTGCTTCTATGGACACGCATCGCGGAAACGGCGGGTTTGCCGGCGCTCATGGTAAGTGCGGTTTATGTGGCAATTCCCTATGTGGTGACGGGAGGCATTCATTTCGACGGGTTCCTTGATGTCACTGACGCGATCGCATCCTATGCGACGCGCGAAAAGCGGCTGGAGATCATGAAGGATCCTCACACGGGCGCTTTCGCGGTTTCCGGCGGGATCGTGTGGTTCCTTGTGTTTTATGGATGCACCGCAGCGATTCTCGAAAAAGGGATTCCGGGAGCCTGCCTGATTTTTATCATTTCACGCGGACTATCCGGCGTCCTCGTGATGAATATGAAAAACGCAAGACAGGGCGGAATGCTCGCGGGAACAGCGAACAAGAGCGAACGGCTTAAGGTCACGGGTGTACTTTGCGGCTGGATCTTTCTCGCGATCTTTCTCATGATGTGTGTCGGTGGAGGAAAAATGATCCTTCCGGGAATTACAGGTATCGCGTGGAGTTTTCTTTTTACGAAAATGGCCCGGATCCGCTTCGGCGGGATCACCGGCGATCTTGCAGGCTATTTTTTGACATGGAACGAGTTGATTATGACGATCACCTTCGCGGTGGTGTCATCCTTGTAAAGGAGTGAAAAAGTGATTCTTGTAGTCGGAGGAGCTTTTCAGGGAAAATATAAGTTTGCGAACGAAAAGCTGAACATCCGGGACGGATGGGCAGACGGCGACGACTGTCAGTTCAGCGATATCTGCCGCTGCAGAGCGATTCAGCATTTTCACCGCTACGTCAAACGCGCGATGGAAAGCCACTATGACCTGACCGGTCTTGCGGCAAAACTTCGCGAAAAGAATCCGGATATCACGATCCTGACCAATGAGCTCGGATCCGGGGTTGTTCCGGCAGATCAGTTCGACCGGATGTACCGGGATGAACTCGGACGCGTCTGTGAAGAACTCGCGGCAGAAGCGGATGAGGTTTACCGCGTTATCTGCGGGATCGGAATGATCATCAAAAAGAAGGCAGCGGATTGATCACAGAACTGCTCCTCCTTCGACACGGAAAGACGCGGGGAAATTTTGAACATCGCTACATCGGAAGACGAACGGACGAATCCCTTGACCCGGCCGGGAGAGCAGAATTGAACGCGCCTTCCGGCTTTCATCCGGAGATGGTTTTCACCAGTCCCATGAAGCGATGCCTGGAAACGGCGGAGCTGCTTTTTCCGGGATGTGACCTGCTTACGATTCCGGAATTTACCGAAATCGACTTCGGTCAGTTTGAGTACCACACCTACCAGGATCTGAGCGGGAGAGCGGACTATCAGGCATGGATCGACAGCGGGGGATGTCTTCCCTTCCCGGGAGGAGAATCCCTTGAACAGTACCAGAGGAGGGTACGCACGGGATTTGCCAGAATGTGCAGAATCATCGCGGATTCGAAGGCTGAAGTTTCCGGGAATGCAGATGAACCGACCACCCGAATCGCCGCCGTCGTACACGGCGGAACAATCATGGCGATCCTTTGTGCTTTTGCTGTTCCGAAAAAAGACTATTTTTCATGGCAAACAGCAAACGGCTGCGGATATCTGGTCCGGTTTCACTGCATAGGTCCGGATCCGGAAAAGCGGGGGGATCCGGACGCCTTTCTTCCAAAATCGATTGTTGTGCAAAAAGAAATCGTATGATAGAGCGGATACAGGGAGCGAAAATGAAAATTGCCGGAATCTGCTTCTCGGGCAGCGGATTGGAGCTCGAGAAAAAAATACAAAAAAAACTGATCGAAGCATCTGTTTTCAATGATCTTTGTGCAGAATGGTTTTTCCGCGGGAGATTTGCGGAAGATGAGAGCGGACTGTCGAAAAGGCTCGAAGGATCTGTTCGGGACTGGACGGCGGAGCACTTTAATCACTGCGACGTTCTGCTTTTTATCGGGGCGTGCGGGATCGCGGTACGAGCAATCGCACCCTTCGTGCGTGACAAGCGGCACGACCCGGCGGTGATCGTGATGGACGAGATGGGACGGTTCTGTATTCCGATTCTCTCCGGACACGTCGGCGGCGCGAACGAATTTGCGGCGGAACTTGCGGATGTACTCGGAAGTATCCCGGTTATAACGACCGCCACAGATATTCACAATAAATTTGCGGTGGATGTGTACGCGAAGAAACATAACCTGACGATGTCGAACGCAACGTACGCAAAAGAAGTATCGGCTGCGGTTGTATCAGGAGAACCGGTCGGCTTTTACACGAATTTCCCGGTGGAGGGAGAACTGCCGGAAGGTCTTGTATGGTCAGAGAAGCTCGAACAGGCACTCGAGGATAACGGTGAACGATCCGGCGGTATCTCGCTCGGTATCTATATCAGTCCGTCCTATAACCGCGCCTATTTTGATCATACGCTGTGGCTGATACCGAGATGCCTGACGGTCGGAATCGAATGCAGAAAAGACGCAGACGCACGGGAGATCGAACAGTTCATCCGTGATACTCTCAACAGCTTTTCACTCTACGAGGAGGCCGTGCGGAGCATAGCCGTCCCCGATTCAGCCGGGGAGAATCCGGGACTTGCAGAATTCAGCAGGCGGAGCGGTATTCCGATTCATATCATCCATCCTGAAAAGCCGGAAGAGAAATCCGCGCCTCTCTGTGAACAATGTGCGTTTCTTGACGGCGGCAGAGAACTTCTTACCACCCGTGACAGCACAGACGGGATTGCCTGTGCTGTCGCGTTGACCGACTGGAACGTCGTGTTTTGATGATGCCGGGCTGGGAGGATTTATTCCTCCCAGCCCGGCATCAGTTTCATATTGACGAGAATCATGCGCACCTCTTCATTGTCCGCAAGCTTCATATCGACCGGATCGGTCGCACTGGGAAGATCCGGTTCTTCCTCGAGCAGTTCCGACTCGATCCAGTCATGTGCCGCATAGGTCGCTTCGCCAAGTACCTCATCCATCGTCTCACCGTCTGCCTCACACATTGCGAGATCCGGAAATTTCGCATGATACGTGCCATCTTCTTTTCGGCTGACAACTACCGGATAAAAAAACTTCATAATTAATCAACACCTCTGTTTCATTCATTGGATTCGAATTCTACTTTACTTGAATTTCATTGAAAATGCAATGGCCCCGTGCTATCATTACGGTTGATCTAATAATGTGGGGTAAACCAGATGAAAGAAAGAAAAACTGCGCTCGGGGCGGACGTTCTGCTCCGCGTGGAAAAACCTGAGCGATACATCGGAAATGAAATCAATTCGGTCATGAAAAATCCGGAGGACGTGAACATCCGGTTTGCGTTCGCATTTCCGGACCTGTACGAGATCGGTATGTCGCATCTCGGCATCCAGATTCTCTATGATATGTTTAACCGGCGGGATGACGTCTGGTGCGAGCGGGTCTACTCCCCGTGGCCGGATCTTGACCGGATTCTCCGGGAGGAACACATCCCGCTTTTTACGCTGGAATCTCAGGATCCGGTCCGCGCCTTCGATTTTCTCGGCATAACGATTCAGTATGAAATGTGTTACACAAATATCCTTCAGATTCTCGATCTGTCCGGAATCCCTCTCCACGCAGAGGACCGCACGTGGGATGATCCGATCGTGATCGGCGGCGGCCCCTGTACGTACAATCCGGAGCCGATCGCGGATTTTTTTGACCTGTTTTACATCGGAGAAGGCGAGACACGTTACGACGATCTGTTTGATCTGTATCGGATCTGCAAAAAAGAGGGATGGACAAGAAAACGGTTCCTCCGGGAGGCTTCGCATCTTCCGGGTATCTACGTTCCCTCCCTCTACCAGGTGACGTACCGCGAGGACGGGACGATCGACGAATTCCGGCCGGTCGCGGACGACATTCCCGCAACGATTAAAAAGCAGATCGTCACCGACTTTGACCGCGTGACGTATCCGGAGGCGCCGGTCGTCCCATATCTTAAGGCCACACAGGACCGCGTCGTCCTTGAAGTACAGAGGGGCTGTATCCGTGGATGCCGGTTCTGCCAGGCGGGAATGGTCTACCGACCGCTGAGAGAGAAGAGCCTTGAGACTCTGAAGAAGGATGCAGAAGCCCTTCTTAAAAACACGGGATACGAGGAAATCTCTCTGAGTTCCCTCTCGACGAGCGATTATACGGAATTGAAGGAACTGGTCAATTTTCTGATCGAACGCTGCACGAAACGCGGAATCAACATCTCTCTTCCGTCTCTCCGGATCGATGCTTTTTCCCTTGATGTGATGTCAAAGGTTCAGGACGTGAAGAAAAGCAGTCTGACGTTCGCTCCGGAAGCGGGGACCCAGAGGATGCGCGACGTCATCAATAAAGGACTGACCGAAGATGTCATCCTGAAGGGCGCCGGCGAGGCCTTCCGCGGCGGCTGGAAAAAGGTAAAGCTGTACTTCATGCTCGGACTCCCCTTCGAGACGGAAGAAGATGCAAAGGGAATCGCGCATCTCTGCCAGAAAGTAGCGGATGTATACTTCGATATTCCGAAGGAAGAACGAAACGGAAAATGCTCCATCACGGCAAGCTGCTCCTTCTTCGTCCCGAAGCCGTTTACGCCCTTCCAGTGGGCGCCGATGGACCGGGCTGAGGATTTTCTCGACAAGGCACACATCGCAAAGGATGAGGTGAGGACGATGGAAAATCAGAGCTGTATCCGCTTTACCTATCATGAAGCATCCGTGTCGGTACTTGAAGGCGTCCTCGCCCGGGGCGACCGGAAACTCTGCGCCGCAGTCGAGTCCGCATATCGCAACGGTGCGATTTTCGACGCCTGGACCGAGCGTTTCTCAAAGGATGCCTGGGACCGCGCATTTGCGGAAAACGGGATCGATCCGGCATTCTACGCACACCGTGAACGCTCTGCAGATGAGACGTTTCCCTGGGATTTTATCGATATCGGGGTATCAAAATCCTTCCTGCAGCGCGAGTGGATGAATGCAGCGGCTGCTTCCGTCACACCGAACTGCCGGGAAAAATGCAGCGGCTGCGGGGCAAAAGTGTTTGGAGGAGGTGTATGCTATGAGAGTCAGAATTAAATTTTCAAAAAACGGCTCCATGAAATACATCGGGCACCTCGACGTGATGCGCTATTTTCAGAAAGCGCTGCGCAGAGCGGATTTTCACACGTCCTTATCCGGCGGGTTCAGTCCTCATATGATCATGTCCTTCGCGGCGCCTCTCGGAGTCGGACTCACGAGTGATGCGGAATATTTTGATCTCGATCTGGAAGAGGCAAAGTCCTCTTCCAGGATGGCCGAAGAACTCAACCGTCAGATGGCGCCGGGATTCCGCGTTCTGTCCGTCCGGGAGATTCCGTCGGACAAGGGTTCGAAAGGAATGACACTTGTCGCCGCGGCAGAATATGAGGTGCGTCTTCGCGGCTCCGTGCTTCCGGAGGATTGTGGCGGAACGCGGATTTCGGAATTGCTCGGGTTGTTTCTCGCGCAGAAAGAAATTTTCGTCACGAAGAAAACGAAAAAAGGCGAGCGGGAGATCGACATCCGTCCGCTGATTTATTCACTGAGCTACAGTGACGGGACGTTTTCCATGACGATTTCCCAGGGCAGTTCGAACAATCTGAAACCCGAACTCGTGATCGGTGCATTTGCCGCATTTGCCGGTGTATCTGCAGAAAAAAGCGATATGATGATCCACCGGAAAGAACTTTTTGCGGACAGGACTGAAAATGGAACGCATCATTTCGTACCGCTCGATGAACTCGGTACCGACATTAAAGAAGGGATAGATTCTTGAGCAAGACGCTTGTAATTGCATCGATGGAAATCGCCGGCCGCGGAACGGCCGTGTCGCTTCTGCGTGAGAGCGACGGAAAAGTGCTCGATTTTTCGATTCTTCCTGACTCGGACAGTGAGACGCCGGTCGGCGCTGTTTTCGTCGGCCGGGTTGAAAAAATCGACCGGAAAACGAACGGTGCATTCGTACGGATTTGCGGAGGCCGCATGGTCTTTCTCCCGATCCGGAAGAATCAGACCTGCCGCAATTTCTGTATGATTACGAAACGCCCCCCGGAGGCACAGCTTCACTCGGGCGATATGCTCCTCCTTCAGATCGACGGGGAGGCCGTAAAGACGAAGCTGCCTCACGCCCGGGCGGAGATCAACCTGTCCGGACATTTTCTTGTTGTGACAAGCGGGCCTTCTTCCCTGCACTTTTCATCGAAACTGCCGCCGCAGGAGAAGGAACGGATTCGAAGGGATCTGACGGATCCGGGCGGCACACTTCCGGGTCACTGTGTGATCATCCGGACGGCTGCTTCTTCTGCATCGGCCGCAGAAATCCGCGCGGAATACGACCGGATCGGAAGCCGCCTGGAAGAAATCCTGACCATCGGAAAAACGAGGACATACGGAACGTGCCTGTACCGGCCGTTCCCGTGGCAGCACCTTTTCGAGCAGATACAGGATCCGGATCTCGTGGAAACGGATCTGGACGAAGTCCGTCTCATCGCAGAAAAATCCGGTATCTGCTGCATCTTCCACGATCCGGCCGGTCAGGATACCGATCCGCTGTACCGGAAGTACAACATACCGTCTCTGCTGGATCATCTCACAGCGAAACGGGTCTGGATGAAATCCGGCGCAACGCTGATCATCGAGCAAACCGAAGCCTTCGCCGCGATCGACGTCAACAGCGGAAAATTTTCGAAAAACATCACCCATGAGGAGATGGCAGTCCGGCTGAATTTTGAAGCGGCGGACGCCGCGATGGAACAGATCCGTCTGCGTTCGCTGACCGGGACAATATTGATCGATTTCCTGAACATGTGTCCCGAAAATGAGAAAAAACTGATCGAATATCTCGAAGCGCTCGCCGCGCGGGAACCGGTAAAAACGATCGTCGTAGATATCACAAAACTCGGAATTGCGGAGCTTACCAGAGAGCGGACGCGTCTTTCTCTTTCGGAACAGCTGAAGCGTCTGAAGGAAAACGATGCCTGAACGCCCCGAAAAAGAATTTGAACAGGAAGAAAGGATTTGCTTTCATGGATTATGAGCAGATACGATATACCCATCCGGACGGA
Source organism: uncultured Lachnospiraceae bacterium (assembly GCA_902797025.1). Classification (GTDB taxonomy): domain Bacteria; phylum Bacillota; class Clostridia; order Lachnospirales; family Lachnospiraceae; genus CADBRN01. The sequence continues at coordinate 55,395 of CADBRN010000058.1, forward strand.
CTCGTCCGGAAAAGGCCATTCCGCGCCGTAACCTTCAGTCAGGCCGTGATCGTATTTATCATTCAGATTTTTCTGTTTCTTACGGTCGAATCATCCGTCCAGTATTATCTGGGCAGCGGCGGTCTTGCGATCACAGAGGCAATCGTCTTCGCTGTCGCCGTGATCCCGGTCTGGATTCTTCACGCGGATCCGCGTGAGGTCTTCCCCATCCGGCGGCCCAACCGCTGGAGTACGGGAGGCGCACTCGTTTTTTTGATCGGTGCGTACTCGTTTTCTGTTATTATGAACAGTCTGATGATGCTGCTGTTCCCGGATGAATTCGCTGCGGTCTATGAATCTTCGAAGACAGGATCCGGGACGTTCCTCACCGATCTGATCGTCATCTGTATCCTGCCCGCCATCTGCGAAGAAGCGCTGCACCGCGGTCTGATACAAAGTGCCGTAAAAGAAAGCGTGCACAGTCTGATCGGGCAGAGCGTGATCATGGGTGCGTTCTTCGCCTTTTTCCATATCTATCCGATCCGCTATCCGTCGATGTTTGTGATGGGAATGGCGCTGTCCTACGTGTACGGACTCACCGGGAATCTGTTCTACTCATCTCTGATGCATTTTTCGTGTAATCTGTTCGCGACGCTGCTCGGATATATCGGAAACGCTTCCCTCACCGCCTCGGCATTTCTTCCGATGCACACCGGTTTCCGCCTCGCGGTGTCAGGAGAATCCGTATCTGCTTCGATGACAGCCGGATCCTTCGGTCTGATCCTGCTGTTTTACGGAATTCCGGCGGTTTTCTTTCTCTATATCGGTGAGTATCTGATCCGGCGCGGAAACGATGCGGTTCGCCCGTACTTTTTTCCGAAAGATCGGGAAGAAGAGAAGCGCGTGCTCTGGAGACGGATTCTGAATCCGGTCATCATACTGGCAGCGGCAGGCATCTTTTTGATCCTGACAGCCATGATATTTCACAGATAATCCTGATCAGGCCGGATAAAAACGTGAATTGAAAAAGTAAATTCCAGTGTAGAAGTAAATTCTACTGCAACTTAAAAAGCTTTCTTTTTTTAATATTTCAGATGCAAT
>CADBRN010000059.1 GCA_902797025.1 uncultured Lachnospiraceae bacterium
AGAAGGTCGATGACCTGGATCTTCTGGACCGGCAGAAACTGATTTATTTCCGCTGGATCCTTTACAATCCGAGCCTGCTTGTCTGCAACCATCCCTTCTCGGGATCGAATCTTTACATGAAACGCACGACGGAGGATATGATCATCCGGTGCGCGCGCCGCGGAATCACGGTGCTGATCATCTCAAACCGCGCAAGCGAGGTTTACGCGGTCTGCTCGAAAACCATTTTTCTGTAAAAAAAATCTAAAATAAAAAAACAAAAAGTAAAAATTGCCATACCTGAACGAAAGATTGTCGGTTGTCCGCTTTACAGGCGGATGATACCATTTTTACATAAAAAAGATGGAGGTGTGGTATGGATTATATTCTGGAAATGAAAGACATCAGCAAGACTTTTCCGGGTGTAAAAGCTCTGGACCACGTGCAGTTGAAAGTCCGTCCTGGTGAAGTCCACGCCCTGATGGGAGAAAACGGTGCCGGAAAATCCACACTGATGAAAATCCTGATGGGAATTTATAAGAAAGATCCGGGTGGCGAGATCCTCTTCGACGGAAAACCGTATGAGATTTCGAGCCCCAATGAGGCCCTGCATACCGGCGTCGCGATGATCCATCAGGAGCTGAATCCGATCCTTGATATGACGGTATATGAAAATATATTCGTCGGCCGCGAGATCCGGAAACACGGTCTGGTCGACAAAAAGGCGGAGGCGAAGGAGGCTGAGGCACTGATCAAAGACAGCGGGCTTCGTGTATCGCCCTACGAGACGCTCCGCAATCTGACGGTTGCACAGTGCCAGCTGATCGAAATCATCAAGGCGACTTCTGTGAACGCAAAAGTCATTATCATGGATGAGCCTACCGCGGCGATCACCGAGCGTGAGGTTGATATCCTGTTCGATCATATCCGCAAGCTGAAGGCGCAGGGTGTGGCGATCATCTATATTTCCCACAGAATGGAAGAAATCTTTAAAATCTGTGACAGCATCACGGTCTACCGTGACGGACAGTACATCGGATCCGGCGCGGCAAAAGATTTCACGGAGTCATCCCTCATCAAAATGATGGTCGGCCGTGAGATCACGGATGTCTTCCCGAAGGCGGAGAGCAAGATCGGCGATGTGATTTTCGAAGCAAACCATATCAGCCGCGCAGACGGCAAGGTGAACGATGTCAGCATCAAGGTCCGGAGCGGCGAAATCCTCGGACTGGGAGGACTGGTCGGCGCCGGACGAAGCGAGCTCGTCGAGGGAATCTTCGGTATGCACAGGCTTTCCGGCGGCGAGATCATCGTAAATGGAGAGCATGTCAAGGTTCATACGCCTGCGGATATTATCCGGCACGGCGTGGCGCTTGTGACGGAGGACCGGAAGGCTACCGGACTGAATCTGACCGGCACGGTCAACGACAACATCTCCATGGTTGCGATCCGCAAGACGCTGCAGAATGGACTTTACAGCAAGGCAAAGGCAAAGAAACTTTCTTCTGACTACATCCGAAAACTGAAGATCAAGACTCCGTCCGGCGATCAGATCGCCGGCAATCTCTCGGGAGGAAACCAGCAGAAGGTCGTCATTGCAAAATGGCTTCTGAACGATCCGGATATCATCATCATGGACGAGCCGACGCGCGGTATCGACGTAGGCGCGAAGCGGGACATCTATCTGCTGATCGGAGAACTGGTCCAGGCGGGCAAAGCCGTGATTCTGATCTCCTCGGAGATTCCGGAACTCATGGGTGTCTGTGACCGGATCGCTGTTATGGCGGAAGGACATCTTGCAGGAGAAGTGCAGCGAAATGAGTTTTCGCAGGAACGGATTATGACGCTGGCTTCGGATATTCAGGTATAAGGGAGAGAGAAAATGGAAAAGAAAAATGTTTCGTCGAGGCTGAGCCAGTATTTTATTTACATTATCTTTGTCGCTCTGGTCATCGTTCTTACGATTCTCAAACCGAGCTTCATTCAGCCGGGCAACCTTGTCAATATTTTAAAACAGGCATCGATCAACGGAATCCTCGCCTTTGGAATGATGTTCGTCATCATAGCCGGAGGGTTCGATATGTCTGTCGGATCGACGGTCGCATTCGCAGGCATTCTCGCGGCGCTTCTGGGCCGTGGTAATTTCCCGCTGATCGTACCGTTCCTCGTGGCACTTCTCGCGGGACTTGCCGTCGGCATTCTGAACGGAATCGGCGTAGCGGTCGGCGATCTGCCGCCCTTTATCATGACACTTGGCACGATGACTGCGGTCCGCGGACTGGCTCTGCTGGTTTCCAACGGAAAACCGGTCACCGGAATCACAAAAGCTTATCGGAAGATCGCGGCGAGTTCCGTGGCGGGGATCCCGATGCTCGCAATCTTCCTGGTTATCGTCATCATCATCTGTTCGTTCGTTCTGGCAAAGACGGTTTATGGACGCCGTGTCTATGCGTGCGGCGGAAACCTTCAGGCGGCGAAGGTAGCCGGTATCAATACAACCTTTATCCGGGTTTCCACGTTCGCGATCGCAGGTCTTCTTGCGGGACTCTCCGGATTCCTGATGACTTCCCGTGTTACCATCGGCCAGCCGACGGCGGCGGAGTCCTATGAGATGGATGCGATCACAGCCTGCGTAGTCGGCGGCGTATCGATGTCAGGCGGTGTCGGACATCCGGTCGGAGTTATTATCGGAACGCTTTTGATCACGGTCATCGCGAACGGACTGGATATCCTCGGTGTTTCTTCACATTGGCAGAAAATCGTCAAGGGTGTCATCATCGTCGTTGCGGTTCTCATCGATGTTAAGGGAAAGAGTAAAAAGGACTGATAAGAAAGACCGTTTTCCCTTACATATATATTTGATTGTTATCAAAGGAGGAGTAACATGAAAAAGAACAAACTGGTTGCTATGCTGACGGTCGGCGCACTTTCCGTGGCGACACTCGCGGGATGCGGATCCGCTTCGTCCGGCTCATCTTCTGAGAATACAACGGGTACGTCTGCTGCGGCTTCGACGGCGGGATCAGGATCAGAGGCGGTTGCTTCCGGATCCGGAACGGTCACGTCTTCTTCCGGACTCGGCCTTGCGGCAGGCTCCGGCAAAGGAGTCAAGGTTGCTATGATCCAGCAGCATCAGACAAACGCATTCCAGATCGCTGTGTCTGAGGCGGCTCAGAAGAAAGCAGATGAGCTTGGCGTTGATCTGACAATCCTCAGTGCGGATCAGGATGCGGCGAAGCAGATCAGCGAGATCGAGCAGTGCGTATCGGAGAAATACGATGCGATCCTGTTTGAGCCGGTTGATCCGGACGGACTCGGCGCTGCAGCGCAGGAAGCGGCAGATGCCGGCGTTAAAGTCATCAATATCATTTCGGCCTGCACAGATTGGCAGGATTACGGTATCTCCGCACTTTCCTGCGGCGACAATGTGGCTGCCGGAGAGCTCGAGATGGAGCAGGTTGCGAAGAAACTGAACGGAAAAGGAAACATCGCGATCCTGACCGGACCGTCCGGAGATTCCGGCGGACTCCAGAGAATGGAAGGATATGAGAATGTTCTGAAGAAATATCCGGACATCAAGCAGGTTGTTGAGCCGGCTGACTGCCAGTGGGATACCGCACAGGCACAGTCCACGGTCGAGAGCTGGCTGTCCGCTTATGATCTTGACGCGATCGTCGCGGAAAATGACGGAATGGCGGTCGGAGCAGGCAACGCAGCGGGTGCGAACAGCGGAATTGTCATCACCGGTGTCGACGGAACTCCGGACGGCTTCGAGGCGATTGAAGACGGAAGAATGACCGGAACCGTTTCACAGAACGGCGGTCAGATGGCTTCCAACGCGATCGAGGCAGCAGTTAAACTTGTCAAGGGTGACAAGCTTGACAACAACGAGATCCTGACTTCCTGCACATGGATCGATTCCGGCAACGTGGCGAACTTCAAATAATCGCAGGTTCGGCGGAATTGAGAAAACTTCACAAGTAACGGCGCTGCCGGCATTCTTTTACAAAAGAGTGCCGGCAACTTTTTGTGCACAGTGGTACATTGTTGTACCATCAAAAATCCGGCTTACAATATTTCATGGTATCGAGACCACTGAAACTGAAAATTCATCCGATTTACAAGAACTACTTTCCATAATTTAGAGCAGATTGACGAATTGACCCTCATGACGATCTGAATTATACTGAAATTATTACAAAATACCGGGTATGAAACAGGAATATATGAGTATCATTTACCCCGGCCGGCGGCACACCGGCGGTTCGGGGAGCTGCTGATCGTGGGAGGAATTTCGTATGAGCAGACTAAGCATTGATACGCAGAATCGCGCGCAGCGGACTGTAGAGGAACTCTACAAGGATCTTGAGCGGCGGATCACGGCGAGCCAGCCCGGACTCTGCCCGGTTGATCTCGCTGCGTCCTTTCTGCATATCTGTCACTCACAGTCGTGCGGAAAATGCACGCCGTGCCGTGTCGGTCTCGGCCGCCTGGAGGATTTGATCCAGATGGTTCTGAATGGGACCGCGGATGAGGGAACCGTCGATCTGATTGAAGAAACCGCTCAGTCAGTCTATATGACCGCGGATTGTGCGATCGGGTCGGAAGCGGCGCGGATGGTCCTGAAGGGCGTGAAGGGTTTCCGCGATGATTATCTCGAGCATATCCGTCACGGACGGTGCATGGGTCTGCAGAACCAGCCGGTTCCGTGCGTGTTCCAGTGCCCGGCTCATGTGGATGTTCCGGGGTATATTTCACTGATTCACGAGGGACGCTGCGCGGATGCGGTGCGTCTGATCCGCAAGGATAATCCGTTCCCGTCGGTCTGCGGGCTGATCTGCGAGCATCCCTGCGAGGTGCGCTGCAGGCGTACGCTCGTGGATGATCCGATCAACATCCGCGGTCTGAAGCGCTACGCGTGCGAGCATGATGCGGGCGGTCCGCCGCTCGTGACGGCGCCGCCGACCGGCAAGAGGGTCGCGGTGATCGGCGGGGGCCCCAGCGGACTCTCCGCAGCCTTTTATCTTTCGATGATGGGACACGATGTGACGGTTTTTGAGCAGAGAAAGAAACTCGGCGGGATGCTCCGATACGGCATTCCGGCGTACCGTCTGCCCAGAGAGACGCTGGATCGGGAGATCGGCTACCTTCGCCAGACCGGTTTTGCGGTGGAGACAGAGACAAGCATCGGAAAGGACGTCATGATTCAGAGTCTGCGCGAGCGGTTCGACGCGATCTACGTCGCAATCGGCGCGCACAACGACCGGAAGCTCGGAATTGAGGGTGAGGACGGCGAGGGCGTCATCTCCGCGGTTGAGATGCTCCGGATGATCGGCGACGATGTGATGCCGGATTTTTGCGGCCTCGATGTTGTAGTGGTCGGCGGAGGAAACGTTGCGATGGATGTGGCGAGGTCTGCGGTCCGTCTCGGCGCGAAGAGCGTCACGGTCGCGTATCGACGCAGAAAACAGGATATGACGGCGCTCCCGGAGGAAGTAGAGGGCGCGATGGCGGACGGATGTGAGATTCTGGAGATGATGGCGCCGGTCCGCATCGAGAAGGATGAAGAAGGCAGGGCGGCTGCGCTGATTGTTCAGCCGCAGCTGGCGGGGCCGGTCGAGGGCGGACGTCCGAAGCCGGTACCGGCGGACACGCCTGAAGTACGCATCCCCTGTGACCGGCTTCTTGTAGCGGTCGGACAGGGCATCGATTCCAGAAAGTTCGGCGAATACGGCATTCCGATCGTGCGCGGAAAAATCAAGGCGTTGGACTGGAGCGGTGTCAGCGGCGAGGACGGCATCTTTGCCGGCGGCGACTGTGTGACCGGTCCGGCTACGGTGATCCGCGCGATCGCGGCAGGCAAGGTCGCGGCCGCAAACATCGACAACTATCTCGGGTTTAACCATGAGATTGAGGCGGACGTTCCGCTTCCGAGAATCCGCTTCGACGATCATCATCCTCTCGGGAGGATCAACATGAAGGAACGCCCGGCTTCCGAGCGCCGCCATGACTTTAAGCTGATGGAGTGCGGAATGACGGAGGAAGAGGCGATGCAGGAATCCGGACGGTGTCTGCACTGTGATCACTTCGGCTATGGAATTTTTAAAGGAGGTCGTGTCGCGAAATGGTAACGATTACAATAGACGGCAGAAGCCTGAGTGTGCCGGAGCGTACGACAATTCTTGACGCGGCCCGCATTGCGGGAATCCGCATCCCGACGCTCTGTTATATGAAAAATCTGAATGAAATCGGCGCGTGCCGCGTCTGTGTCGTCGAGGTCGAAGGATATGACCGTCTGATGACGGCCTGCAACAATACGGTCGCGGACGGCATGGTGATCCGGACAAATTCGAAGAAGGCGCTGAGCGCGAGAAGAACGAATGTCCAGCTGATTCTTTCCGAGCATAACACCGCCTGTACGACCTGTGTGCGGAGCGGCAACTGCGCTCTGCAGAAAATTGCGTCGGAACTGAATCTTCTCGACAATCCGTATCCGCTCCGTCTTCCGAAGCAGAAGGGGAGCAGGACGTTTCCTCTGATCCGTGATTACCAGAAGTGCATCAAGTGCATGCGCTGTGTGCAGGTCTGCGACAAGATTCAGAACACGCACATCTGGGATGTGATCAACACCGGCGCACAGACGAGTGTCGATGTGACCGGCGTCTACAGCCTGGAGGATTCCGCCTGTGCGCTCTGCGGCCAGTGTATCACGCACTGTCCGGTCGGTGCGCTCCATGAGCGTGACGACACGATGAAGGTGCTGGAGGCGGTCAGTGATCCGGAGGTTGTCACGGTCGTGCAGATCGCACCGTCGATCCGCACCGCGTGGGGCGAAACCTTCGGCATGAGTCCGGACGAGGCGACGGTCGGCCGTCTTGCGGCGGCTCTGAGGAGGATCGGTGTCGATTACGTATTTGACTCGGATTTTTCCGCGGATCTCACGATCATGGAGGAAGCGAATGAGTTTCTTGAGAGGCTGAAAGGCGGGGATGCGAAGCAGTTTCCGATGTTCACATCCTGCTGTCCCGGATGGGTCCGGTTCTGCAAGGCGCATTATCCGCAGTTCGTCGACCGGATTTCCACATCAAAATCACCGCAGCAGATGTTCGGCGCCATGATCAAGAGC
>CADBRN010000060.1 GCA_902797025.1 uncultured Lachnospiraceae bacterium
ATCATGAAGATCACGGCCATGAGCACTGCCACCATGATCATGAAGATCACGGCCATGAGCACTGCCACCATGATCATGAAGATCACGACCATGAGCACTGCCATCACGATCATGATCACGAGGATCACGACCATGAGTGCGGCTGCCATCATCACCATCATCACGATGCGGATGAAGTCTTCACAAGCTGGGGCCGCGAGACGATCCGCAAATATACGCAGGATGAGATCCGCTCCATCCTTGCGGCACTTCAGGACACGGAAAAGTACGGAACCGTCCTTCGGGCAAAGGGCATGGTATCCGGAGCAGACGGCAAGTGGATCTACTTCGACATGGTGCCGGGCGAATCCGATGTGCGCGGGGGAGATCCGGAGTACACCGGCCGCATCTGCGTGATCGGCTCCGAGATGAAGGAAGATCATCTGGCAGAGCTGTTCGGCCTCGAAAAATAACGACATGGACGGAGAATGAACATGGACGAAGATGAAATGAGAGTACCGGTGTTCCTGATCACCGGCTTTCTGGAGAGCGGCAAGACGACGTTTCTGAACGGAACGCTGCGTCAGGATTATTTCCAGATGGATGACACGACCCTCCTGATCAACTGCGAGGAGGGCGAGTGCGAATACGATGTGAAGGATCTGAAAAAATACCGCACGAAGCTCGTGCAGGTCGAGGATCAGGAACAGTTCACGTCAGAGTATCTCAGAGAACTGGATCATAAATACCATCCGGCGCGCGTGCTTCTCGAGTACAATCCGCTCTGGGGAGTCGGCGCGTTTGAGGAGATGGAACTTCCCGAGGGCTGGGGCATTCTGCAGGAGATCGTGACCGTTGACACAGGCACATTCCAGGTCTACATGAACAACATGAAATCGCTGTTTGTGGATATGACCAGGAATGCGGAGCTTGTGATCTTCAACCGCGCGGATCCGGAAAATCAGCCCCTCGCGAATTTCCGGAGAAGCATCAAGGTCACCAATCCGGCATGCCAGGTCATGTTTGAGGATGCAGACGGAAATATCACGGATATCTTCGAGGATACCGTTCCGTACGATCTGGACGCGGATCCGATCGTGATCGACGATGTGGATTTCGGAATCTTTTTCGTCGATGTGCGCGATAATCCGGACCGATACCGCGGCAAACAGGTTCGCTTCAAGGGGCGCGTGCTGAAGAGTCGTCATGAGAATGCGAAATTCTTTGTTCCGGGACGCCAGGCGATGACGTGCTGCGCGGAAGATACGCAGTTCATCGGATACATCTGTGAAAGCGCGTTTGCGCCGAAGCTGAAGACGGGAGAATGGGTCGAGGTCACTGCGGACGTCGACTGGAAATACGAAGACGCCTACGGGGAGGAGGGGCCGGTCATGATCGCGCGGTCGATCAAGGCGGCCAAGGCTCCGGATGTCGATATGGTTTATTTCACCTGATGGATACGAAACAGGAAATGATCGGAGAATGTCATGTATTTAATCGTCGGCCTCGGAAACCCGGGAAAACAATATGAGGGAACCAGGCATAACATGGGATTTGACACCGTGGACCGCCTGATGGACGAGTACCACATCCCGTCTTCCGGCGTGAAGCAGAAAGCGATGTACGGGAAGGGTATGATCGGAAGTGAAAAAGTGATTCTGATCAAGCCGATGACGTATATGAACCTGAGCGGAGAAGCTGTGAGCGCATGGCTGAATTACTATAAGCTCGACCCGGAAACGGATCTGATTGTCATCTACGATGACATCGATCAGGAGCCGGGTCAGCTCCGTATCCGGGCGAAGGGAAGCGCCGGCGGTCATAACGGCATGAAGAGCGTGATCGGCGCGATCGGCACAGACCGGTTCGTCCGGGTCCGCATCGGAGTCGGCGCGAAGCCTGAGGGCTGGGATCTCGCGGACTACGTTCTCGGGCACTTTGATCCGGAGACGAGGGAAGTGATCGACGATGCGGTCGGCCGGGCGGCGGATGCGGTCCGGATGATCACACAGGGGGATCTTTCCGGCGCGATGACAGAGTATAACAGACATAAGGGATAAGAAAATGAAAGCACTGATGCAGCCGCTTGAGGCTGTGGCGGGGTTCGGCGATCTGAAGCGGTCCCTGAAGAAGAACCGCGGAGTGATCGAGGTGACCGGCGCGATTGAGTCGGAGAAAGCGCATTTTGCCGCCGGTCTTGCACAGAACTGTGAGAAGGTTCTGCTCGTCGCGGAGAACGAGCTTCGCGCGAGGGAATTGTATGAAGACTACAGGCTGTACGACCGGGATGTTCTGCTTTATCCGGCCCGGGACATGGTATTTTCCGACGCGGATCTGTCGGGGAATCTGATCACACAGCAGAGAATGAAAGCCATCCGGGCATTATCCGAGCGGGAGCGCGTATCCATCATCACCTCTGCAGGGGGGTGTATGGACCGGCTTCTGCCTTTTCGTGTGCTCAAAAAACACTGCGTCGATCTGAAGACCGGAGGAACGGCGGATACGGACCGGCTTTCCAGAACGCTGGCGGAGCTCGGGTATGAGCGGATGGGCGAAGCGGATGCGCCGGGGCAGTTCGCCGTGCGCGGAGGCATCATCGATATCTTCTCGCTGACGGAGGACCTGCCGTGGCGGGTTGAACTCTGGGGCGATGAGATCGACTCGATCCGCAGCTACGATCCGGAGAGCCAGCGTTCGATCGACAATCTGGATGAAATCCGGATCTACCCGGCATTTGAAGGACCCTTCGGGCAACCGGATCGGTCCGCACTGACGGATACGCTTCCGGATTATTTTCCGGAGGGATCGCCGGTATTTCTCATCGAACCGACCAGAATCGCGGAGGCATCGGAAGCACTCTCCAAAGAATACCATGAGGCGGTCGTTCACCGGATCGAAAAGGGAAAAGACGACGGGACGGCGGCGAAGCGGATGCTGACCCCGCAGGAATTTTATTACAATCTGAACCGGCGGTGCTGTGTCAGCCTGTCTGTGATGCGGATCGCCGCCGGAGATTTCGAGATCACAGACCGCTATTCCGTCGAAGTACGGTCGGTCAGCAGTTACAACAACCAGTTTCCGCTTCTTGTGAAGGATTTAAGAAAATGGCAGAAGAACGGATACCGGATGGTTCTTCTGTCCGCTTCTCACACCCGGGCGAAGCGGCTTGCGGGTGAATTGTCGGATGAAGGACTGTCCGCATTCTACAGTGAAGATGAGGAGCGGATTCTCGCTCCCGGTGAAATCATGGTGATGTACGGGAGTGCGCGCAAGGGCTTCGAGTATCCGATGCAGCGCTTCGTGGTGATCACAGAGACGGATATCTTCGGACGGGCGGGAAAAAAGCGGAAGAAAAAGAAAAATCCGAACGCCATCCGGAGTTTTGATGAACTTTCGATCGGCGATTATGTGATCCACGAAGGTCACGGACTCGGCATCTACCGGGGAATCGAGAAAGTTGAGACCGACGGGACGCTCCGCGACTTCATCCGGATCGAATACGCCGGCGGAAGCAGTCTCTACGTACCTGCGACACAGCTTGATCTGCTTCAGAAATACGGAAGTGCGGACGGAAAACGGCCGCATGTCAATAAGCTCGGCGGAGCGGAGTGGAACCGGACGAAAAAACGTGTCCGGAGCGCCGTGAAGGACATCGCGGAGGATCTCGTGAAGCTGTACGCGGTCCGCGAACAGTCCCAGGGATTCCGGTACGGTCCGGACACGGTCTGGCAGCGGGAATTTGAAGAAATGTTTCCGTACGAGGAGACAGAGGACCAGCTGCAGGCGATCGAGGACGCGAAGCGCGACATGGAGAGCGGAAAAATCATGGACCGGCTCATCTGCGGAGACGTGGGATTCGGGAAAACCGAAGTCGCGATCCGCGTGGCATTCAAGGCGGTTCAGGAGGGAAAACAGGTCGTGCTCCTGGCGCCGACGACGATCCTCGCACAGCAGCATTACAACACATTTACCCGCAGAATGAAGGATTTTCCGGTACGGATCGATCTGATGTGCCGCTTCAGGACGGCGGCGCAGATGAAGAAGACGACGGAAGATCTGCAGAAGGGACTCGTCGATATCGTGATCGGTACGCACCGGGTGCTCTCGAAGGATGTCAAATTCAAGGATCTGGGCCTCCTTATCATCGATGAGGAGCAGCGCTTCGGCGTGGCACACAAGGAAAAGATCAAGCAGCTGAAAAAGAATGTGGATGTTCTTTCACTGACCGCGACGCCGATTCCCAGGACACTTCATATGAGCATGATCGGAATCCGGGACATGAGTGTGCTGGAAGAGGCGCCCCTTGACCGCGTTCCGATCCAGACATACGTGATGGAGCAGGATGATGAGATCGTCCGGGAGGCGGTGAGCCGGGAGCTGGCGCGCGAGGGACAGGTATACTACGTCTACAACCGTGTCAATGATATCGCCGAGGTCGCGTCGCGCATCAGCCGGCTCGTCCCGGAGGCGCGTGTCGCGTACGCCCACGGCCGTATGAACCAGCGCGATCTTGAGCGGATCATGGTTGATTTTGTCGACGGAGAGATCGACGTGCTTGTCTCGACGACGATCATCGAGACGGGCCTTGATATCGCAAATGTCAATACAATCATCATTCATGATGCGGAGCGGATGGGACTGTCCCAGCTCTATCAGCTGCGCGGACGGGTCGGCCGGTCGAACCGGACGGCTTACGCATTTTTGCTTTACCGGAGAAACCGGATGCTGAAAGAGGAGGCGGAGAAACGCCTTCACGCCATCCGCGAATTTACGGAGCTTGGCAGCGGCGTCCGCATCGCGATGCGCGATCTCGAGATCCGCGGTGCCGGAAATCTGCTCGGCGCGGAGCAGTCCGGCCATATGGAGGCGGTCGGCTACGATCTATACTGCAAGATGCTGCGGGAGGCAGTCGGTGAAGCGAAGGGCGAGGCGGCCGCGGAAGAGTTCGAGACCGGCGTCGATCTCGTCACCGACGCCTTCATTCCGGACGATTACATCCCGGATGAGGCGCAGAAACTCGACATATACAAGCGCATCTCCGCGATTCAGAATGAAGAAGACGCCGACAATATGATCGACGAGCTTCTGGACCGCTATGGGGATCCGCCAAAATCGGTCACGAATCTGATCGATGTGGCGAAACTCCGCGCGGAGGCGCATCGCGCCTATATCTCCGAGATCCGGGAGACGCCCCTTGAGATCCGCTTTTCCCTTTATCCGAAAGCCAGGCTCGACGCATCGGGATTTCAGACGCTGCTTGGGCCATACCGCGGAGAGATGGAGTTCCATGCGGCCGGAACACCGTGCTTTATCTGGAAAAAACGCCGTGCACGCATGACCGCGTCGAAGACGATGAAGCTGTGCGAAGGATTCGTCTCGGAGCTGTTGAAACTGGTACAGTAACAGGCGGCCGGGCACAGCGCGGAAATGGGCGGCCGAATAAACAGCTTGCCCCGGCAAACGAAACAGTCTATAATCTTCTATTGAATTATTTAATATTCCGGAGGATCACATGAATAAAATAAAAAGCATCGCAGTCAGTGCGGCTCTGGCTGTATCTGTGGCGGCGGGAGCGCTCGCGGGCTGCGGAATGAATGGAAAAGAAACCGCAATCGTTGTGAATGATAAGGAAATCAACCTCGGTACGGCAAATTTCCTTTTACGGTATCAGCAGGCACAGGCGTATTCGATGATGCAGATGTACGGCCTGACCCCCGGGCAGGCGCTCTGGGATACAGAGATCGACGGTTCCTCTGATTCTTCGAGCTCCGCGTCCACATCATCCGCGTCCGGATCCGCGACACCGGCCGAGTCGACTTCGGCGGAATCCGCATCTTCGACCTCGGCGGAGTCCGAATCTTCGACATCGGAAGATACGGCGAACTATAAGACGTACGGTGATCAGTTCAAGAATTCGACGGTTTTAAATGACATCAAAAAGTGGTGTGCGCTTGAGGAACATCTCGGTGATTATTCCGTGAGTCTGTCGGAGGATCAGATCGCACAGATCGATGAGACGGCGAAAAAAACCTACGACAAGAACAAGAGCATTCTCAAGGATATGGGAACGAGCGAGGATGACATCAAGGAAGCACTGAAGCTGATGTCCTACGAGTATCTCATGCGCCCGAAGCTGAACGCGGAGGTCGATACGAACGTGTCCGATGAGGAGGCCGCGCAGTCCACATTTACGTACGCGAGATTTTCCCAGACGCAGACCGATTCCTCCACGCATATGACGACGATCGTCGACGACGAGACGAAGGCGAAATATCAGGATGAGGCGAACCAGATCCTCCGGCAGATCCAGTCGTCCGGGGATATCGCGAATGCGGACATCGGAACGATCGCGAACGGGGTGGACCAAAACTGTGAATCTTCACAGGGAAGCTTCGGAAGCGACGACACTACGTATCCGGATGAGGTCAAAAACGCGCTGTCGACTCTCACGGACGGAGAGGTCTACGGAAGTGTGATCGAAGCCGGCGGGTATTACTGGGTCGTCCGCCTGGACAAGCAGTTCGATCCGGACGCGACCGATTCGCAGAAAAAGAGCATCGTAAACAAGCGGCAGTCCGATCATTACAATGAAGTGCTTGATCAGTGGACTTCTGCGCAGAAGGTCACGACCACAAAGGCCTGGGATAAGCTGAAAGTTACAGACGATGACGAGTACAGCGTTCTTCAGGATACGACGGACACGACGCAGACGACGGAGAGCACCGGATCCGGCGCCGTCTCCGGCTCCAGCGCGGCCCGGTAATTGCAGCTGAAAGTTTGATAAGAATTGCAGTATCGGTCAGGCCGGGGCGGTGCATCACCGTTTCCGGCCTGTAAAGCACTGAAGAGGAGAAATCTATGTTCAATGAAATTCACATCGGACCGTTTACGTTTTATATGTACGGCCTGATGACGGCGGTCGGCATCATTGCGGCGTATCTGCTGGCGGATCATCGCGCGGTGAAAAAACGTCTGGAGGAGAGCAAAATCCTCGGACTGGTGATCTGGTGCTGTATCTTCGGATATCTCGGATCGAAACTTTTATACCTGCTGACAATTCTGCCGCAGATTATTCAGGATCCCTCCGTGATCGGAGCATCGCTCCGCAACGGGTGGGTGATCTACGGAGGCATTCTCGGAGGTATTCTCGGAGGCTGGCTCTACTGCCGCAGAAAGAAGCTCCCGTCATGGAAGTATTTTGACATCGGTCTTGAAGCGGTAGCGCTCGCGCAGGGATTCGGACGGATCGGCTGCTTTTTCGCGGGCTGCTGCTATGGCGTCGAGACGGATTCCGCCACGGGCATCGTGTTTCATACCTCTCATTACGCACCGAACGGCGTCCCGCTGTTCCCGACGCAGCTGATGTCGAGCGTTTATGATTTTCTTCTCTGCCTCGTGCTCGTCTACTATGACGATCATAAAAAGAAGAGAAGCGGAGAGCCGACGGCACTGTATCTCATCTTTTACAGCGTCGGACGATTTATCATCGAGTTCTGGCGCGGCGACCTCGAGCGCGGAAAGGTCGGCGTTCTTTCCACTTCGCAGTTCATCGCGCTCTTCGTTGCGGTCATCGGCGCCGTCATCTTTGTCAGGAGAAGAAAGAGTCCGGCAGAGCCGGAGACTGTGACAGAAGATGCAGAGGGAACCGGTGCGGCGGATGAACGCTTCGCGGACGATCATTCCGGGGATACTTCCCGGGAATCATACAGAAAAATGTGAGGGATTTCGGCATGGAAGAACGGGAGATCAAAGAAAGCATAGAGCGTGCGATGGAGCACCGCCATGATATGGATGACGCGGCGGAGGCGGACGCGCTGGTCGACAGTCTGATGAACAGCTACGAGGTCAATCCGCTCGGGACGCGGCTGGATCAGGAGCGCCTGCTGAACCGGGATGTTCTGATCCGGGTGCTTGAGACGACGAGACAGGTTCTGTTTCCCGGGTATTATGAGACGAACCGCGTTCGGAAGGAATACCTGCGGTATGTGATCGGAGACCGGCTGGAGTATATTCAGTATAATCTGAAAAAACAGATTTCGATCGTTCTGGGCAATCTTGATATGTGCGACGGGTGTTCCAGATCGGTGATTCTTCACCGGGCGGAGGAGATCGTCGGGGAGTTTCTGAAAAAACTTCCGAAGATCCGCGAATATCTCGCGACGGACATCGAGGCGGCGTTTGACGGGGATCCTGCCGCGTTTAACAAAGAAGAAATCATTCTCTGTTATCCGGGACTGCTGGCGATCTCCTCTTACCGGATCGCACACGAGCTTCAGCTTCTGAAGGTGCCGCTGATCCCCCGGATCATGACGGAGTACGCGCACAGCCGCACGGGAATCGATATCCATCCGGGCGCGACGATCGGGAAATATTTCTTCATCGATCACGGAACCGGCATCGTCATCGGCGAGACGACCGAGATCGGCGACCACGTCAAAATCTATCAGGGCGTGACGCTGGGCGGCCTCTCGACGAGAAAGGGCCAGGCGCTGCGCGGGAAGAAGCGCCATCCCACGATCGGTGACAACGTGACCATCTACGCCGGAGCGACTGTGCTCGGCGGCGAGACGGTGATCGGCGAGAACGTGACCATCGCCGGCAACACCTTCATCGTAAAATCGATCCCGGCGAATATGCGGGTAAGCGCCCGCGCGCCGGAACTTGAGTACTCTCATGGAAAACACGACGACGAGTATCTCGATTATATCATCTGAACATCCGGGAAAAACCGGTGCGGAAGGCTGCGCGAAGCCAGAAAAAGATTGACAGAAAGAGACCTGCATGCTATAGTTGTGAAGTGACATAAGCGGGCAGGTCTTTTTTTTTGCCCTGAAAACAAGGAAAGTGGAGGTGGATGTCGTGCGAACAAGGATTACTCTGGCTTGTACAGAATGCAAGCGCAGGAACTACAATACGATGAAAGACAAGAAGAATATGCCTGAGCGCTTCGAAATCAAGAAGTATTGTCCGTTCTGCAGAAAGCATACGCTGCACAGAGAGACAAAATAATCACGAGGTGCAGGTATGGCTGAAGAGAAAAAGCAGGCGAAAAAGTCCTGGTCGAAGGGTCTGAAGGCCGAGTTCGACAAGATTATCTGGACCGACAGAAAAACACTGGGGAAACAGACGGCTGCTGTCGTCATCATCTCAGCTGTTATCTGCGTCCTGATCACGCTGGTGGACAGCGCGTCCCTGCAGCTGATCGAGATGATAATCAAGTAATGATTCCGGATGCAAATCGACAAGAATATGGGTGAAGGAATGTCAGAAGAAGCAAAATGGTATGTCGTTCATACTTATTCCGGCTATGAGAACAAGGTGAAGGCAAACATTGAAAAAACGATCGAGAACAGACATCTGGGAGAACAGATCCTTGAGGTGCGGGTGCCGATGGAAGAGGTTGTCGAAGCCCGGAACGGTGTGAAGAAGACGGTACAGCGGAAGCTTTTCCCCGGCTATGTGCTTCTGAACATGGTGATGAACGACGACACCTGGTACGTCGTGCGCAACACGCGCGGCGTCACGGGCTTTGTAGGCCCGGGTTCGAAGCCGGTTCCCCTCACCCCGGAGGAGATGCTTCCGTTCGGTGTCGGTTCTGCCACGAAGGAAAAGGTGGCCATCGACCTTGCGCCGGGCGACACCGTAAAGGTAGTCGGAGGCGCGTGGAAGGATGTCACCGCCGTGATCACGGATGTGAACGAGAGCAAACAGACCGTGACGATCAGCGTCGATCTTTTTGGCAGAGAGACCCCGGTCGAGATCGATTTCGCCGAAGTCAAAAAGGTCAACTGACGTTCCGCCAGCTGACCGTGGGAGGGAAAATCCCCGCAATTACCACATTTTTTA
>CADBRN010000061.1 GCA_902797025.1 uncultured Lachnospiraceae bacterium
CTCATGCGGGGGCGTTTCGGAACCTAAAAACGGGCCCGCTCACACGCTGTCGCGTGCGGCGGACCCGTTTTTGGTTCCGAAACTGGTTTATCACATCATTCCGGGCTGTGCGCCTGCCGGCATTGCCGGTGCAGGTTCTTTGATCGTTGCGATCGCGGACTCTGTGGTCAGCAGTGTGGAGGAGATGCTTGTCGCGTTCTGCAGTGCGCTTCTCGTGACTTTGACCGGATCAAGGATTCCCGCCTTGACCATGTCTACATACTCTTCCTTATAAGCATCAAAGCCGACTCCGACTTTGGACTCTTTTACTTTGTTGACGATGACCGAACCGTCAAGACCCGCGTTCTCCGCGATGATGCGAAGCGGAGCTTCCAGTGCCTTGATGATGATCTTCGCACCGGTCTTCTCGTCGCCCTCGAGGGTTTCCGCGAAATCGGAAAGCTGCTGTGCCGCGTGTACGTATGCGGAACCGCCTCCTGCGATGATTCCTTCCTCGACCGCTGCTCTTGTCGCGTTCAGAGCATCCTCCATGCGGAGTTTTGCCTCTTTCATCTCAGTCTCGGTCGCAGCACCTACGCGGATAACAGCGACACCGCCGGACAGTTTTGCAAGTCTCTCCTGAAGTTTTTCACGATCAAAATCAGAAGTTGTGGTCGCGATCTGATTCTTGATCTGGCTGATCCGGTCTTTGATCGCCTGTGCGTCACCGGCACCGTCGACAATGACCGTGTTCTCTTTCTTGACCTGTACGGATTTTGCTTTTCCGAGCTGATCAAGCTTAGCGTCCTTCAGCTCATATCCGAGCTCAGAGGAAAGTACGGTACCGCCAGTCAGGATCGCGATATCCTGCAGCATCTCTTTTCTTCTGTCGCCGTATCCCGGAGCCTTGACTGCGGCTACCTTGAATGTTCCGCGCAGTTTGTTGACAATCAGAGTGGAAAGCGCCTCGCCCTCAACATCCTCAGCGATAATCAGCAGGCTCGCACCGCTCTGTACGATCTGCTCCAGAAGCGGAAGAATCTCCTGAATGTTGCTGATCTTCTTATCCGTGATCAGGATGTACGGATTCTCGAGGTTTGCTTCCATTTTTTCCATGTCGGTCGCCATGTAAGCGGAAACATAACCGCGGTCAAACTCCATACCTTCTACGACATCGAGCTCGGTCTGCATCGTCTTGGACTCCTCAACGGTGATCACGCCGTCGTGGGATACCTTTTCCATCGCATCAGCGACCATCTCTCCGACCTTGTCGTCTCCGGAGGAAACCGCTGCTACTCTCGCGATCTGCTCTTTTCCGTTTACCTTCTGGCTCATGCCCTTCAGGATCTCAACCGTCTTATCGGTTGCTTTCTTCATACCTTTACGAAGGACGATCGGATTCGCGCCTGCAGCCAGGTTTCTCATTCCCTCATGGATCATCGCCTGAGACAGAACTGTGGCAGTCGTAGTACCGTCACCTGCTACATCATTTGTCTTGGATGCAGCCTCGCAGATCAGCTGCGCGCCCATATTTTCAAATCCGTCCTCAAGCTCGATCTCTTTTGCGATGGTCACGCCGTCGTTTGTGATCGTCGGTGCGCCGTAGGATTTATCGCATACGACGTTTCTGCCCTTCGGTCCGAGTGTGACGCGGACCGTGTTAGCCAGTTTGTCAATGCCTGCCTGCAGGGCCTCTCTCGCCTCTGCACCGTATTTAAGTTCTTTTGCCATTGTAACAGCCTCCTGATTTCTGAATTATTTCTTTACGATTGCAAGAATATCACTCTGTTTTACGATAATATATTCTTCTCCGTCGAGTTTCACTTTTGAACCCGCATACTGAGAATAGATAACGGTCTGACCCTCTTCGACTTCCATCTTCACCTCATCGGTTCCCGGTCCGACGGCTACGACAAATGCCTCGGTCGGTTTCTCCTGTGCCTCGGAAGTAAGGATGATACCGGATTTTGTTTTTTCTTCTGCTGCAAGCTGCTTTAATACAACTCTCTCGCCGAGCGGTTCTAACTTCATATATATTGCCTCCTTGTAAATAATTTGCTTTTCATACTTTTCTTTTTTATTAGCACTCAGTTACTTTGAGTGCTACTCAACGATTGTTATAATAGTTGATTTGATAAGGATGCGCAAATATAAATATTCCTGATTTTTATCAGGTTTTCTCTGTTTAACTCGTTTTTTCTTGTATATACTCGTATTTTCTCACGTTTAAAAATCGGGATCTGAGAGCGAAGAGCAGACGCCAGAAAACCGGCTGCCGTATACACGTGACAGCCGGTTTCCCGATTCGTTCTTTTCTTCAGTCTTTATTTTTGTGTCCGGACCGCTGTTCATCGTGTCCGGCCTTTTCGCTTTTATCCGCCTTGATCTCCTTGAGCTCATCAAAGATATAATCATTCAAAACCTTGATGTACGTCCCCTTCATTCCACTCGACCTGGACTCGATCACCCCTGCGCTCTCAAACTTACGAAGGGCATTGACGATAACCGACCGGGTGATTCCGACACGGTCCGCGATCTTGCTCGCAACAAGAATCCCCTCATTGCCGTCGAGTTCATCGAAGATGTGGATAATCGCCTCAAGCTCCGAATAAGACAATGTGCTGAAAGCGGATTTGACAACCTGGATCTTCCTGTTCTCCTCCAGATTTTCCTCATTTACGGAACGCATCATCTCAAGTCCCACCACGGTCGTGCCGTACTCGCTGACCACGATGTCGTCGATATCATACTCCGGACTGATCCGGTACATAAATACCGTTCCGAGCCGCTCGCCAGCGATCTCAATCGGATTGATGATCGCCGTGTACTTCTCGTACTGGCTGTCTTCAAATCCGAGCGTGGTCAGACTGACGTTTTCCTTCGTGGAAAGTACACTCAGAAAACGGTCATTCAAAAGCGGATCGATATGCTCCCCGACCTGATTGGCGATGAGGATATTGATCTCCTCCACATCCGGCCTCTCCGCGATACCGAGCACCTTGCCCTTTCTGCTGATCACCAGAATATTCGAGTCGAGGCATTCCATCATGACTTTACAGATGTCGTTAAAAACAACCTTCGTCGAATTGTTGTTGTGGAGCAATTTGTTAATCTTTCTTGTTTTATCTAACAACTGAACGCCCATCCTGAATTCCCTCAACTTTCACTCAAACGATCTTTTCCGTCCTGTACAAATTCATATTAGCACCAATCGTTAGAAAAAACAATTAATTTTCTGAAAAATTTATTATTCCGGCTTTTCCTGTATCGGCTCAACAAATCCGCATTCACGGTCAGAGCAGACCAGTTTTCTTCCTTTTTCAATCATGTAGCTTCCGCACTTCGGACAGCGCTCATTCGACGGTTTCTGCCAGGACATGAAATCACAGGTCGGGTTATTCTCACATCCGTAGTAACGGCGGCCCTTTTTCGTCTTCTTGATGACGATCTCTCCTCCGCATTTCGGACACTTGACACCCGTCTTTTCATAGTACGGCTTCGTATTGCGGCACTCCGGAAATCCCGGGCAGGCAAGAAACTTCCCGTGCGGACCGTATTTTATAACCATATGGCGTCCGCAGTTCTCACAGATGACGTCCGTCACCTCATCATGAATCTCCACCTCTTCGAGTTCCTTCTCCGCATGATCGACTGCATCGCTGAAATCCGGCCAGAAATTCCGGATAATTGTCTTCCACTCGATCTTTCCGGCCTCGACTCCGTCCAGCAGTGTCTCGACATTTGCGGTAAAATTGACATCCACAATCGTAGGAAACGCCTCGACCATCATGGAATTGACCACTTCTCCGAGCTCTGTGATATACAATTTTTTCTGCTCCCGCGAGACGTAATGGCGGCTGATGATCGTTGTGATCGTCGGTGCATACGTACTCGGACGTCCGATTCCCAGCTCCTCCATCGTGCGCACGAGCGAAGCCTCTGTATAATGAGCCGGCGGCTGCGTGAAATGCTGTTCCCTGCCAAACTCCTTCAGGGAAAGTGTGCTTTTCTCACTGATATCGCCGAGATGATCATCCGCGTCTTTCGTATCCGTACTCTCCGCATAGACGGAAAGAAATCCGCGGAATTTCAGTTTCGATGCCGATGCGGTGAAAAGATACTCACCTCCCCGGATCCGGACAGAAAGAGTCTCATGAAGGGCAGGCGCCATCCTGCTCGCCACAAACCGCTTCCAAATCAGCTGATAAAGACGAAACTGCTCTCTTGTGAGATATTCTTTGACTGACGCCGGCGTTCTTCTTACATCGGTCGGACGGATCGCCTCGTGCGCATCCTGCGCGCGGCGATTCCGGTTCTCTGTCGTATCGCCGGTCGCTACATATTCTTCCCCGTACTCTTCCTTAATATAGTCCCGCGAAGCCGCGTCTGCCTCCGCAGAGATTCTCGTCGAATCTGTACGAAGATACGTAATCATACCGACGGTGCCGCCGCGCTTGAGATCGATTCCTTCGTAAAGCTGCTGCGCCACCTGCATCGTCTTGTAGGTGGACATATTGAGCGCATTCGACGCCTCCTGCTGCAGTGTACTCGTTGTAAACGGAAGCGGAGCCTTTTTTGTCCTGGAACCCCTCCGGATCTCCTCTACATGGAACTCTTTTCCCTCGATCTCGCGGATCACCTGTTCCACCTCATCCGCGGAATGCAGTTCCTGCTTTTTTTTCCCTTTTCCATAAAAATGGGCAGTCAGCGGTTTCTTCTGCCGGTCAACCATCAGATCCGCATCAAGTGTCCAGTATTCCTGCGGGATGAACGCATTGATCTCGGCCTCCCGGTCCGCGATGATCCGCAGGGCGACCGACTGCACGCGGCCCGCCGAAAGTCCGCGTTTGATTTTCTTCCATAATATCGGGCTGATCTCATAGCCCACCAGACGGTCGATCACGCGGCGCGCCTGCTGTGCATCGACCAGATCCATGTCTATGTCACGGGCGTGTTTGAGCGAATCCTTGACCGCCGTTTTCGTGATTTCATTAAATGTAATACGCCGCATCTTTTTCGGCTCAAGCTTCAGCGCCTTTGAAAGATGCCACGAGATCGCCTCTCCCTCGCGGTCCGGGTCGGTCGCGAGATAAACCATATCCGCCTTCGCGGACTGCTTGCGCAGTTTTGCGAGCAGCTCACCCTTGCCGCGGATCGTGATATACTTCGGTTCAAAATCATTTTCTATATCGATTCCGAGCTGGCTCTTCGGAAGATCCCGGACATGGCCCATAGAAGCCTCAACCGCATAGTTCGATCCGAGAAACTTTTTAACCGATTTAACCTTCGTCGGAGACTCAACTATGACAAGATTCTTCGCCACAATAATTCCTCCAAAACAATTTGACTATAAATATAGCGCAAAAAAATTTCGGATGCAACCCGGGAATATGATCTCCGGGGAAGAGACAATCTCTCTTATACGGGTTTTGAGAAGAATCCGTTTCCGTCTTCCGCCGCATATCCTTCAAGAACCATGCGGATCAAAATCGATGAGACACGTTCCGGCGCGATTCCGGAACGTTCTGCGATTTCTTCCGCAGTGATTCCGCAGGGATCCAGAAGACGGTAAATCTCCGCGCGCTCGGGATCGGGATCGTTCTCCGGATCCTTCGCCTTTCCGGCTGGACGAATCCCCCATCCGTCCGGATCCTCTCCCTGATCTGCGCTGCGCATCTCCACTCCGAGCTCCATCAGCACCTGCTCCGGATCAAGCGCAATTCCCGCACCGTCCGCGATCAGTGCATTGCATCCCCGGCTCATCGGATCGGTACTTCTCCCCGGCAGCGCGTAAACACTCTTGCCCTGATCGAGCGCGTAGCCGGCTGTGATCAGCGATCCGCTTTTCTCCCGGGCCTCGATCACGAGAACAACATCGGCAAGGGCACTGATGATCCGGTTACGAACGGGAAAATGCCACGCGAGCGGCTTCGCGCCCGGTTCATATTCTGAAATAATGCCGCCCGATCCGCTGCAGATCCGGTCGTACAGCCGTCTCGACGAGGCCGGGTAGCAGATATCCGCACCGCACCCGAGAACCGCGTACGTCCTCCCGCCCGCCTCGAGCGCACCTTCCTGGGCGGCACAGTCCACTCCGCTTGCCATCCCGCTGACGATCCCGACGCCCCGGACCGCGAGTGCAAAACCAAAGCGCCGCGCCTGTGATCTTCCGTACGGCGTGCAATTTCTTGATCCGACAATCGCTGCCACCCGTTCCTCCGGTTCCGGAAACCTTCCGATCAGATACAGCCCCGCCGGCATCGCCGGATACCGCGTGAGTCTTTCGGGAAAATCCGGGTCGCCTCGCCGGACATAACGCATGGTTGGATTCACATTTCTTCCGGTTTCCGTAAAACCGCCTCCTCTCTTTCATCCGCATCGTTTCGAATCCCTTCCTGCGGTTCAGATGCGATAACAGAGCGCTTCGCTGATATGCTCCTCGCGAATCATGTCGCTACCGTCGAGATCCGCGATCGTTCTTGCGACCCGTAGAACATTGTGACATCCGCGCGCACTCATAGCCATACGGTCAAAAGCCGACCGCAGCATCCTTCCGGATTCCGGTGTGAGCGGACAAAAGCGCTCCATATCCGATGCGGATATCTCGCTGTTGAAGCAGATTCCGGTTCCCCTGAACCGTTCCATCTGTATCTTTGCCGCACATTCCACTCTCCGGCGCATCTCTTCCGATGTGATTTCATCCCTCCGCTCTCCGGTCAGTTCTTCAAATGAAACGGCCCGGATCGCGCACTGAAGATCGATGCGGTCCATAAAAGCATGGCTGATCCTGCTTTTATACACGCGAATTTCCTCGTCGGTACAGGAGCAGCGCTCCCGGTCCGGATAATATCCGCACGGACACGGATTCATCGCCGCCACCAGAAGGAAAGAAGCCGGAAAGATACAGCTCCCGCAAAGACGCGATATCCGGATATAATGATCTTCCAGCGGCTGGCGGAGCATCTCAAGCACGTTTCTCTTCATCTCCGGCAGTTCATCCAGAAAGAGAACCCCACGGTGCGCGAGCGTGATCTCGCCGGGTCCGGGATATTTTCCGCCGCCGCAGAGCGCAGCCGGCGTCAGCGAGTGGTGCGGCGCCCGGAACGGACGATGGCGCATCAGCGGCTCATCCCCGGACAGAAGCCCTGCGATACTGTAAATTTTGGAAATTTCCAGACACTCATCGTCCGAAAGCGCGGGAAGAATTCCGGGAAGGCGCCTCGCCGCCATAGACTTTCCCGCCCCCGGAGGCCCCGTGATCAGAAGGTTATGAAACCCCGCGGCAGCAATAAGCGCACACCTCTTCATCACCGGCTGTCCGCGGATATCAGAAAAATCCGGTTCGTCCCGCTCCGGAGACGGCGCTGCGGCTTCGTCACCTTTATCCGGAAATTCCGGTATATACCCGTTCTCGCAAAATGTCAGAAGATCTCCCAGCTCCCGGATCCCGATGACTGTGATTCCGCGGACGATGCGCGCCTCATTCAGATTTTCCGCCGGGACAATGCAGGCCCGCATCCCCATCGCCCGGGCGCTGAGCACACCCGGAAGCACACCCGGAACTTTTCCGACAGTTCCGTCCAGATGGAGTTCTCCGAAGACCATGACTCCGGAAAGCCGGCCTGCCTCAATCCTTCCGATCGCTCCGAGCACAGCCGCGGCAATCGGCACATCAAACCGCGTTCCCTCCTTCCGGATATCACCCGGCGAAAGATTTACCGTGATACGCAGCGGCGGCATCACGATGCCTGCGCTCCGAAGAGCGGTCCGGACGCGTGCCTGGGCTTCTCTGACCTGAGATGTGATATGGCCGACCACTTCAAATACCGGCATACCGGCCGAAGCATCCGCCTCGACCGTCACCTTCTCCGCTTCGATTCCGACGATCGCCGCCGAAAACACTCTGCAGTACACAGATCTCACCGCCCTTTCCGAAAGATACAGAGAGAACCGTGCAGGCAAAAATCAGATATAAAATACCTATGGGATTCATAACAGACTGGTGAGGAAGATAAGATAAACAGAGCAGCTGCGCCGCTGATTTGATTATGTCACTTTTATATGATTATGTCAACACACGCGGGCGTTTTTTAACGGCGGAGATTTCGTCTCCGCCGCCGGTCTCTTCACGCCTTCATCCGCAGCACATCGCTGACATCCGGCTGTACGCTGAGTTTCACATGGATCTCCTGCCGCGCGTGCGGCGCAGATTCCATCTGTCCTCCTTCCGCGTCACAAATTTCAAGTACCTCCGCCTCCGGATTCCTCCCATCCGGCTTCATGATCTCGATCCGGTCGCCGACACAGAACTTATTCTTCTGCTCAAAGACAGCCCTCCCGTCGCTGTCGAACTCCCGGACAATGCCAAGGTAGCGGTACTCTGTCACATACGTGCTTTCATCATAGATCTGTTCCTCCGGCCCCGGTTTTCCGTAGAAAAATCCGGTGGAGAATTTCCGGTATGTGCAGTGAGCGATCTGCTCACGGTACCACGGGAGATGTGCCTCATACAGGGCGGGATCCTTCTGATAATCGTCGATCGCGCGGCGGTACGTGCGCGCAACCGTCGCCACATAGAGGGCGTTTTTCATCCGCCCCTCTATCTTGAAGCTGTCGATTCCGGCACTCATCAAATCCGGAATATGATCGATCATGCAAAGATCACGCGAGTTGAACAGAAACGTCCCCCGCTCATTCTCGAACACGGGCATATATTCCCCCGGCCTCGTTTCCTCGACGACCGCGTATTTCCATCGGCAGGGATGTGTGCAGGCGCCGCGGTTCGCGTCGCGGCCGGTAAGATAGTTGGACAGAAGACATCTTCCGGAGTAGGACATACACATCGCTCCGTGAATAAAAGTCTCGAGTTCCAGATCTTCCGGTATATGCTCCCGCAGCTCCCGGATCTCGGAAAGGGACAGTTCCCTCGCAGTCACGATGCGCGCCGCGCCCTGATCGTACCAGAACCTGCAGGTCTCGTAATTCGTATTATTCGCCTGTGTGCTGATATGGCGCTCAATCTCCGGGCAGACCTCCTTCGCGATCATGAAGACGCCGGGATCTGCGATAATCAGTGCGTCCGGCCTCATCGTCCGCAGCTCCGCGAGATACGTCCGAATCCCCGCGAGATCACCGTTGTGTGCCAGAATATTGACCGTAACATGGACATGCACTCCGCGGGTGTGGGCATAGCGGATGCCCTCGCGCATCTCATCCATGCTGAAATTTTTTGCCTTCGCACGAAGCCCGTAGACGTCGCCGCCGATATATACCGCATCCGCCCCGAACGCGACCGCTGTCCTGAGCACCTCAAGGGAACCCGCCGGCACCAGAAGCTCCGGCCTTTTTCTGATTCTCTGATCCATTTCCATCCTTTCTGAATCGAATTCTTCCATAAAAAACGGCCGCGTTCACCGCGGCTGTTTTTTTACCGTCAGTGCCGCTCCGTCTCCGACCGGAAGGATCGTCGTTAAGAGATCCTCCCGATGCGTTAGTTCATAGAGGTACTGACGCATTCTTTTATAAATTGTGCGGTTCCGGCGCGTCACGATGTAATGCGACTCAACCAGATCACCCTCCTGCAGGACATTGTCCGAGAGCAGTACTCCGCCCGGACAAAGAAGCCGCACGACATCATCCAGCCAGACCGGATACTGTCCCTTCGCGGCATCCATGAAAACAAAGTCAAACGGACCGGTGAGCTGTTTCAGCA
Source organism: uncultured Lachnospiraceae bacterium (assembly GCA_902797025.1). Lineage (GTDB taxonomy): Bacteria > Bacillota > Clostridia > Lachnospirales > Lachnospiraceae > CADBRN01. Next base: position 9,692 of record CADBRN010000061.1, read on the forward strand.
CCTCACCCGCATCCCCTTCGATCAGCGTGATCCGATCCCGAAAGCCGGAAGCTTCGATATTTTTTCTGGCCTCCGAAATCCGCTTCCCGTAGTTCTCAATCGTCGTGATCCGGCAGTTTTCCGGTCCATACTGTGCCATCAGAACCGACGAGAATCCTACCGCTGTCCCGACCTCCAGAATTCTGGCGGGGCGGTTCATCTCGAGAATAACCCGCAGAAGACTTCGCATACTTCGCCGGATGATCGGAACGTTCTCTTCCTGCGCGCGCCGCGCGAGATCCTCGAGAAACGGTGGGTACCCGCTGTCCATGGAATCGAGAAACACCTTCATTCTTGGATCGATGATCAACCTTCGTTCCCCTCCGCCGCGAAATCCGCAGTCTTCTTCTGTTCCGCCGCACTGCCTTCGGAGGACGATTTCATCTTTCCGGACGACTTGTCCTTATCTCCGCCGGCCATGACGCGGAGCATCTCATCCGCGGTCATCCCGGACGACAGCTGATACGTCCCCGGAAGAATCTCTCCGTGATACTCCGAGATCCGCTCCTGAATCACGAAAACCGTCGGACTTTCCTCCAGCAGTCCCTTATTCTGCAGCATCGCCCCGATCTCCCGAACCGACATATCATCGGTCACCGTGACCTCGATCTTCCGTCCGTCGCCTTCGTCGACGGGATTCTGGTAAAGGGCACTGTACCCGAGCCGGTACGCCTCGTGTCCGATCACAATGATCGCCACCGTGATCAGAATCAGACCCAGCGCCTTCGTAAGACCCCTGACTCCTGAGAGCGCGATGTCCAGACCGCTTCGCTTGTTTTCATCTCCTGCCATAAAAAATCCTCTACTGTGCTGTGCCGTCAGGGCCTCGGAGGATCGACCGAAATCGCTCTTGTGATCTCCATATATACGGAACGAACCAGGCGGCACACGGAATTTTCCGTTTCAATCATGTCATTCGCAAGCGGGTTTTTAAAAAGATCCGCGTACTTTGTCCGCATCTCATCCACCGCCTCGTAGAGATTCCGGCCGTCTACCTGCATATCAAAATTTTCCCTGCGGAATTCATTCAGGCGGCGGCTGAGTTCCACGTCTTTCTCGATCTCCGCGGTGAGCTTCTTATAATGCCGGTATTCCTCTGTATGGCGGATCGTCTCGACCAGCTCATCCACCTTTTCCGTCACTGCATCCACATCAGGCCTCCATGATAATCGGCAGAATCATCGGTCTTCTCTTCGTGCGCCTCCAGACAAAGCTTCCGAGCGCATCCCTGACCGTAAGCTTCAGCTTGCCCCAGTCCGTGACATTTGCGTCGAGGGCACTGCCGAGAGCGTCCTCCGCGACGTCGTGCGCCTCGTCGATCAGATCCTCCGATTCTCGCACATAGACGAACCCCCTCGTCACGATATCCGGCCCGGAGAGGAGCTGATTGCTCGCACGGTCGAGTGTGAACACGACGATGATAATCCCGTCCTCGGACAGCTTCTGGCGGTCGCGGAGGACGATGTTTCCGACATCGCCGACCCCCAGGCCGTCGACCATGATTCCGCCCGTCTGGACTTTATCGACGATTTTCGCATTGCCGTCGCGGAACTCAAGCACATCACCCGTGTGCATCTTGAAAATGCGGTCAGACGGGTAACCGAGCGATTTTGCAAGATTTGCCTGGGCGGTCAGATGGCGGAACTCGCCGTGAACCGGCACCGCATACTTCGGCTTCACCAATGAATAGATCAGCTTGATCTCCTCCTGGCAGGCGTGTCCCGATACATGGACATCCTGGAAAATGACCTTCGCGCCTTTCTCGTACAGCTCATTGATCACGTTGGAAACCGCCTTCTCATTTCCGGGAATCGGATGCGAGCTGAAAATAATCGTATCATTCGGCTTGATCGTCACCTTCTTGTGAAGATCCGCCGCCATTCTGGAAAGAGCCGCCATCGACTCGCCCTGGCTTCCGGTCGTCACGAGAACGAGCTTGTCATCCGGATAATTCTTCATCTCGTTGATGTCGATCAGCGTATTCTCGGGGATATTCAGATAACCGAGCCGCGAAGCCGTCCCGATCACATTTTCCATGCTTCGTCCCTGAATCACGACCTTCCGTCCGAATTTATATGCGGAATTGATGATCTGCTGAACGCGGTCGACATTCGACGCAAACGTCGCGATAATGATACGCTCCCGCGTATTCTCGGAGAACAGCGTATCGATCGTCGTCCCGACCGTTCGCTCGGACATGGTAAATCCCGGACGCTCCGCGTTCGTGCTGTCGCACATGAGCGCGAGCACGCCCTTCCTTCCGATTTCGGCAAAACGCTGCAGATCGATCGCGTCGCCGTAAACCGGTGTGTAATCCACTTTAAAGTCACCCGTGTGAACGATGGTTCCCGCAGGCGAATAGATCGCCAGCGCGGCCGCGTCCTGAATACTGTGATTCGTTTTGATGAACTCGATCCGGAAATGGCCGAGGTTGATCGACTGTCCGAAATCGATGATTTTGCGGCGCGTCGTCCCCATCAGACCATGCTCCTCGAACTTGTTCTCGATCAGTCCGATCGTCAGCTTCGTCGCATAGATCGGCACATTCAGCTGTTTTATGATATACGGAAGCGCGCCGATATGATCCTCGTGGCCGTGTGTGATGACGAAGCCCCTGACCTTCTCCTTGTTTTCGAGAAGATAAGTGATGTCCGGAATCACCATATCGATCCCGAGCATTTCATCATCCGGAAATGCCATTCCGCAGTCCACCACGACGATACTGTCCTGATATTCAAACGCAGTGATATTCATTCCGATCTGCTCCAGCCCGCCGAGCGGGATCACCCGGAGCGCTCCGGATTTGCTGTTATTTTTCAAAGTACCTCCTTTTCTTCGACTGAAATTTCGGGATACGAAAAAAGCACAGAATTACGCAGTCTGTGCGCCAAACGACGTCCCGGCGCCGGACTGCATCCTGCAGCTGTTTCCTCCCTGATTACGTCAACATTCTCACGAGCGGAATTTCCGCACTCTGCCCGCCAAGGGTCCTCCGTCCGCTCCTCACATGACGAGGCGTCAGACAAAAGACAGCTCTGCCGGACTTTTTCCGCGCAAAAATCCGCATGTCCAGTTTCTGTTTACGGGTTTCGTTATATTTATGAGTTCTTTTTCATCGCGAGGCCGTCCAGATATCCCTGAAGGATCAGCACCGCCGCAATCTCATCCACGAACTTTTTGCGGTCCGCTCCCCTGATACGCATCTCGTTCATCGCGCGGTCCGCCGCGACCGTCGTCAGACGTTCGTCGTACAGCTCGACGGGAAGTCCCGTGCGTCTTGCCAGATTCTCCGCAAAGGCTCTGGATTTCTCCGCACGCACCCCCTCATCGTTGTTCATATGTTTCGGCAGGCCCACGATGATTCTCTCCGCGCCGTATTCACGGACGAGCTCTTCGATCCTGGCGTACGTCTTCCGGAGCTTGCCTTCGGACGTTCTCCGGATAATCTCCACGCCCTGTGCCGTGACGCGAAGCGGATCACTCACCGCTACGCCCACCGTTTTCGAGCCGAAATCAAGGCCGATAATTCTTCCCGCCATCAATCGGCCCCGCCGTTCTCTTCATTGTTCTTGATATACTCTTTCAGGAGTTCCTCGACCAGCTCGTCGCGCTCCACCTTCATGATCAGGCTGCGCGCGCCGTTGTGGCTCGTAATATAGGTGGGATCTCCCGACATAATATAGCCGACGATCTGATTGACCGGATTATATCCTTTTTCAATCATCGCGTGATATACCTGGTCCAGGATATCCTTGACCTGGACATCCGGAACCGATTTCACTCTGAAAAACTGTGTGTTTCCAATATTCTGATCCATTCTCTCACGTTCCTTCTTAAGATAAAAGCGAACTCACGCTCATAACCATTCATTAAATTGTACATTAGTCCGGGCAATTAATCAAGTGAGGGAAACCGGCGCCGAAAGCACCGCCTCCCTCATACCAGATATTTTCCTTTGATGACTCTTTTCGGCGTCACCCGCACCAGACGGTTCGGACCGCAGTTCCCGCCGTCCGGAATCAGCACCTTCCGGTACTCCCGCGTGTGACCGATCCACCACATGGCGTCCTCTTCAGAGATCCGCTCTTCGGTCAGCACTTCCGCAGGATGCCCGATCTGCTTCTCCAGATATGCGGCGCGGTTTTTCTCATTCAACTCCAGCAGAACCGCCGCGCGCTCCTTCTTGATGCGCTCCGTTATCTGATCCGGAAACGCGGCAGCCCGCGTTCCTTCTCTCTTTGAATACGGAAAAATATGTGTCTCATAAAATCCGATTTTTTCGACAAAGCGGACCGATTCTTCGAAGTCCTCCTTCGTTTCTCCCGGAAATCCGACGATCACATCGGTCGTGATCGCGGGATCATCGAAGGCCTGCCGCAGATTGCCCACGATCTGTGCATATTCGTCCGGCGTGTAGCCCCGATTCATCCTCCTGAGCGTCCGCGCGCACCCGCTCTGAAGCGAGAGGTGGAAATGCGGGCAGAGTTTTCGAAGTTTCGCCATCTCCGCCGCTGCTTCGCCCGTGATCGAAGCCGGTTCCAGTGATCCGAGGCGGATCCGGTCGATTCCCCCGATCCCGTCGAGCTTCTGAAGGAGATGCAGCAGCGCGTCTTCCTCATGAAAATCGCGCCCGTATGAGCAGACATGGATCCCGGTGACGACGATCTCCCTTGTTCCGTTTTCCGCGAGAGAACGCACCTCCCTCACAACCGCCTCCGGGGCGCGGCTTCTCACCCGTCCCCGCGCGTACGGAATAATGCAGTAGGAACAGAACTGATTGCATCCGTCCTGAACCTTGATGAAGGCCCGCGTATGAGACTCGGTCCGGTCGATCGAGATCGGCTCGTACTCATGGGCCGCGTTGATGTCGATGAGGGCGTCGCGGGCCGCTTTTCCCGCCGAAAAACCGTTCAAAACCTCCAGCAGTTTTCCCCTCTGATTGTTGCCGATCACAAGATCGATGGCCGGATCCTTCTCGAGCTCTCCGCCCTTCATCTGTGCGTAGCATCCCATCGCCGCGACGACCGCGTCCGGGTTCATCTTTTTCGCACGGTGCAGCATCTGTCTCGACTTCCGGTCTGCGATATTCGTGACGGTACAGGTATTGATGATGTAAAGATCCGCGCCCGGTTCAAATGGGACGATCTTCCATCCTGCCGCTTCCAGAAGCTGTCGGGTCGCCTCCAGCTCGTAGGAATTCACTTTGCAGCCGAGATTGTGCAGCGCAGCTTTTTTTTCATTTGTCCCGTGGTCCATAATACATATTCCCTTCGTTTCCGGAACGGTTCTTCCGGCCTTTTCCCTGAAACGGTCATCCGGCTGCCTCTTTTATCTTCCGGGCAGCCGCTTTCCGCTTGACTTTTCTAATGCGCAGTTGTAATGTTAAGCCATAAGTGGGTTCGACGCAAGAATTAGTAACCAGGGAGGATAATCCGATGAAAACGGTCAGCATTTCACTCGATTCGATTGAAAAGGTAAAATCATTTGTCAACACAATTTCAAAATATAACTTTGATTTTGATCTGGTTTCCGGCCGATACGTCATCGACGCGAAATCGATCATGGGCATCTTCAGCCTGGATCTCACAAAGCCGATCGATCTGAACATTCACAGCGACGGCGACGAGCTCGAGGGTGTTCTGGAAGATCTGAAGCCCTATATCCGCGGCTGACGTACGGTTCGGATCAAACAAACAGACAGGAAAGACCTGTGGAGGAGAATCCCATCTCCGACACAGGTCTTTTTATTCGTCAGCCGACTTCAATCACTTCTGTCGTGTCGATGGCAGTTTTTACAAGGCCGTCGATGACCTCATCCAGTTTTCTCTCGGATTTCTCGATCTGTTTCAGGACCGGCTTTGTGACCGGGTGCTTCGCGACGAAGATCGTACAGCAGTCCTCGAAGGGCAGAATCGATGTCTCGTATGTGCCGATTTTTTCGGATACCCGGATGATTTCCTGCTTATCGAAGCCGATCAGCGGCCGAAAAACCGGAAGTGTGCAGACGGCGTTCGTGCAGACAAGACTCTGAATCGTCTGGCTCGCGACCTGTCCGATGCTTTCTCCGGTGATCAGACCGAAGGTACCGTTTTTCTTCGCGAAATACTCCGCGATCCGCATCATATACCGGCGCATGATGACGGTCAGCTCGTCATGCGGGCATTTCTCGTAGATCGCCAGCTGGACATCCGTAAAATTGACGATATGCAGGCGGATCGGACCGCTGTAGCGTGATACGAGCTTCGCAAGATCCACAACCTTCTGCTTCGCGCGCTCACTCGTATACGGCGGCGCATGAAAGTAAACCGCATCGATTTTGACGCCGCGCTTCGCGATCATATAGCCCGCAACCGGAGAATCGATGCCGCCCGAGAGCAGAAGCGTCGCGCTTCCGTTCGTTCCCACCGGCATACCTCCGGGTCCCGGAATATTTTCTGAATAGATGTAAAACTGATGGCGGATCTCCACATTCAGACGAATTTCGGGATTATGAACATCAACCGCGAGATGCGGGCACGCATCCAGAATCGCCGATCCGAGTTCCTGCGCGATCTCCATGGAATTCATCGGGAAGCGCTTCTCGCCGCGCCGCGCAAAAACCTTGAACGTCCTACGTCCGTCATCCTCCGGATACATCTCCTTCACGTAATCCAGAACGCGGTCTCTCAGTTCCTCAAAACTTCCGCTCTTCATAAGTACAACCGGGCAGATGTAAGCAATCCCGAACACGCGCGCCAGCGCGTCCACCGCTCCCTCATAATCATAACCGCCGTCCATCGTCACGTAGATGCGGCCGCTCTCCTTCGAGACGGAAAAAGATCCCTCGACTTCCTTCAGCGCGGATTCCATGTTGCGGATCAGCGCGTCCTCAAAAATATGGCGGTTCTTGCCCTTGATGCCGATCTCTGCGTATTTAATCAAAAATGCGTGATACGTCATAATTCCTCCCGGTTTTATCTTCTCGTGAACCTGCGCAGCTGCGGAACGAGTTCCTTCAGCACGCCGATCGCATAGATTACCTGCTCCGGCGTGTTCTGTTCGCAGAAGCTGAAACGCACAGCCGAATCGATCCGCTCCTTCGGCAGACCGATCGCGGTCAGCGTTGCGCTCTCCGAATGGCGGTGACTCGAGCAGGCCGATCCAGCAGAAACATAGATCCCCTTATCCTCCAGCGCATGCAGCAGCACCTCGCTCCGGATTCCGGGGAAAGACAGGTTGATGATATGCGGCGCCGCATCCGAAAGCTCCGGCCCGTTGATCACCGCGCCGCAGGCTTCCTCCGCTCCGTCTGCGAGCAGCTTCCGGAGATGATCCATCCGCATGGCATTTTCGGTCATAGCGCCGCAGACCATCTGCGCGGCGAGGGCAAGTCCGGCGATTCCCGGAACGTTATCCGTGCCGGACCGCATATCATTCTGCTGACCGCCGCCGAAAATCAGCGGCATAATCTTTGTCCCTTCTTTGATATAGAGTATGCCCGTTCCCTTCGGCCCGTGGATCTTGTGTCCGCTGACCGAGAGCAGGTCAATACTGGAGCGGCCCGGGCGCACCGGAATCTTCCCGAATGCCTGGATCGCGTCGACATGCATCACCGTATCCGGATTCTTTTTCTTCACCAGCTCCGCGATCTCTTTGACCGGTTCGATCGTGCCGATCTCATTATTCACGGCCATCATCGATACGAGGATCGTATCCTCCCGCACCGCGTCGGCAACCGCCTGCGGATCAACGTATCCCTGACCGTCAACGCCGATGCGTGTCACCTCAAATCCCATCTCTTCAAGCGCTCTCGCCGGGGATGCGACCGCAGCGTGCTCAATGCTGCTGATGATGATGTGTTTTCCGCGGCGCTTCGCCGCCCGGGCCGTTCCGAACAGCGCCCAGTTGTTCGACTCCGTTCCTCCGCTCGTGAAATAGACTTCCTTCGGGTCGGCCCTCAGGATCCGCGCGATCGCCGCTTGTGCTTCTTTCACGCACTGTTCCGCATCGATACCGACCCTGTGCAGGGACGACGGATTGCCGAAATCCTCCGTCATCATCCGGTCCACAACCGCCTGCACCTCCGGATACACCCGCGTCGTCGCCGCGTTGTCAAAGTATGCTTCCATGTTTCATATTCTCCCCGTCAAAGCCTCTTCCGGCTCTTATTTCACGGCAAACTTCTCCGTTTCCGCCGTTCATCGCGTTCACTGCCTGTTATGTGTCAAGCAGATACATCAAAATCGAGAGGACGGTCATCCCCGCCGTCTCGGTCCTCAGAATCCGTCTCCCCAGTGTAATCACCGAAAATCCGCGGTCCGCTGCACCGCGAACCTCCTGCTCATCGAATCCGCCTTCCGGACCGATCAGAACGGCAATTCTGCTTCCCTTCCGTACGCCGCCGAGAATTTCTCTCGTGGCGTCCATGTTTTCCGCGCTCTCATAGGGCATCAGACGGACGTCGATCTCCTCCCGGTCTGCCAGCGCGAACGCTTCCTCCATCGTGCAGACCGGAAAAACTTCCGGTACGATCATCCGCTTCGACTGCTTCGCGGCACTTTCCGCTACCGCGTTCCAGCGGCGCACCTTCGCATCCGCTTTTTTCTCGTTCAGGCGGACGACGCACCGCTTCGAGGATACCGGAACGACCGCGAAGACGCCGAGCTCCACCGCCTTCTGAACGATCAGATCCATCTTATCACTTTTCGGCAGACACTGAAACAGATAAATCCTTCCCGGAAGCTCCCGCCCCGGCTTCTGCGCATCTACGATCTTCAGATCCACACGGTCCGGAACGCTGTACGGCATGACCGCACACGTATACTCCCACTCATCTTTGCAGGAGACCAGGACCTTTTCGCCCGGCCGCATACGGAGCACGTTGCGAATGTGATTGACATCCTCCCCTGTGATCGTCACGATTCCGTCGTGAAACTGGCTTCTGTCCGCAAAAAATCGATTCAACCCATTTCTCCTCTCAGCCGCCGGTACGGCGCCGGTCCATTAAAAAAAGACGGCACCCCGGTGGTTTATTCATCGGAAGCGCCGATTCATGATCGCTGTATCCTGTTTACGGTTTCACCGCAGTCACACTGACCCACTCACCCTGACGGTCTGTCCCGGCAGCGCGCAGTCCCTGATCCTCACAGGCGCGGATGACAGCTTCCTGCTTTCCCTCCAGAATGCCGGACAGAATGCACGTTCCTCCGCTCTTCAGCGCGGATGCGATGGCAGGCATCATCGGGACGAGTACGTCCGGCAGAATGTTTGCCGTCACAATGTCGTAGCAGTTACGTCCGACTGCCTCCTGCGTATCCGCATCATCGATCAGATTTCCGATGATCAGACGGAACGATCCGTCATCAATTCCGTTCGCTGCCTTATTGTCTGCAACCGCGTCGACCGTGCAGGGATCGAGGTCGGTTCCGACCGCAGAAGAAGCTCCGAGTTTCAGTGCGGCGATTGCGAGAATTCCGCTTCCCGTCCCCGCGTCGAGCAGACGGGCACCCTTTTTCATCTGTTTCTTCAGCGCACGGATACACAGCTGGGTCGTCTCATGCATACCGGTCCCGAAAGCCGTCCCGGGATCGATCCGGAGAATCATTTTCCCGGCATCTTCCGGAGGGATCTCCTCCCAGGTCGGCGCGACAAGAATATCATCCACACGGAATGGTTTGAAATACTGCTTCCAATTGTTCCGCCAGTCGACATCCGCCGTTTCGCTGACCGTGACCGTCCCCTCTCCGATGTCCGTAAAGGTCCGCAGATTGTCCAGCTCCCGTTTCACATCCGCGAGAATCGCGTCACAGTCCTGCTCCGGATCCAGATAAAAGGAAAGGTAAGCGATGCCGTCATCCGGCGGAAGCTCCGCGGGAATATCCACGAACATCTGCTTCTTTTCCTCCTCGGAAAGCGGCGCGAGATCCTCGATCTGAACACCTCCGATGCCAAGATCCGCGAGGACTGCGCTCACCAGATCCTCCGCCTCCTCCGTCGTCTTCAGGCGATACTTCATCCATTTCATCGATCATTTTCTCCCGAAACGATGCTTCTTTTTCGGCGCCTCCCCCTCTTCTGTTCCGAGGGTGTTTCCCGTCAGCGCGTCGTACTCCCGCAGTGCTTCCTTCGCCTCCGCCGACAGTTTCTCCGGCACCTGAACCACGAGTGTCACATAATGGTCGCCCCGGACATTGCGGTTCCGAAGGGACGGAACACCTCTGCCGCGCAGACGGATCCGCGTATCGGTCGGCGTCCCGGCTTTCACCGTATACTCAACCGGCCCGTCCACCGTATCGATCCGGACCGTTCCTCCCAGCGCGGCCTGGGCGAATGAAACCGGCGCGCTTGAATAAATATCCACGCCGTCTCTCTGGAAAATCGGGTGCGGCTGCACCGCGACCTCGACGAGAAGATCTCCTCTGGGTCCCCCGTTTCTCCCGGGTTCTCCCTTGTCACGGATCCGGATACTCTGACCGTTGTCGATACCGGCCGGCACCGCCACCTGAATTTTCTTTCTCGATGCGACGTAGCCGGTTCCGTGGCAGTCCGCACATTTTTCTCTGATGATTTTTCCGGTGCCGCCGCAGTCCGGACAGGTCTCGATATTCTGGACCATCCCGAACAGCGACTGCGTCGTACGGCGGATCTGTCCCGTACCGTGACATCTGGAACAGGTGACCGGCGAGGTTCCGGGCTTCGCGCCCGTGCCTCCGCAGGTCTTGCAGGGATCTTTGAGCGTCAGCTCCAGCTCCTTTGTACAGCCGAATACAGCCTCCTCAAATGTCAGATGGACGACCGCGCGGAGACTCGCGCCTCTCTGCGGCTGGTTCGCGGACCGCGCCCTGCCGCCGCCGAAGAAATCTCCGAAGATATCTCCGAAGATATCTCCCATATCCATATTTGTAAAATCGAAGCCGCCCGCGCCGCCGTTTTCAAAAGCCGCGTGACCGAACTGATCGTACTGTTTTCTCTTATTTTCATCAGAAAGAACGCTGTAAGCCTCCGTCGCTTCTTTGAACTTTGCCTCTGCGTTTTTATCTCCGGGATTCATATCCGGATGGTATTTTTTTGCCAGCTTCCGGTATGCTTTCTTGATGGTTTCCTGATCAGCCCCCCGGTCAACTCCGAGGACCTCGTAGTAATCTCTTTTTTCAGCCAATGAATTCACCTCTGCTCAGGGTGTTTTGCCGGAAAACAAAAAAATTTCCGGCGTGAATAACTGCCTCTGTGCGCGCCATCGGCGGCGGAATTCTCCGCCGCCTGATGACCCGCCGGCCTTTGTTCGGCCGCCGCTTATTCGCCTCTCCGGAATTATACCTCTTTGTAATCCGCGTCGACAACATCATCGTCGCTGCCGCCGGCATTTCCCGAAGCAGAACCGCCGGCTGCGCCGCCGCCCATGTTCGGACTTCCCTGCCCGCCGTTCGGATTGTTCTGCTGCATGTTCTCATACATCTTGGTGAACAGGGACTGTGCAGACTGCATCATCTTCTCCTGCGCCGCCTTGATGTCGGTAACCTGCGCGTCAGTCAGGCTTCCGTCAGCCGGAGCATCCTTCAGAAGATCCTTCAGGGCATTCAGATCCGCCTCGACCTGTGTCTTGTCACTTGCCGGAATCTTATCGCCCGCTTCCTCAAGCGCTTTCTCTACCTGGAAGACCGATGCGTCCGCATCGTTCTTCGTGTCGACAGCCTCTTTGCGCTTCTTATCCTCGGCCTCGTACTGAGCCGCCTCCTGAACTGCCTTGTTGATCTCATCCTCGCTCATATTCGAGCCGGCTGTGATCGTAATGTGCTGCTCCTTGCCGGTGCCCAGATCCTTCGCGGATACATTTACGATTCCGTTCGCGTCGATGTCAAATGTAACCTCGATCTGCGGAACCCCTCTTCTTGCCGGCGGAATTCCGTCCAGACGGAACTGGCCGAGGGACTTGTTGTCTTTCGCGAACTCACGCTCACCCTGTACGACGTTGATATCAACAGCCGTCTGGTTGTCCGCCGCGGTGGAGAAGATCTGGCTCTTCTTCGTCGGAATCGTCGTGTTTCTCTCGATCAGATGTGTCGCGATTCCGCCCATCGTCTCGATGGAAAGTGTCAGCGGCGTGACATCGAGAAGAAGGATGTCGCCGGCGCCCGCGTCGCCCGCGAGCTTGCCGCCCTGAATCGAAGCGCCGATCGCGACGCACTCATCCGGGTTCAGGTTCTTGCTCGGCTCCTTGCCGGTCAGCTGTTTTACCTTATCCTGTACCGCCGGGATTCTCGTGGAACCGCCGACCAGAAGAACTTTCGACAGCTCCGAGGCGGACAGACCCGCATCGGAAAGTGCCTTGCGCACCGGCTCCGCGGTCAGCTCGACCAGATCCGCGGTCAGCTCGTCGAATTTTGCCTTCGTCAGGTTCATATCCAGATGCTTCGGTCCATCCTGATTTGCGGTGATGAACGGAAGGTTGATGTTCGTCGTCGTAGAGGAGGACAGCTCCATTTTCGCCTTCTCAGCCGCCTCTTTGATACGCTGCATCGCCATCTTATCCCCTGACAGATCGATGCCTTCCTGCTTTTTAAACTCCTCGATCATCCAGTTCGCCACTCTCTGATCGAAGTCGTCGCCGCCCAGGTGGTTGTTTCCGGATGTCGCCAGAACCTCGATGACGCCGTCGCCGATCTCGATGATCGATACATCGAATGTACCGCCGCCCAGATCGTAGACCATGATCTTCTGCTCACTCTCATTGTCCAGGCCGTATGCCAGCGCCGCCGCGGTCGGCTCGTTGATGATACGTTTTACGTCGAGTCCCGCGATCTTGCCCGCGTCCTTTGTAGCCTGACGCTGTGCATCATTGAAATATGCCGGAACGGTAATAACCGCCTCCGTAACCTTCTCGCCCAGATAATTCTCCGCGTCGCCTTTCAACTTCTGCAGGATCATCGCGGAGATCTCCTGCGGAGAATATTTCTTGTCGCCGATCGACACACGGTAATCCGTTCCCATGTGACGTTTGATCGAGGATACGGTGTTATCCGCATTCGTGACTGCCTGACGTTTTGCCGGCTCGCCGACGAGACGGTCGCCGTTCTTCGTAAATGCTACGATCGACGGGGTTGTTCTGCTTCCTTCCGCGTTTGCGATGACGGTCGGCTTTCCGCCTTCCATAACCGCTACGCAGCTGTTTGTCGTACCAAGATCAATACCGATTATCTTACTCATGATGAAACCTCCTGTTTAATCTCATGAAAATGTCTGTTGAATCTATATAAAAGCCGGAAGGCACGATTTAATTCGCAACCTTGACCATGCTGTGCCGGACAACCGTATCCTTGTAAAGATATCCCTTCTGGAATTCCTCCACGACCACGTTCTCACCGACGCTCTCATCCTCCGTGTGCATCACGGCATTGTGGAAATCCGGATCGAATTCCTTGCCGACCGCCTCGATCGGCTTCACGTTCAGATCGGTCAGTGCTGTGATCATCTGCTTATAGACCTTTTTCATCCCGTCCGCGAAGGGATCCTCCTCGCTGCAGTTCTCAAGTCCCCGCTCGAAATTATCGACGATCGGAAGGATTTTCTCGATCACGCTCTTCGCACCGACATCAAACATCTGCGCTTTTTCCTTATCTGTGCGTTTGCGGTAATTGTCGAACTCGGCCATCTGCCTCTGCAGACGGTCGGTCAGATCGGCGATCTTTTCATCCTTCGGATCTTTTTTCTCCTTCTTTTTGAAGAAGGATTTTTTCTGATCTCCGGTCTCCTCCGCCTTCTGGTTCTTCCCGGTTTCTTCCGCCTTTTCCGCGGAGCCGGATGTCTCTTCTGTTTTCTCTTCGCTCTTATTTTCTGTACTTTTTCCTGTATTACATTCTTCTGTCTCTGCGGCAGGTTCCGCCCCGGCCTTCGGATCCGTATCGGTCTCTGTTTTCAGATCCTCTCTCTGATCCTGTGCCGTTTTCATTTCCTTATCAGCCAAATCTGTGCCACCTTTCTCTGAAATTGATCAATCCGAACCGGCTCCCTCATACAGGCGCTCTACTCGGCCGGTTTCTCCCCGGTTTTTCCCGGTGCTCCGCCCGGTCCGCCATCCGGTACTCCGGCGGGTTCACCACCCGGCGCTCCGGCATCCGCCGGTCCGCCGGTCTGATCCTGCGGTTTCCCTGCGCTGCCGTCTCCGTCCTTTCCCTTGAAAATCGTATCGAGCTGAACCTTCATCGTTTTCAGGTTGCTGACGACATTTCTGTAATCCATTCTTCTCGGACCTACGATCCCGATCCGCCCGGTCAGGCCATCGCCGAGATCATAGTTCGCGGTGACGACGGAAACCTCATCCATGTTCTGCAGAGGCGATTCACTGCCGATATAGACCTGAATATCGCCGTCCCCCGCATCCGCTCCCGTCTCCTGAAGCATCTCCGCAAGTTCACCCTTATCCTCAAACGCAGAGATCAGTTCACTCGCGCTCTCCGAATCTGCAAGCTCCGGATATTTGAAGATGTTCTTCGCGCCGCTCGTGTACACCTGTGCGTCATCACGGTCCGGCTTGATCGCCTCCGCGACCGCGTCGACGACGGTGCCGATCACCGCGCTGTGAATGCCCGCCTGCTCTTTCATCTTCTGAATCATCTCAAGATTGATCTCGCCGATGGAAAGACCGTTCAGCTGCGTATTCAGAAGAAGATTCAGCTTCAGCAGCTGCTCGTCATCGATCGGCTCATCCAGATCGATCAGACGGTTCTTGACCATATTGCCCTGTGCCACGATCACCGCGAGGAGCTGCAGATCGTGCAGCCTCGAGAGCTGGATGAATTTCAGTCTCGTCGAATGTACCGAAGGCATGATCATCGTCGCATAGTTCGTGTTGTTCGCCAGCGCCTTGACCACCTGCTTCAGAACACTTTCCAGCCGGTCGGTCTTCTTGATCATCAGATCCCGTACCTCCGTGATCTGCTGATCCTTCTCTTCATTCTCACGGATCAACTCGTTCACATAGTAGCGGTAGCCTTTATCCGACGGAATCCGTCCCGCCGAGGTATGCGGCTGAATGATATAACCCATCTCCTCAAGATCGGACATCTCGTTTCGGATCGTAGCGGAACTTAAGTTCAGATCAGTGTACTTCGAGATCGTCCGCGAACCGACCGGATCCCCTGTGTCCAGGTACGTCTGTATGATCGCTTTCAGGATGATTTTTTTTCTCTCGTCCAGTTCTAAATCCAAACCCTGCTCCTTCCTGATTTGTTAGCACTCGTTACATTGGAGTGCTAATATCTTCGCTACTTAATGTAGCACTCGCCCATTTGAATGTCAACACTATTTTCAAATTTTCTCCTGATATAAAAAATCTCCCGGTCCGGAAATGCAGCACCTGTGTTTTTCCATTCGCACGGTGCTGCGCTCCGAACCGGGAACCCTTCCCCTATCTCGCGCGGGACGCCATCTCCTTCATCTCTCTTGCGCTGCTGCGGACCGCGTCCGTGATTTCCGTCCCTCCCAGGATTCTGGCCAGTTCTTCTACCGATTCGCTTTCATCCAGTTCCCGGATCCGGCTGACCGTGGATCCGTTTTCGACACTCTTCCGGATCTCAAAATGATGATCCGCCATCGCCGCGATCTGTGCGAGATGCGTGATCGCGATCACCTGACGCCCCTGCGCCACCCGGGCCATTTTTTCCGAAACCTTCTGGGCAGTCCGCCCGCTGATCCCCGCATCGATCTCATCGAAGATCAGCGTCTCCGTGTCGTCCCGGTCCGCCATGATCGTCCGGATCGCCAGCATGATTCTCGAAAGTTCTCCGCCGGAGGCAATCCTCGAGAGCGGCCGCATCGCTTCACCGGGATTTGTCGAAAGCATGAAAGTGACCGTGTCCGCCCCCCGCTCCGTACAGTGACCGGCCGGCTCGAAGACAACCTCGAACCCCGCCGAAAGGAAATTCAGATCGAGAAGCGACGCCCGGATGCTCTCTGCAAATTGTTCCGCGCAGTGCTTCCTGCATTCTGTGAGCCTTGCGGCCGCCTCATTCATCTTCTGCTCTGCGGCCGCCGCCTCCTGCTGAAGCGCTTCCTTTCTCTCCCCGAAATGTCGGAGCGCATCGAGGCGCTCCTCCTGTTTCGCCAGATAATTCCGGATCTCTCCGATATTCTTCCCGTACTTGGACTCCAGATGACGGATCAGATTGAGACGTTCCTCCGTCCCGAGGAACTCTTCTTCAGAAAAGGACAGCGCATCCAGATAATCGGAGGCGCTCCGGTCAAAATCGGAAAGCAGGCTCTCCGCGTCCGCAAGAGATGACGCCAGATCCGCGAGCGTGTCGTCGTACTCCGTAATTTCCGAAAGATCACGCAGTGCGCGGCTCACAAGATCCCCCGCGCCTTCCCCGCCGGTCATCCGGCAGACCTCACCGAGCGTCGCGGTGATTCTCCGGCTGTTCGCCATTCTCCGGTACTCCCGGTCGAGTTCTTCCTCCTCCCCGTCGCGAAGATTCGCGTCCCGGATCTCATTTATTTCATAGGTAAGAAGGTCGATCTCGCGATCTCTCTTCCGGTCGTCGATCTGATATTCAGAAAGCTCCCGCGTGACCTCGCGGTACGATCGGCAGGCCTCTCTCACCTCCGCGAGCAGCGGAGCGGTCTGTTCTTCCCCGTACATATCGAGAAGACGGAGCTGTCCGTCCGCATCGAGCAGTGTCTGATTTTCATGCTGCCCGTGGATGTCGATGAGAAGGGATGCAGCCTGCTTCAGCGCGGATGCGGTGCACGTCTCCCCGTTGATGCGGTTCACACTCCGTCCCTCCCGGATCCTCCTGGCGATAATGACCTGGCCGTCTTCCGGCTCGATCCCGATCTCCAGCAGTTTTTTTCTCACCGACTCGTGTTCCACGTCAAAAACGAGTTCCACGAGTGCGGAATCACGTCCGGTCCGCAGCATATCCTTCGAAAATTTCTGCCCGAGCGCAAGATTGACGGCTCCGAGCAGGATCGACTTTCCGGCTCCGGTCTCACCCGTTAAAATATTAAGGCCCCGACCGAACAGGACATCCGCCTCGTCGATCAGCGCCAGATTTTTTACATGCAGTTCTGTCAACATTTCCGGTGCCTCCATTTCTTTCACACCAGATCCGCCGCCCGGCGGCAGACGGAGCGCCTCAGGTCAGATACGTTCCAGCATCCTCCGAAGATTTTCCATCACACGCACCGCGTCGTCGTGACTTCTCGCCGCGCACATGATCGTATTGTCCCCAGCGATGCTTCCGACGATCTCATCGAGATGAAGTTCATCGAGGACCGACGCCGCCGCCATCGCCATCCCGGGCGCGGTCTTGATCACGACGATACTGTCCGCGGTGTCCATCGAGACAAAGGAATCCTTCAGCACACGGATGAAGCGTCCTTCCTCGTCCTTGGGAATATTCTCCATCAGCGCGTAGCGGAACCCGCCGTGATCATTGGCCTGCTTCGTCAGTTTCAGCTCGCGGATATCACGCGAAACCGTCGCCTGCGTGACCGGAAACCCCGTCTCATTGAGCTTCTTCGCAAGTTCCTCCTGCGTCTCAATATCGTACTCACGGATCAGCTTTAATATCTGCGCGTGCCTGTTCGGTTTCATACCAGATGCCCCCATTTTCAGTTGCTCATCTTGCGGCTGAGCGTCTCAAGAAAACTGTGATTGTCAAGCTTGACGAAAAGCGCGGTCTTGTCCGCGCGCCGGATATCGATGCGGTCCCCCGTCGTCATCGCCACCTTCTTGTTTCCGTCAAAGTAAGCCGCCGCCTGTTCCTGCTGCCCGTCCCGTCCCGGCCCGACGATCACGCTGATGGTATCCTCACAGGGAAGCACGATGCTCCGGGTGTTCAGTACGTGGGCCGCCAGCGGCGTCATCAGAAAAAGATTCGCCCCGGGAGCGATGATCGGCCCCCCGACCGACATACTGTACCCTGTGGATCCGGTGGGCGTAGAGATAATGATTCCGTCGGACTTGTACGAATTCAGATATGCCCCGTTCACGAAATTCTTCACCTCGATCGTCCCGTACGCCTCATCTCTCCGTATGACGATGTCGTTGAGCGCGATGTCCGAATCCGATTCCATTCCTGACCGGGAAACGGTCCCGCGCAGCAGCATCCTCTCCTCGATCAGATATTCGTCGCGGATCAGATGATCCATCGCCGTGTAGATCGAGGTGCGGTCGATTTCCGCGAGATATCCGAGAGTCCCCAGATTGATCCCGAGAAGAGGAATCTGACGGTCAATCGTGTCTGTCGCAGACAGAATCAGCGTCCCGTCCCCGCCGAGCACGAGAATGCAGTCCGTACCCTCGGGGATATTGTCCGGATTCGTGTACCGGAAAGGATCGTGCACGTTTCTCTTGTTTTCCAGACAATACGTACACGTCTGTCCCTTGCTCATGAGATAATTCATGATCGAATGCGTGACCGCGAGGTCCGGATCCTTGATGGTATTTGTAATAAGATAAAACCGGTGCATAGAAACCTCCGCCGCTCTTTTGCAGCTCTTACGGCTGACGGTCCAGTTCGTCATGTGCTGCACGGACCGTATCCCTGATTCTCTCGTCTGTCAGACGTCCCTGCCCGGAGAAAATCGTCTCCCCCGGTGCTTCCAGATAAAGCAGGTATTCGATATTGCCCTCCGGTCCCTTGATCGGGGAATAATCGAGTCCCAGCACTCTGCAGCCGAGGGAATCTGCGATGTCTCCGACCTTCCGGATCACTTCTTCGTGCACCTCCGGATCCCGGACCACTCCTTTTTTCCCGACCTTTTCGCGGCCCGCCTCAAACTGCGGTTTGATCAGACAGACCGCCCTTCCGGATGGCGTGATCAGATTCAGCGCGGCCGGAAGCACGATCGACAGTGAGATAAACGACACATCTATGGATACGAAGGAAGGTCTCTCGCCGATCGCATCCGGCGTCAGATACCGGATATTTGTCTTTTCCATGCAGACGACACGCGGATCTTCCCTCAGTTTCCACGCCAGCTGGCCCCGTCCGACGTCGACCGAATAGACCAGCCGCGCGCCGTTCTGAAGCATACAGTCCGTGAATCCTCCGGTCGACGCACCCACATCCATGCAGACGCGGCCGGTAAGATCCGGATGAAATACGCGGATCGCTTTTTCCAGCTTCAGTCCGCCCCGACCGACATAAGGGAGCGGATTGTGTCCGCGGTACTCGATCTTCGCGGTCTCGTCGAACCGCATGCCTGCCTTGTCTTCTTTCTGTCCATCGACGTAAATCTCGCCCGCCATGATCAGACGCTTTGCCTTCTCTCTGGCATCCGCAAATCCATGCCGGATCACGAGGACATCGAGCCGCTCTTTTCCCATTTCCTTCTGTCCTTCCAGTTCCTTCCGGTTTCTTCCGGTATTCAATCCGGTCCTTCTGTTCCGTCCCCGCTGATGACCGCTTCGCAGATCGTATCCGCGTCCAGGCCGGCCTCCTGTCTCTGCCACGCAACGCTTCCGTGTCCGATATACTCATCCGGAATCGCAAAGATCTTCACCCGCACATCCGGATGTGCCTGCCCGATATAAGCGAGGACCTGTTCACCGAAACCGCCCGTCCGGACATTTTCTTCGATCGTGATCATCGTTCTGTGCGTCCCCGCGAGACGGTCGATCATCCCGGTGTCAATCGGTTTTGCGAAACGCATATTGACGAGTGTCGCCCGTCTTCCTGCCTGGTTCAGCTTCCGCAGTACGTCGAGTCCCGTCCGTACCATGGAACCGATCGCGAGGATCGCGATGTCCTCCTGAAGCTCGATCATTTCCGCTTTTCCATACTCAATCGGACTTCTCTGATACGTCAGACCGCCGTACGCCTCTCCCTTCGGATAACGGATCGCGACCGGGCCGTTGAAGCCTACCGCAAATTTCACCATATCGGAGAGTTCCCAGAAGTTTTTCGGCGCCATCACCGTCATATTCGGCATCATCGTCAGGTACGACAGATCAAAACAGCCGTTGTGTGTCCGTCCGTCCGCACCCACAAAGCCCGAACGGTCGAGCGCAAAGACGACGTGCAGGTTCTGCATGCACACATCCTCCATGATCTGGTCAAAGGCGCGCTGCAGAAACGACGAATACACCGCGACGATCGGAATCACGCCGCCGAGCGCCAGACCCGCGGCAAATGTCACCGCATGTCCCTCGGCGATACCGACGTCATAAAACCGGTCCGGATACATATTTGCGAAGCGCTTCAGTCCTGTTCCCCCTGCCATCGCCGCCGTCACCGCGACGACCTTCGGATCGCGTCCGCCGATCTTCGTCATGATCGTCGCAAAAACGTCCGTGTAGGTCGGCGCCTGTTCCGCCAGCGGAATGCCGGTCTCCGGATCAAACGGGCCGGTTCCGTGGAACCGCGAAGGATGACGGACCGCCGGGGTAAATCCCCTGCCCTTCTCGGTCAGCACGTGCAGGAGCACCGGTCCCCTGAAAGACCGCGCCTCCTGCAGCACCCGGATCAGCTGGGGAATGTTATGACCGTCAACCGGCCCCAGGTAGGTGAGTCCCATATTTTCGAAAAGCATACCCGGGATCATGATTTCCTTCAGGCCGCTCTTTGCCCTTCTTATGGCTCCGACCATCCTGTCTCCGACGACCGGTATCTTCTCAAGCGCCGCCGATACATTCATCTTCATATCCGTATATGCCGCGGAGGTGCGGATTCTTCCGAGATAATCGGACATCCCGCCGACATTTTTTGAGATCGACATCGTATTGTCATTCAGCACGATGACAAAATTCGTATCCAGGCAGCCCGCGTTGTTCAGCGCCTCGAAAGCCATCCCCCCTGTGATGGAACCGTCTCCGATCACGGAGACAACCGAATAATTCTGATGCTGCAGTTCTCTGGCGTGTACGTATCCGAGTCCCGCCGAGATC
Organism: uncultured Lachnospiraceae bacterium; assembly: GCA_902797025.1. GTDB lineage: Bacteria > Bacillota > Clostridia > Lachnospirales > Lachnospiraceae > CADBRN01. The sequence continues at coordinate 30,597 of CADBRN010000061.1, forward strand.
GAGGTCGAACTGTGGCCGGTATCGAAACTGTCGCACGGACTCTCGCTTCTTCTCGGGAATCCGCTGATTCCGTCCTTCTGACGCAGATGCGCAAACTCGTCCTTCCTTCCCGTCAGGATTTTGTGCGTGTAGGACTGGTGTCCGACGTCCCAGATAATCTTGTCCCGCGGAAGCGTATAGACGCGGTGAAGCGCAATCGTCAATTCGACGGTTCCGAGATTTGACGCGAGGTGCCCGCCGGTTTTGCTCACAGAGCGGATCAGAAACTGCCGGATCTCAGCCGCCAGACGCGGAAGATCTTCCTCCCGCAGCTTTTTCACATCATTCGCCTCATGGATCATTTCCAGCATAACTACCGTCTCCTGTAAAATCATTTCGTCCGGGCGGCAAGTTTTTTCACCAGATGAATCAGAAATTCCGTGTCCCCCGGAATCGTCTCCAGAAGTCCCGCCGCCTGTTCGGTCAGAGTCTCAACCTTTTGTCTGGCGCCCTCTATACCGAGCAGTGTTACATACGTCGTTTTCTCATTCCGCTCATCCGAGCGGACCGGCTTCCCAAGTTCCCTCTCATCGCCCGTGACATCCAGAATATCATCCTGAATCTGAAATGCCAGGCCGATCCTTTTTCCGAGGTCGTCCATGCAGAGCTGGTCGCTCTTGTCCGCCCCCGCCAGAATCGCTCCGATCTGGAGCGGCGCCTCGATCAGCTTCGAGGTCTTATATTCATAAATATAATCCAGCATATCCCGATCGATCGAAAGATGCCCGGATTTTTCATTTTCCACATCGACACTCTGTCCGGCGAGCATACCGCGGATCCCGGTCTTATTGCTCATCGTCCGCAGAGCCTCTGCGATCCGTTCCCCGATCTCCTGAAAATCCTCCCGCCCGTAGATGTACAGGAACGACTGGAGCGCCGTCTCATACGCGTAATTCAGGAGCGCATCGCCTGCGAGCAGTGCAGCCGCCTCCCCGTATACGATATGAACCGTCGGTTTTCCTCTCCGCAGATCATCGTTGTCGATCGCCGGAAGATCGTCATGAATCAGAGAATGCGTATGAATCATCTCGATCGCTGCCATGAACGGCTCTACGATCGCCGATTCTCCGCCGAAAAGGTGATAACTCTCATACATAAGAAGCGGACGGATCCGTTTTCCGCCCGCTTCCATGCTGTAGCACATCGCCTCACGGATCTTTTTCGCATAACCTCCGTCATCCTCCGGCAGAAAACGCCGGATCACCTGTTCAACGGCCGCGCTCTTCTTTTTGAGCTCTTCTTCAAACACCCGTTCTTCCATGATCAAAACTCCCTGAGTGTCCCGTCACTGCTGATCTGCATCATTTTCTTCTCGACCTGATCGATCCTTCCGCTGCAGGTTTTTAAAAGTTCCATTCCTTCCTTATATAACTGAAAGGATTCCTCAAGAGACAGATCTTTCTGTTCGAGACGTCCGGCGATCTCATCAAGCCGTTTAAACGCTTCCTCAAGCGTCTGCTCTTTTTCCTTCTGCCTGGTTTCTTCCGCCATGCGTATCCTCCCGTCTGACTTTACGAAGACTGATACTTCAACTCTTCCGTATCTGAAACGACCGCGTCGATTCGTCCGTCACGCACATAAATATGCACCGGATCCCCGCTCTCCACATCCTGCACGCTCACGACGGGCTCCCCGCCCTCTTTTTCGCTCCGCGCATAGCCCTGATTCAGCTTCGCAAGCGGCGACAATCCCTTCATTCTCTCGATTCTCATCTGCAGCGCGTGGCGCTTTTCATCGAGCAACCGGACTTTTCCATTTTCAATGCGCACTCCCGCGCGTTCGACGTACAGCCTGCTCTCCCGGACGGAGTCTTCCGCCGCCCGGATGATCCGTTCACGCAGACCTGCCAGATCCGCCTTCCGGTTCCGAAGACGCTTTTCCGGTGAAAGCTCCGCCCAGACCGCCCGCCGTTTCGCGATCTCACTTCGCGCACTCTGGACGCACATCTCCATCCCCATCTGCAGGCGCCGTTCATACCGTTCCAGACGCATCAGAATCTCGCTGATATCCGCGACCGCCAGCTCTGCCGCCGCGGAAGGCGTCGGAGCTCTTAAATCCGCCACAAAATCCGTGATCGTTGTATCCGTCTCATGCCCGACCGCCGAGATGACCGGCGTCCGGCAGTTGAAGACCGCCTCTGCGACCTCCCTCTCATTAAAAGCCCAGAGATCCTCGATCGAACCTCCGCCCCGCCCGATGATAATACAGTCCAGATTCATCCGGTCCAGCGTCCTGATTCCGCGGACGATGCTCTCCTTCGCCCCGTCCCCCTGTACAAGCGCCGGATATAAAATCAACTGAATGTAGGGATTTCTGCGAAGGGCAATATTCCGGATATCCTGAACCGCCGCCCCCGTCGGTGCTGTCACGATCCCGAGCGTCCGGACATACTTCGGAACCGGCTGCTTGTACATCGGATCAAACATTCCCATCTCCTGAAGCTCCGCCTTCAGCTTCAGAAACTGTTCATAGAGCACGCCGGCTCCGGCAAGTTCGATCTTTTTGGCATACAGCTGGTATTTTCCGTCTCTTGGGAAAACCTCGACCGACCCGGTCACGACGACCTTGTCGCCTTCCTTCATATGAAAAGCCAGTCCGCGGCGCGAACTGGAAAACATGACACACGCCATTGCGGATGACGCGTCCTTTATCGTAAAAAACAGATTGCCCGACCGGTGATACGTGCAGTTGCTCACCTCCCCGCTCACGGAAACCCGCGGCAGGAGCACATCCTGCCGGAACAGATTTCCGATATAAGCGGTCATCTGCGAGACAGAATAGACCCGGTTCACTTCCGATTTTCCTCCGCGATTTTGGCGAGAATTCCGTTGACAAACGAGGCGGAATGATCTCCTCCGTATTTCTTCGCGAGCTCGACCGCCTCATTGATGGCCACACCCGTCGGAATCTCCTCGTCATAGCAGATCTCATAGACCGCAAGCCGGAGTACGCACCGGTCCGTCCCTGCCATACGGCGGATCTTCCATCCTTCGCTGATCTTATCCAGCATCGCGTCAATCTCTTCCTGGTGCGCGAGGATACCGTCCAGCTTCTTAGTGATATACGCGGTATCCTCATCGGTCGGCATGACGCCCTGAACCTCAGACAGCCGTCCGTCGTTCATCCCTTCGAGGTACAGATTCCGCTGTTCCCGCGTTCCGTTTTCATCGTAAAACTGCGACATGAACAGCAGGATAAAAATCGTTTCGCGTATTTCGCTGCGTTTCATAATTATGTCTCCGTTCCTGTTTACTTCGATGCGTCCACAACAACTTCCGCGACGCTGACATTTACATCGGACACTTCCAGTCCCGTCATATTCTCGAGGGCGGATTTCACGCGCTCCTGAACCTGGCGCGTCACATCCGGAATGCTGAACCCGTAATTCATATTGATAATGATGCGGACGGAAGCGACTCCCTCCAGAACATCGACCTTGACTCCGCGCAGAATCGCCTTCCTCCGGATATGGCCGATCTTGTCATTTGTAATATTTCCGCCGAGTGAAGCGACCCCGTCGATCTCCGTCGCAGCGAGACCGACAATGCTGGCGAGCACATCCTCCGCGATCTGCACTGTACCGTTTTTCTTATCGTCATAGATGGTGACCATATTCTTATCCGCCATAAAATGCCTCCGTACTGTCCGCCTCCGAAGCGGGCGGGCGTAAAAATTCAATACTTCTACCGTATTATACCATATCCGGAGGGCGGGATTCAACGAAACGAAAAAACAAGAGCAAGGCGCCGCCTGCCCTTCGGCCCGGCAAACCCTGCTCCTCTCTTTCCTTCTGATCAATCGTTCAGTTTCGGCTGAATTCCGCGAGCTTCAGATTTTCGTTTCGGTCGAGTGTCATGCCGACGCTCCATTCATTGACGAAAAGTAAAAGCGGACGATCGTGCATATCCTTGACAATCTTCATATCCGATGTTCCCGAGATCCGTTCAAGATCAATTTCCTGATAATTTTCAATCCAGCGGATATACTCGTACGGCAGTGTCTCAAGGCGGATCTCGCAATTATACTCATTCTCAATCCGGAATTTCAGCACATCGAACTGCAGAATACCGACGACACCGACGATGATCTCCTCCATGCCGCCTCGGACCTCCTGGAAGATCTGGATCGCTCCTTCCTGGGCGATCTGACGGATTCCCTTGACGAACTGTTTTCTCTTCATCGAGTCGATCAGCGTGACGCGCGCGAAATGCTCCGGCGCGAACGTCGGGATTCCTTCAAACCGGAAATGGTGTCCCGGCATGCAGACCGTATCTCCGATCGCGAAGATCCCCGGATCAAATACTCCGATGATATCACCGGCGTACGCCTCCGAGACGACATGGCGGTCGTCCGCCATCATCTGCTGGGGCTGAAGCAGCCGCATCTTCTTTTCGCTCTGAACATGGTAGACCTCTTTGTCCGCGTCAAACTTCCCCGAGCAGACGCGCATAAATGCGACACGGTCGCGGTGATGGGCGTTCATATTCGCCTGAATCTTGAATACGAACGCGGAGAAATCCTCCCGCATCGGATCGATCAGCCCCTCATCGGACATACGCGGAAGCGGGGATTCCGTCATCGCCAGAAAATGGGTGAGAAACGTCTCGACGCCGAAATTCGTCAGCGCAGATCCAAAGAAGACCGGCGAAAGTTCTCCCCTGCTGACGCGTTCCTGATCGAAATCCGCAGACGCACCGTCGAGCAGTTCGATCTCGCCCTCCAGCGTCTCCTTCTGATCCTCCGTGATCACGTCGAGCAGATGCGGATCATCAAGATCGATCTCCTCCTCGATTCCTTCCTTCGTTCCCTTTTCCGTCCCCGCAAATGTCAGGACCTTGTTCGTCTTCCGGTCGTAAACGCCGCGGAAGTTTTTTCCGGAACCGATCGGCCAGTTGACCGGACAGGTCGCGATGCCGAGCTCCTTCTCGACCTCATCGACGAGATCAAAGGTATCCCGCGCGTCCCGATCGAGCTTGTTGATAAACGTAAAGACCGGAATATGACGCATCGCGCAGACCTTGAAAAGCTTCCGCGTCTGCGCCTCGACACCCTTTCCGCCGTCGATGACCATGACCGCAGAGTCGGCGGCCATCAGTGTCCGGTACGTATCCTCCGAGAAATCCTGGTGTCCCGGCGTATCCAGAATATTGATGCAGTAACCGTCATAGGAAAACTGCATCACAGAGGAAGTGACCGAGATACCACGCTGTTTTTCGATCTCCATCCAGTCCGAAACCGCGTGGCGGGCCGTCGCCTTTCCCTTGACCGAGCCCGCGAGATTGATCGCGCCTCCGTAAAGCAGAAATTTCTCTGTCAGTGTCGTTTTACCCGCATCCGGGTGCGAGATAATCGCAAACGTCCGTCTGCGTTCGATTTCTTTTGTCAGCTGCGTCAACGCTTTCCCTCCTGATCCCTTTTTGACCGCAATTCTTCAATATAATACAACGTCCGGTCCGATCCGGCAACACGAAACTCCCGCCCGCCGAACGGACCGTTCCAGAAATTCCGAAACCGGAGGATACGGACTCGGACTCTCGATCGCAAAAGCGGTCGTCTCCGCACACAGGGGAAGAATTTCCGCGGAGTCATCCGACGGGCATTCACTGACCATCGCCGCATTGTTTCCGTGCTGACACCGAACCTCCCAAAAAACCGGCCGGACATACCTCCATCTGCAGTTTCATGCTTCAGTCCGCCAGACGGCTGTAGAGTTCCGTCATCTCGCGGATCTGTCCGGCAAGTTTCCCGTCGAAGGCGCCCGGGAGCATTCTCCAGCGCCAGTTCCGTCCCCCTCTCGTCGAGGGAATATTCATCCGTGCTTCTGTCCCGAGGTTCAGATAATCCTGCATCGGGATAATCACGGTATCACTCACACTCGCGAATGCGGTGCGGATCAGCGTCCACGCGAACTCTTCCTCGGTACAGTCCGGACGGCCGAGATAATTCAGACAGAACCGTCTTTCCCGCTCCGGTGCGGACGAAAAATAGCCGCGGGACGTATCGTTATCCTGCGTACCTGTGTAGACGACGCAATTTCTCCCGTAATGATGCGGCAGGTATTCGTTCTGTGGATCGGATCCGAAGGCAAACTGCAGAACCTTCATGCCGGGATAGCCGGAATCCCGCACCATCTGACGCACATCGTCTGTCAGATAGCCGAGATCCTCCGCGACGACGCGGATGTCGCCGCAGGCTTCGCGGATCGCCCGGAAAACATCCAGTCCCGGGCCTTTCCTCCAGATGCCGTTTCTGGCTGTCTTCTCCGTGTAGGGGATCGAATAATACGACTCAAATCCGCGGAAATGATCGATGCGGACGATATCATACAGACTGCTTACCCGGCGCATCCGCCGGATCCACCATACATATCCCGTCGTTCTCTGATAATCCCAGTCATAGAGCGGATTGCCCCAGAGCTGACCGTCCGCGGTAAATCCATCCGGCGGACATCCCGCGACATTTTCCGGAACGAGCCCGTCATTGAACTGAAAAAGTTTCGGGTCCGCCCATGCATCCGCGCTGTCCATCGCGACGTAAATCGGCATATCACCGAAGATACGGATTCCCTTCCCGTTCACGTACTGCTTCAGTTTCTTCCACTGTACGTCAAATTCATACTGCAGAAAATACTGGAAGGCAATCTCCCCCGCGAGCTCCGTCCGCGCTTTTGCAAGCGCGCTCTCCTCCCGCAGCATCAGCGGCCCGGGCCAACTGCTCCAGGGAATTCCGCCGAGACTCTCCTTGATTGCCATAAACAGCGCGTAATTCGGGAGCCAGTCCCCGTTCTCCTTAAGGAACCGTCCGTACCCCTCTGCGCGGTCCGCCGAAAATCGGCCGAACGCCTTTCTGAGAACCGCATAACGCGTCCGGTAGACGCGGCCGTAGTCCACATATTCCGGGTCTTCACAGGCATCGGCATCCTCGCACTCTTCTTTCGAGAGCAGCCCCGTCTGGCACAGCTCATCGAGGGAAATCATATACGGATTTCCCGCAAAGGTGGAAAACGACTGATAGGGTGAGTCGCCGAATCCGGTCGGCACCACCGGAAGAATCTGCCAGATTGTCTGGCCGGCCTCGGCGAGCCGATCCGCAAATGCGTAAGCTTCCTCCGAAAATCCCCCGATTCCGTACCGCGTCGGCAGTGATGTGATCGGAAACAATATCCCGGCTGATCGCATAGTTCCCTCCTCCTATAAAATCACCGTCTGACCTCATCCTTCGGATTTCATTTTTTCTTATCCTTCTCTTTCTTTTTGTCCTTCTTCTTTTTCTTCTTCACCTTCAACGGCGTATACGGCGCAAGACGGTATTCCTCCTCGAATTTTTCATACTCATGCACAAACTCCGGTTCCTCTCCCGCACGCAGGCGGTCCATGAAGCTGTGGACCTCGAGACTCGAAGACTGAATCTGGACAACGCTGACACAGATGTTCGAACTGAGATCCGCCGCGCGTCCGCAGTATGTCAGGATATCATTCAGAACGACTCCCATCTCACCGCTGCACTCACCCGTCTGAAGACGGTCGATATGGCGATTCTTCATCTCGCGGACGAGCTTGTCGATCACCTCCCGGAGCGGCTCGGCGGCAAGCGCCTGCTCCCGATTTTCCTCCGAAAAAGCACGATACATCACATCCAGTTCACGATTGACCGCCCCCTCGAGCACGGCCATCTCTGCGGCCGCCTTATCGGAAAATGAAAGCTTGTCCTCGTGCATGCGTGTCGCGACTGCCGCCATGTTTGCGGCGTGATCGCTGATCCTCTCGAGGTCATTGATGGCATGGAGCATCTCCGAGATGGCATTGCTGTCTTCTTCCGTCAGCTCCTGGGCAGAAAGCCGGATCAGAAACGTATCGAGCTGATCTTCCAGATAATCGAGATAATCCTCGGTATCAAGAATTTTCCGGACCCGCTCTTCGTCATATTCCATGACAACACGAATCGAGTCGGAAAACGCCTCTTTCGCCAGCTGCGCCATTTCCACCGCCTTCTCCCTGGCATGACTGACCGCGACAGACGGCGTCACCAGAAGTCTCCGGTCGAGCAGTTCCGCCGGACGGCCGGCTTTATTCTCCTCCGGAAGTACCGGAAGCATCCGCTCGATGAGTCTGACGAGTGCCTTCGTAAAGGGAAGCAGAATCAGTACGGTTCCCACATTGAAAATGGAGTGGAATACAGCGATCTCGAAGGAAGAAATCGCTTCCTCGAAAAACGGCATGCCGGCGATATACCTGAGTACAAGATACAGTGTCATGAAGATCGCCGCACCGATGATATTGAGCCAGACATGGATCAGGGAGACACGCTTCGCCCTGCGGCTGACGCCGATTGCGGACAAAAGTGCGGTCACGCACGTGCCGATGTTCGCGCCCATGACGAGCGGAATCGCCATGCCGAAGCTGATATTTCCGGTAAGCGCCAATGCCTGAAGAACGCCGATGGCCGCCGCGGAAGACTGGATGACACCCGTAAAGGCGACTCCTACGAGCAGCGCCAGAAACGGATTGGAAAATGCGACGAGCGCCTTCTGAAATCCCGGCTCCTGCGCGATCGGTCCGACGGCGGAAGACATCATCGTCATCCCGTACATCAGAATCGCAAAACCGCAGAGAATCGTCCCGAAATCCCGCTTTTTGCTGCTTTTCGCGGCGAGTACCATGATGACGCCGACAAGGGCGACGATCGGAGCAAAATTCTCCGGTTTGAGCATAGAGATGAAAAAATTGTCCGATTCAATTCCGTTCAGCGAGAGAATCCAGGAAGTCAGCGTTGTTCCGATGTTGGATCCCATGATGACCGGAACGGTCTGCGCCAGCTGCATCAGCCCGGAATTGACCAGTCCGACGAGCATGACGGTCAGCGCCGACGACGACTGGATCGCGATCGTGATAACCGCGCCGAGCATAAGGCCCTTTGCCGGACTTGACGTGAGGCGCTCCAGGGTCCCCTGCATTTTTCCTCCGGCCACCTTCTTCAGATTTCCGGACATCAGATTCATGCCGAACAGGAAAAACGCGAGGCCCCCGCACAGCGTAAAAATTGCATAAATATCCATTTATTCCTCCGGTTATACTTCTGCCGGACAGCAAACTTTGAAGATGCCTGCCCCGGCTCATCCAAGTTCGCTGATCTCGATCTCAATCATGCGCAGGTCCCGCTCCAGACGTCCGATCTCTTCCCCGAGCGCCCCGTATTCCTTCATCGCGGCGGTTATTTTCTCATCATCCATCCGCAGAAATCCACGGGTCACCGCATCCGGAACGACAAATTTCTTCTCTCCTGCGTCAAAAGAAACGAGTATCCGTTTATCCTCCTGTCCTGTGACTGTTCCATCCCCGAATTTCGCATGATGAACCCTGCAGCCCTTCAGGTCGCAGAGCGGATTCGCGCCGATTTTTTCCTTTGCCGCAGAAAGCTCCGCCCTGACCGCCTCCTCCTTCTTCCGGAGCGCTGCGATCTGCCTCTCGCGCTCCTCGGCCTGCAGGGCGCTGCGCCCTGATCTGCGCGGCGCCGGGAGCTGTTCATCATAAAATCCGTAGTTCTGCGTGCAGTAAATCAGATCGAAGGCCAGAATATGATTCTCGCCGTCGATATCCGTCACAGAACCATCTTCCGTCCGATCCGCCTCTCTCTCCAGTTCATTTTGAACCATCGTAAGAAGATCCTCATTTTCAGACAGCGCTGAAACGATCTCATCACACATCGTGTAATAGCTCTTCAGACTGAAGGATTTCCCGCTTCCGACTTTTCCCGTATAGCGGACATAGTGTGCGAATGCCTTTTCTTCCGCCTCGCGGTACATGAAATTATCGTCCGGCTCGATGAATGCGAGATACATGATCGCAGCGCGCATCGACTGCCTGTGACTCCACTCCTCATCGCCCGCCTCCGCGAGCATGCGGTTCAGTGTTTCGACGAAATCCTCGCACTTTTTCTGGCGTCTCCTGTAATCAGACTGATCCGGCTCGAGCAGGTCGCGGAAGGCGTCACGCACCTTTTCCCGGGTCTCCTCATCCTTCGAGCAGAGATATCCGATTCCCGCCGATGGTTTCATCCGGTCATCGTCAATAAGGTCTTCGGATTCCGAGAGCGCCCGCTTGAACATTTTCCCGAAATCCGAAGCGTCGATGTCCCAGTATTTCTGAAAGTTGCTGACAGCGGTCCACTTATAGATCTCACGGTGTTCCGGACTGTTCTGAACTTCAAATTTTTCCATATAGCTGTCGATTGTTTTCTGCAATAAATCCGGGTTCATCAAATCCTCCTCATTTTATTCTGAAAATTATTTCGCTCCTTCGTAAGAAAACTTTCTCTTTTTTCATAATAACGCAACTTTTTTTCCCACACAACATTTACGGCTCTTTTACAAAAAAGGATCAAAAAGTAAATTTTTTCATTGACACACAGGCAGTATCCGGGTTATAATCATGAAGTTCTCAGCGGAGATCGATCCGATCCCGCCGGAGATCAGTCCGATGCAGGTGTAGTTCAGTGGTAGAACACCAGCCTTCCAAGCTGGATATGTGGGTTCGATTCCCATCACCTGCTTATGCGCGAGTGGCTCAGGGGTGGAGTACAACCTTGCCAAGGTTGGGGTCGCGGGTTCGAATCCCGTCTCGCGCTCTCAGCGTTAAA